>CAJTIT010000005.1 GCA_910576345.1 Erysipelotrichales bacterium
ATAACATCATACTTTAATTGTTCATTCATTCTTAGATCAACCTTTCTCATAATGACCTCTCTTTCTCATGAGGTCTTATTTTATAACATACTTTAGGACAAAATCAATTTCGTTACATTAAGACATTATCATTTTCGAATCATACTTTTTATAAGATATTTTCATTATCGCTTGAAAATTTAGTTTCATAGTCTTATAATTGGTTTGTATATCATCAACGTGTATGAACGATTGGTGGAAAGGAGTAAGTTTTTGAATGCATTCATCCATGATTGATGATAAGAAAGGAAGGCATTTAAATGAAAAATATATTTAAAAAGACAGGATTGCTGATGCTGGCCTTTGCCATGTGTTCAACAGTTGTTACAGCCAATGTAAAAGCAAGTAATCGTGTTGAGGACATGATAAATCGCATGACTTTGCGTCAGAAAATCACGCAAATGTTAATGGTGGATTTCCGTTATTGGGATGAAGATGTCACTGATAGTGTGGAAAAACAGCCGTTTACCAAAATGAATGCGCAGGTTCAAAAAATAGTGGAAGATTATGATTTTGGCGCAATTATTTATTTTGCCCAAAATATTCAAACAACGGAAGATACGTTTCAATTATCAATGGATCTTCAAAAAGCTGCTACAAAAGATAACGGTATTCCATTGCTTATCTCAGCAGATCAAGAAGGAGGCTCTGTATATCGCTTAGGTTCAGGAACGGCGCTTCCGGGTAATATGGCATTGGGTGCGACAGGGAACAGCGAATATGCTAGAAATGCCGGTCAGATCATCGGTAGTGAGTTGAGCGTTCTTGGTATTAATACCAATTTGGCACCGGTGGTGGATGTAAATAACAATGCAAATAATCCGGTAATTGGTTTAAGGTCTTATGGTGATGATGCTGCCATGGTCGGTGAAATGGCCTCTAAGACCATTCAGGGTCTTGCAGAATATAATGTTATCGGATGTGCAAAGCATTTCCCCGGACATGGAGATACTGCCACAGATTCTCATTATGGACTTCCTTCTGTAGATAAATCTAAAGATGTTTTACTACAAAATGAATTGAAACCATATGAAGTTGCGATCGATCAAGGAATTGAAATGATTATGACCGCTCATATTCTATATCCACAATTAGATAACAGTACGGTGTTATCTGACAAAACAGGGCAGCAGGAAAAACTGCCGGCAACGATGTCCAAAGCAATTATTACCGACTTACTGAAAGGTGAAATGGGCTTTTCAGGTATCGTATGTACCGATGCGATGAATATGCAGGGCGTATCCGATACATATGATCAGGTACAGGCTGTAAAATTGGCAATCAACGCAGGTGTGGATATGATTTGTATGCCTTGCGTATTGTATGATTTAGATGATTTGCAGGCTTTGGATGCGATTATTGACGGTGTGGAAACGGCAGTGAACAACAATGAAATCTCTGAAGAACGTTTGAATGACGCAGTAAGGAGAATCTTAACTGTAAAAGAAAAACGCGGTATTCTTGATTGGAGTGAAAATAACTATTCTCTTGATCAAGCAAAAGCTGTTGTCGGAAGTAAAGATAATCGTGAGCTGGAAAGAAAAATCGCAGCAAAGGCAGTTACAGTTGTAAAAAACGAAAATGAAATACTTCCTTTAAATATTACAGAAAATAGTAAAGTATTGATGATGTGTCCTTATGATAATGAAAAAGCACAAATGATCATGGGATGGAACAGAGCAAAAGAAGCCGGCTTGATTCCGGCAGGCGCACAAGTAAAGGTTGTTCGCTTTTCAAGCGCAGATTTGGCAGCGGTGCAGACTGATATTGATTGGGCGGATACCATCGTTGTTCATTCAGAAATATCAAACGTTTCCAGAGTAACAAGCAATCATTGGCTCTATGCAGGTACAAATGCATTTGTAAACTATGCAAAAAACAATGGTAAAAATGCAATCGTAATTTCTGTGGACAAACCATACGATGTACAATTTTATGACAAAGCTGACGCAATTATGGCGGTGTATGGCTGTAAAGGATCCTCCGTTGATGTAACAGAGGCTTTAGTGGGCGGTGTTACAGGTTCTCAATCTGCCTATGGTCCAAATATCATTGCAGGCATTGAAGTTGCACTTGGTGTATTTGGAGCAAGTGGAAAACTTCCGGTCAGCATACCGAAATTAGAAGGTACCAGCTATTCCAATCAAATTGTGTATGCAAGAGGATATGGTCTGAGCTATCATTCCAAAACATTAGACTTTGATGTATTGAAAAACAAAATAGAAGCGGCAAAGGCACTTTCTGCTGATGATTATACTGCTGAAAGTTATCAGTTGCTCATGGCTGAAGTGGAAAAGGCCGAAGCGCTATTGTCGGATATGAACGTTACTCAAGCTGAAATCGATCAACAGGTGGATATGCTGGATCAGGCAATCAAAGCATTGGTAAGCAACAAAAAAGATGATACCAACAACGATCAAAACAAACCTCCAAAAGATGAAACAAACAATAAGCCGGGTAATGATGAGACAACAAAGAAAAATAACAATCCAATCACCAATACCGGTGCAACGCAAACCGGTAGCAGTATTGTTATTTATCTGTTATTGGGCGCAATGTTCATATTTTTCAAAAAGATGGATCGCATTGCTGAATAATTGATTTATATAAGGAAAAAGAGGCTATAACGGACATAGTATTGCTATGGATGTTACTGCCTTTTTTTCTTATATTTTTATCATGGATGGAAATACTATCGATGTCAACGAATAACAAAAACGGATGTGTGAAAAGAAAGTATCCATAAAAAATGAAATAATTAGCACTTAACCATTGACTCTGCTAACAAAAAAGCATATACTATTAGCAGACGCACAGCAAGAGTGCTAGAGAGAGGTGTTTGGAATGCTGACGAATCGCCAAATCGTGATATTCAAAACGATTGTAGAGGAATTTACGAGAACAGCAGAACCGGTTGGCTCCAAAACCTTGATGTCTTTGTTGGACGTTCCATGTTCCTCTGCTACCATACGCAATGAAATGGCTGCCTTGGAAAGCGAAGGGTTATTGGAAAAAACCCATACATCTTCCGGTCGAATACCGAGTTCAGCAGGTTATCGCTATTATGTAGAAAATTTGATGGAAAAGGAATTGGATGAAGGTGTGAAGAATTCCTTGCAGAAAGTATTTCGTGAGCGTCACTATTCCTTGGATGAAATCGTTCAGAAAAGCTGTGATATTTTATCAAAAATGACCTCTTTGACATCGGTCGTATTGGGTCCGGATTCCAAATGTCAGCGGCTTCAGCATATACAGTTGATTCCCATCTCTGATCGTAGTGCAGTCGCCATTTTCGTGACAGATCATGGACATACGGAAAACAAAACGTTCCAGTTCGAAGAAACGATCAGTTTAGAAGATTTGAAAAACTGCTGTGCCATTATGAATGATAAGCTGTCAGGAACGCCCATTTGTAATGTTGTGGAACGCATGCAGGAAATTCAGCCGTTATTGGCAGCGCATATTTCCAGACATGAAGTATTGTTTCAGGCTTTCGTCAATGCGTTTGTAAAATTTGCTAGCGATCATGTGTATACAAGCGGTCAAAGCAATATGCTGTATCAGCCGGAATTTGCAGACATAGAGAAACTGAAACAATTGATGAATATGTTAGAAAATTCTTCGATATGGAGACAGCTTGCCAATCATGAGGGAGATTTGATGATTCGCATCGGAGATGAAGGAGCAAATGAAATTTTGCAACTCAATGACGTTGCGATCGTTGCCAGCAAATTTAAACTCAACGATGATGAAGAAGGGCAGTTGATGATTGTTGGACCTACACGAATGCAATATAATCGTGTTGTTGCCTTAATGGAGTATATGAGTAAAGTAATTGAAGACTTATATCAGGAAGAATGTAGAAAAGAATAGGAGAGTTTGAATGGAAAAGAAAGAAACCGTCAATGAAAAAGCAGCGGAAATGAAAAAGAAACGGACAGCGACAGCGTCTAAAGCAAAGAAAAACGAAACGTCAAATCCAAAAGCGGAAGAAGTCAAGGCTTCGAAAGAAGAAGAAAAAATCAAAGCATTGGAAGATGAGGTTAAACAGTTGAAAGAAGAACTGGCGACAAGTAAAAATGCTTACTTCAAAGCGTATGCAGATGCGGACAATATGAAGAAACGATTACAAGCGGAAAGTGAGAATGTACGTAAATACCGCATTCAAAGTTTTGCCAGTGAAGTGCTTCCTGTGATAGATTCATTGGAACGTGCGCTTGCCGTAACCGTAGAAGATGAAGCAGTTGTAAATTATGTCAAAGGATTTGAAATGATTTATACACAGTTGAAATCAATTTTAGAAAAAGAAGGCGTCACTGAAATTGAAGCCTTAGAGAAACCGTTCGATCCAAATTACCACAATGCGCTGATGCAGGAAAAGGTAGAAGATGTCGAATCGGGCATTGTTTTAGAGGTATTGCAAAAAGGTTATATGTTGAAAGATCGTGTGCTTCGTGCAGCACTTGTAAAAGTAAGCGAATAAGTCAAAGGAGGAAATGAAAATGAGTAAAATTATAGGTATTGACTTAGGTACGACAAATTCATGTGTGAGTGTTATGGATGGCGGTGAATGCAAAGTTATCACCAATCCGGAAGGAAACAGAACGACACCGTCCGTTGTCGCATATAAAAACGGAGAGCGTATTGTTGGCGATGCCGCAAAACGACAGGCAGTAACCAACAAAAATACAGTTAGTTCCATCAAGCGTAAGATTGGAACTAATGAAAAAGTACGTTTGGAAGACAAAGATTACACACCACAGGAAATTTCTGCGATGATCTTACAGTATTTGAAAGGCTATGCAGAAGATTACTTAGGAGAAAAAGTGGAAAAAGCGGTCATTACTGTACCGGCGTATTTCAATGATGCACAACGTCAGGCAACCAAAGATGCCGGAAAGATTGCAGGATTGGAAGTAGAGCGTATTATCAATGAACCGACAGCTGCGGCGCTTGCATATGGATTGGATAAAACCGATCAGGAACAGAAAGTACTCGTCTATGACTTAGGCGGTGGTACCTTTGACGTTTCCATCTTGGAATTGGCTGATGGAACATTTGAAGTTCTTTCTACCAACGGAGATACAAAATTAGGCGGCGATGATTTTGACAATGTTGTTGTTAACTGGATGGTAGACACATTTAAGAAAGAAAATGGCGTGGATTTAAGCGCAGATGCAATGGCAATGCAACGATTGAAAGAAGCTGCAGAAAAAGCAAAAAAAGATTTAAGTGGTATGGCGCAAACACAGATTTCTCTACCATTTATCTCTGCGGGCGCAAGTGGTCCACTTCATTTTGAAAGCAATTTAACGCGTGCAAAATTCGATGAAATGACCAAACATTTGGTGGATCGCACAATGGAACCGGTACGCAATGCGTTGCGAGATGCCGGACTTACAAAGAATGATATTCACCAAGTTTTACTGGTAGGTGGATCTACACGTATTCCGGCTGTTCAGGAAGCGGTGAAAAATATTTTAGGTAAAGAACCAAATCGTTCTGTAAACCCGGATGAAGTTGTTGCGATGGGAGCAGCCATCCAAGGTGGTGTCATTGCCGGTGACGTTAAAGATGTCTTGTTGCTGGATGTTACGCCATTGTCATTAGGTATTGAAACTATGGGTGGCGTCATGACGACATTGATTTCAAGAAATACTACGATTCCTACAAGCAAATCTCAGATTTTCTCTACAGCAGCTGACAATCAACCTGCCGTGGATATCCGTGTATTGCAAGGAGAGCGTCCAATGGCAAATGACAATAAGGAATTGGGTCTGTTTAAGCTAGACGGCATTGCTCCGGCGCGACGTGGTGTACCACAAATTGAAGTGAAATTTGATATTGACGTAAACGGAATTGTTCATGTTTCTGCAACAGATAAAGGTACCGGAAAACAGCAATCTATCACGATTCAGAATTCCAGCGGCTTGAGCGAGGATGAAATTGATCGTATGGTGAAAGAAGCAGAGGAACATAAAGCAGAAGATGATAAGCGAAAAGAAGAGGTAGATTTGCGTAATCGTGCGGAGGCATTCATCAATCAAATTGATACAACGATTGCAGAAGCCGGAGATAAAATTGATGCAAAACAAAAAGAAGAAACGATCAAACTACGCGATGATTTACAGAAATCATTGGATGAGAATGATATGGCATCTGTGAAAACCAAACTGGAAGAATTGGAAAAGGCAGCGCAGGCAGCAAGCGCAGCCATGTATCAGCAGCAGGATGCACAAGGAAATCCGGGCAATGACGATAATGTAATGGATGCGGAGTTTGAAGAAAAAAACTAAGATGATCAATTCCTAGTGTAAACGCACTAGGAGTTGTTTGTGTTTATCGTTGATAGCATACGTAAATCACTTCCTTATGTCTCAAACGTTAGGAAGCATTCTGATGAAGCAGGAAGGTGAAAATGATGGATAAACGAGATTATTATGAAGTGCTGGGCTTACAAAAAGGTGCCAGTGATGATGAAATCAAACGCGCATTTCGTAAAATGGCAAAAAAATATCACCCTGATGTAAATAAAGAACCTGGTGCGGAAGAAAAGTTTAAAGAAGTCAATGAAGCATATGAAGTGCTTTCCGACCCTCAGAAGAAAGCGACCTATGATCAGTTTGGTCATGCCGGAATGGAAGGCGCTAATTTTGGAGGAAGCGGATTTGGCGGATTTGAAGATTTCAGCGATATTTTCGGTTCATTCTTTGGAGGAGGATTCGGTGGTCGCTCCAAAGGACAAAACAGTGGACCTCGTAAGGGAAATGACCGTTTCATGCAGATGCGCATTGATTTCATGGACGCGATTTTTGGAAAAGAAGAAGAAATTACCATCGATGTGGATGATCAATGTAATGCTTGTGGCGGTACCGGCGCTTATTCCAAAAGTGACATCCAAACATGTGGTACTTGTGGTGGCAGCGGTACCGTAACATCTCAACAGCGTACCCCATTTGGTATATTTCAAAGTCAAAGCGTTTGCCCGGATTGCCAAGGAAGCGGTAAATCAATCAAACGCAAATGTGATCATTGCCATGGGCGCGGGTATGAGCATAAGCGGGTAAAACTCAATATTAAGATTCCTGCCGGTATTCAATCAGGCCAGCAAGTACGCGTTCCAAATAAGGGAGAGCGTGGAGTAAATGGAGGATCCAATGGAGATCTTTATATTGAGATACTTGTAACACGTCATAAGACGTTTACACGTGATGGAAATGATATTCGAATTAGTGTGCCTATTAGTGCTGTTGATGCGACTCTTGGCTGCAAGATTGATGTGCCTACGGTTTATGGTGATGTGGAACTTACAATTCCTGCAGGAACGCAATACGGTCAACAGTTCCGTTTGCGCGGGAAAGGTGTGAAGTCTGCACGTGGAGCACAGGGAGATCAATTTGTAGAAATCACGATTGAGATTCCAACAAAGATTTCCAGAGATGAAAAAGAACTGTATGAAAAAATACGCAGCAAAAAATCACAGGAATCACCTTTTGAACGATTTAAGAAAGCATTTAAATAGCATGATATAAAGAGCACAGGAATGATGATTCCTGTGTTTTTCTATTTTTATGAAAAACATTGAAACGTTTCCATTTTTATAGAAAACACTAAATAGTGCAAGATTTTTATACATATGACAAGATTTTGCTAGCCATTTCCCTATATGATATAAGTGAGAAAGAAAGGAACATAGCATTATGAAGAGGAACTTAAAAAAGCAAGTTGCCGCAATACTGGCTGTTGTTATGATTTGTTCATGTTTTCAATTCTTGACGACACTAGCAAGCGAGCCAACGCAAACGTATGAGCTTTATCCTAGTGTACATGACATCAGCTACGATGCAAAGCAAACGGAGCTGAAAACTCAAGTCAATGTCGTGGCAGAAGATGGCATTGATACGTTCACAAGGGCAAAGATTGAACAAGTTATGGGTCTGAAAGGTTTCAGTATCCAACATGGCAATCTATCTTACAGCAATGCCGTCGTTAACGGTAAGACCAATGTATTGTTGGGAATTCATAATTCCAATGGAACAGTGGATGCATATTTCAAAGAGAATCATGTAAATGATTCGCATTTGACGAACATAGATGCTTATTCATTGATCATCCGTGAGGATACGATTGCGATATTGGGTAAAGATACCGATGCGACATTCTATGGCATTACAACCTTAAAAGAAATCTTTCAACAAATGGAAACAAATTTGGTGGAAGAATTGACAATTTATGACTATGCGGATATCAAAGGACGCGGGTTTATCGAAGGGTATTATGGTGATCCATGGTCTGTGGAGGATCGTGCGCAGCTGATGCGCTATGGTGGCGATTATAAAATGAATAATTATGTTTACGCTCCAAAAGATGATCCCTATCATAATAAAAATTGGCGTACATTATATGATGATGAAAAACTAAAGGATATTGAGTATTTGGCCAGAGCAGGAAATGAAAGCAAATGTTATTATGTTTATGCATTGCATACATTTATGCATAACGCTGTGCGATTTGATTCCGATGCTTCTTATCAAGAAGATTTAGAAATCATCAAACAAAAATTTACCCAAGTTATGGATGTCGGTGTTCGACAATTTGCTATCTTGGCAGATGATGCAGGCGTACCTCAAAACAATCCAAATAACTACATTCGTTTGATGAATGATTTGGATGCATGGATGAAAGAAAAAGCAAAAACAGTACCTGGTTTGAAAACGGATATTTTGTTTTGCCCTCATGATTATTGGAGCGGACAAAGTGGATGGGAAAATGATTCCATCCAAGAAATGCATACGTTAAAACAGTTGCCTTCTTCTGTTCCGATCATTCAAACAGGAGGTACGATTTGGGGACATGCAAGCTCTAGCTTTATCAATTCTTTTTATAACTATATGAATCGTCCGGTCTATTTGTGGATCAACTGGCCTTGTTCCGATAATACAAAAGACAGTTTGATTATGGATGGAAATGAAGAGTTTTTGAATCCAAATATCGATCCTGAAAAAGTTGCTGGTGTCATTTTGAACCCAATGCAACAGGCAGAAGCAAATAAGTCTGCACTGTTTGCAAATGCGGATTATACATGGAATGTATGGAAGAGTAATGAAGAAGCAAGAGAAAATTGGGAAGACAGCTTTAAGTATATGGATCATCAAAGCGCTTTAGAAACAAAAAGCTCAACAGCACTTCGTGAGCTCAGTCGTCATATGAAAAATTCCAATACCGGAAGTCGAGGAGAATCTGCAGAATTGGCGCCAAAATTGGATGAATTTTTGAACTTGTTGAAACAGGATGGCGATTATATTGTACAAGCAGAAGAACTCATACAAGAGTTTACCACGTTGAAAGAGTATGCAGTTTACTATAAAGAGCATCCGGGCAATGAGCGCACACGAGATCAATTGATTTACTGGATGGATTGTTGGGAAGAATCCATGGATGCAGGTATCAATTATCTGAATGCCGCAATCGCATTAAAAAATGAAGCTACTACAGATGAAATTTGGGAATATTTCACAACCGGTCAAGCAGCGTTTGAAGTTTCAAAAACACATTCTTATCATTATGTAGACCATTTGGAATATGCGGCTGTTGGTACAGCACGGATCAAACCATTCTTGGAAAACTTGGAAAGCGAGCTTTCTTTGCTTGTTTCACCAATGGTGAATCCTAATATTCAAATTACGAAATTGATTACATCTCGTATGGATAAACCATCACTACCAAGCGGTAAGACCGCATTGGAAGCACTTACGGATGACAATACAGGTAGCGAGGTTGTGTGGAAAAATCCAAATAATACCGTAACAGGTGATTATATTGGACTACGTTATACAAAGCCAATTTCATTGAGAACAGTTGCTTTCCAGATGGGAACGTCAAGTAATCCTAACGATACTTTTGGTGGTGCAAAGATTCAATATACAGAGGATGGAAAAAATTGGTTGGATATTGCAGGTACTGAAGTAAGTACGACAGCGCAAACAATTAAGGCTGAAAATCTGGACTTGGAGGTACTTGGAGTACGTTTGATTGCGACAAAGGATCGCAGCAATATGTGGTTGGGATGCCGCGAAATTGAGATCAATAAATCGGATGCTGCATCTACGGATACCTATGCCGGAGAAATTTCATTGGAAAATCAAGTAGTGGCAAGCGGTAATTTAAGTAGCTTGAATGATGGAGATCGTGGAACATCAGCTGATTTAAGATATCAATCTTCACCAAATCTAGACTATACGTTGAAAGATGCGGCAATCAAATTAACATTTGCGGATGGTTTACAACCATTGGGAATTGTGTATTTTAAACAAAATGCGACTGGCGACATGATTACAAAAGGTACTTTGGAATATACGGTGGATGGCACCAACTGGGTATCGCTTGGAACATACGAAAACAAGGGAGAATTTATAGCGAATGTCAGCGATCAAAATATTAAAGCTACTGCGGTACGCGTTCGCAATTTGGAGCGTGTAGAGAAATGGTGGCGTGCATTTGAACTAGAGGCTACACCGCCACAAGAAGCGACAGAAATGCAGTATCATATCATCAAAACGCCGGAATGGCACGAATATACGCAGTCTGGTCAAAGCGAAGCCAACCTGCATGATGGAAATGATGATACAAGCGCTGAATATTATTTGACCGGGGATAAGAGTATCGTTGGAGATTATATTGGCTATGATCTTGGCGGTATCTTCCCAATCGGTGATGTTCATGTGGTAATCGGCGGTTCCCGTGATGCAGGTAATAAATGGTTAAAATATAAATTAGAGTATTCCTTGGATAATGTTACTTGGACAACTTATAAAGAATATACCGGAGTTACCAGCGGTAAAGACGTCATCAATGAAAATCTTGGAGGAATTTCTGCACGATATATCCGTATGACAAATATGCAGGAAGTTAATAGATGGGTTCATTTTTCAGAGTTTGATGTCAAACAACAAGGTGCAGATACAACTGCCAAATATATTTATACGAATACAAATCTTGCTTTAAGCGCAGAGCATAGTGATGATCGAGACGCTATGACCCCATCGTCCATAACACTTGCCGATCAAGAATATATCGGATACAAATTTGCGCGGATCAAAGATTTGAAGCAGATTTCAATCGATCTAAGTGATGAAAGCGGCTTGACACTTCAAGTTTCCAATAATGCAGTTCATTGGGAAACCGTAAGTGATCGAAATAATCCCGGAATTGGACGATATGTACGATTGATCAATCAAAGTGGCGCAGAAGTACAGGCGAATCTGAATTCTTTCATCGTTACAAGCAATGAGGTGGAAGAAATCGCATTGGAGAGCTCTAATGTTTCTCTTGTCGCATCATGGGGCGATACGCGTGAAAACGGTGCTGCATTTGACGGTGACATTGAAACAAGGACGAAATTCGCAGGTCTGCCAAATGCAGGAGATACCATTATCTATGATCTTGGACAATCAAGAAATCTAAACAATGTGAAATTATATTGCCAGGATAGTGCGACCGATTATATCCGAGATGCAAATATGTATCTGAGCGATGATTTGAATGATTGGGGTTCGGCAATCATGCAGATGGGTGACGGTGTAGAGAATAGCGATGATGCCAACGTATCCGCATTACAATCCGGCGTATACCAAACAAGCAGTCGTTATCCGAATAAAGTATATGCGGAAAGTATTCCTTTCCAAAAGAGCGGACGATATCTTAAAATAGAATTCACTGCCAGAAATCAGAATCGTGCAGTGGAATTCAATGAGATTGTTCTGAATGATGGTGAATATGTTCCTGCTTATAATGATCCTACCTTTGTATCAAATCCGATTGAAGTTGTTGGATTTGTACCTTACAATCTGTTGGACGGAGATTTGAAAACTTCTTATAAACCAGATACAAGCAAAGGTGCAACCAGTGGCTCCATCTTGTATCGATTGAGTGAAAATACAGAAACCAAACGCTTCAACGTGTTACAATCCGGTGCGACAATTTCAAATGCGGATGTTATCATTCGTGGGTATCGCAAAGGTGAAACGGTAATCAGTGAAGCAACGATCGGAAAATTGGAGCGTACGTTAAATGCATTTGAAAATTATGAATTTGATCATATTTTTGAAATTGAAATTCAGTGGAATGGAATTGCGCCAAACTTGCAAGAGATCATTTTATTCAATGATTATGAAATCGTTAATGGTGACATTAGTGAATTGCAAAGCGTATACAATCAATACAAAGATAAATTGAACAGCGATTTATATACGCCATCTACGAAGCCGGCATTTGAAAAAGCGATGGCACAGGCAGACAAGGTTATCAAAATGCCGGTTCGTACACAGTATTTGATTGATGATACACTGGCACGATTGAATAAAGCGATTGGCGCATTGGTAGAAAAAGCAACAGATATCCAAGAATTCATGGATTATGTCCATGTGGTCAAGGATTATGAAGAAAGTGCGTATTTAAGTTATCATTGGCAGGAATTCAAAGATGCATTAACACTTGCGCAAGCAGTAGTTGATGACATTGATGAAAAATCACAAGCAGAGGTTGATGATGCTTATGCGGCATTACAAAGCGCTGCCGCAAAACTTGTGACAAAACAGCTACTCAACGAAAAGTTGGCATACTTGGAAGCAGTTAAGCAACTTGATTCCGGTAGTGATTATACGAAAAAGACCTTGGATGCTTTCCTAGAAAAAGTTGATCATTACGAGTCAATATTGGCTGATGAGGAAAATTTAACAAGTGATGCAGTCAAAAATATGGAAACTGAGTTAGATCAGTTAAAACAAGCGCTTGTTGACTTGAAACCGTTAAAAGACGCTATCAAAGATGCAGAAAAGAATTATGGCGAAAGTGCATATGATCCAGATGTTTGGAGTGAATATCAAAGCTTATTAAATCAAGCAAAAGAGATTGTTGCAAAAGAAGATGCGACAAAGGAAGAAGTTCAGAATGCTATCAAAGCATGTGAAGATGCAACAGCAGTGTTGAAAGCGAATGCTACCCAAGCGCTTCAGAATGAATTGGATCGCTTATCTGTGTTCAATAATGATGATCATCAATACACAGATGCAACATTCCAAGCTTTACAAACTGTTGTGAGTGATGCGAGCGCATATTTACAAAGCGGCGTGTTGGTAGATGAAACAACATTTGCATGGATCGCAAAACTTCAGGAAGCTGAAAATGCTCTCGTCAATCTAACAGTGATCAACCAATTATTGAAGGAAGCCGATACACTTGAAGCAGATTGGTTTACAGCGAATTCTTGGAACACGTTTGCAAAAGCAGTCGCTGATGCACAAAAAGAGTTGGAACGTGAAGATATTACGAAAGATGAAGTTGCCGAACTGACAAATGCACTCAAGGTTGCGAATGCAGATTTGGTTGATGTGCGTGAATTGAAAGCTGCAATCGAAAAAGCAGAAGCGATCACAGATACTACAATGTATACTCCACTCAGCGCAAAAACGTTTGAAGACGCATTGAAAGTCGCTACTGATTTATTGAGCAAGGCTGATGCAAATGCAGAAGAACTTGCAAAAGCTTGTGAGCAATTGACAAATGCACAAGAAGCTTTGATCATAAAAGCGGATAAATCCGATGCGAATGAGTTATTAAAAGATATGAAGTCTGTGTTTGATCAAAAGGATGAGTATTTAGAAACAGGATTTATCGCTTTTGAAAAAGCCTACCAAACACTTGAAAATCTATGCGACGATGAAAATGTTGATCAGCCAACACTGGATCAGGCGGTGAAAGCTTTACAGGATGCATATGATCATTTAGAGAAACCGGTGTATAGAGAAAATGAAGACTTTGATGTAGTTTTGGAAACGACAACGGCTACCTTACCGGAAGATATAGAACTTGTTGTAACAAGGTTGGAAGAAGATGCAGTGAAGGATCTGCTTCCAAAGCAAGTAGAAAATATATATCCGTTGGATATTTCTCTATATCAAAACGGTGTAAAAATACAGCCAAATGGAAGTGTGAAAGTGAAAATTCGCATACCTGATGGCATGGATCGTAACAGAATGATGCTCTATCACATCAAAGATCAAGCGCAAGAAGTTATCTTTGAAATCGTCGGCGACGATGTTGTGTTTGAGGCATCAAGTTTCAGTCCTTACGTATTGGTAGAATTACGAGAAACACAACCGGTTGATCCATCAAAACCTGTTCAACCAAGCAAGCCTGCCAATCCAAATGATGCAACCCATCAACAGATTACCGGAAATCAAACGCCAAATACCGGAGATGATACAAATCTGCAATATTGGATTCTCCTATGTATGGTTATGGGCGCGGCATTATATTGGATAAGAAAAGCACAGGCATCCAATCAATAACGATGAAAAAGCAGGAAGTGATAAAATTTCCTGCTTTATCATTTTCTCTATAAAGAAGTGCAAGATTTTTATATAAAGGTCAAGATTTTGTTGATGTTTTTCTTTTATAATTGTTTTAGAAAGATAACGAATATCAGAAAGGAGGATAACGATTCGTTAGAATACCATTGAGTACTTTATAAAAATGAATGATAATGAATATCTATTATTCGAAAATAAATGAAGGCTGATTGAAATTACATATAAATAATAGAGGTTATGATTTTTTGTTAAGTGCGAAAATATGGATATATGTAAAGAGGAGAATATATTATGAAGAAATTAGGAAAGAAAATTCTAGCAGCTTGTTTGGCATTTGGATTATCCGTTATGTCATTACAAGTGAGCACAAAGGCAACTGCCGGCAATGATAAGATTACGGATTTTACTTTGAGCGCATCCAGCGAAGTAGACAGTAATCCAATAGCCAAGGCAAAAGATGATGATTTACAAACATTTTGGGAAAGTAATTGGAGAGGAAGCAATTATACACCAAGCGAATCTTCACCAATTATCGTAACCCTTACCCTAGCACAGTCTACAGAAATTGGTATTATGAAATTGACGCCAAGACAAGGTGACAATATTCCAAACGGCGATGGGAATGGGCGATGGAAAAAAGCAAGATATACGCTTTATGATGAGAATGGAGATGTCATCAATACTTTTACAGAAACGCACTTTACAGATGATCAGACACCGAATGGCGATCCGATCCGAATCGAAATCAATGATGTGATTTCTAAAGTGCAGATTGAAATCCTTTCTGCTTACAGTTCAACAGCGACATTGGCAGAAGTGGAACTATATACGCCGGTGGAAAGCAACGGTATTGCGTCGATTGAAGCCAACACACAAGAATCATCACATAATCAAGGAATCGATAAAGCCATTGATCAAGACGAATCAACGATTTGGCATTCCGCATGGAGTGGTTTTTCGGTAGGGAATGTCAATCCTGCCGTTGTGACAATCACAAGAGATAACCAAGAAGCAATGTCAAAACTGATTTATACGACAAGACCTTACTTGGCAGACGGCGATGATAACGGTAATATTAAATTCATGAAAATTTATACTTCAAATGATAAAACAAATTGGAAGTATTTAACAGAAGCGAGATGGAATGCATCCGCTGGTACGAAAGATGTATCGTTAAATGGAAATAGCGATCTTTATGTAAAACTAGAAATTTTGGAAGGACAGGGTAATTTTGCATCTGCGGCAGAATTTAAAATCACGAAATTAGAAGGAAAACATCAAATTGACGCTTCTTTGATCGATACAGTGAAAGCATTGGGGTTAGCACCTGATCATTACCAAGGATGGGAATCTACAAGTGCAAAGCGATTGCTAGAGGCATTGAACAAAGCAAATACTGCTTACGCAGGTGAAGATTTGGCTTTGATCATTTCTTCATTGGAAGAATTGAAAACGGCTTATCAAGATCTTGAAGTTGATAAGAAACCGCTTCTGGATAAAATCATAGAAGCGCAGAATGTAGATTGCGTTGGCAAAAATCCAAACTCGGTTGCGAATTTGAAAAAGGCAATCGAAAATGCTTATGCTGCCATGTCTTCATTAACGACACCACAGGAAGTCGCATTTGAAGTGACACAGTTATCGGAAGCGATGCTCTTAAGTGATGCACCTATTAAAGATACACAGATCGTGACCGATACAACGACATTCACAAGAGACAATAATTTTAATGAAGGATGGCTTTTTAAAGAAACACAGGTAGACAGTGCATCGACAACGTTGGATGAATCACAATTTGTATCCATCAATCTACCACATGATTTTAGCATTTCGCATGACTTTACGACCGCAGGAGAAGCAGAATCGGCATTCTTGCTTGGTGGAACCGGTTGGTATCGAAAACATATCGTCTTACCAAAGCATATGAAAGACAAAACGATTCAGCTTGTATTTGACGGTGCGTATATGGATACAACGTTATATGTAAATGGGCAGAAAGTAGGAGAAAATCATAATGGATATAATCGCTTTACTTTCGATATTACAGAATATGTTACTTGTGATGGAGAAACGGATAATGTAATTGCAGTGGAAGTCATCAGTCCGCTACCTTCTTCTCGTTGGTATTCCGGTTCCGGTATTGACAGAGATGTTACGTTACGTGTTTTGAACGAAACTCATATCGATGATCTTGGAACATTTATATCTACGCCAAGTGTCACATCCAATTTAGCGGATGTTGAGGTTTCAAATACAATCGTGCATCGACAAGATACGACCAAAGTACAAACGATTGTATATGATCCCAATGGCAAGATTGTGGCACAAACTTCACAAGAAGCGTTAGCGGATGATACGATCACGCAACATCTTCGTGTCACGAATCCAAAACTTTGGACAGTAAAAAGCAATCAACCGGCTTTATATCAAGTAGAATCAATCGTATACAATGGTGAAGAAGAAGTGGATCGCATCAAAGAGGCAATCGGCTTTAAAACGATAAACTTTACAAGAGAAGAAGGCTTTTTCTTAAATGGTGAAAATATAAAATTAAAAGGTGTCTGTATGCATTCCGATCAGGGGGCGTTGGGTGCAGCTGTGAATTATCATGCGGTTTATCGCCAGATGAAAATCATGAAAGAAATGGGTGTGAATGCCATTCGTGTGACGCATAATCCTGCGCCTGAAGCGATGTTGAGAGCATGTGATGAACTTGGACTTTTGGTGATAAATGAAGCATTCGATCATCTGTATTATTCCAAAAATAATAATTATAATGATTTTGCTCGTTGGTTTAATACACCGATAGACAATGGACCATATGGCACATCATCAGAGATGACATGGGCAGAGTATGTAGCAAGACAAATGGTAAAGACCAGTCGTAACCATGCATCTATATTGATGTATTCCGTTGGGAATGAACTGTTGGAAGGCGGCGGCAGTGATCAAGGGTATGTAGATAAAATCGCAGAAATTTGCGCATGGTTCCATGAAGAAGATCCTTATCATCGACCAACCATTGGTGACAATAAGGCAAAAGGGAACAATGCTTTGGCAGTCGCACTATGCGAAGAAGTGCACAAAGCAGGCGGCATTGTCGGGTTCAATTATGCCAGCACTCGACAGTATGAAGATTTGAGGAATGCACATCCCGATTGGATATTGTACGGTTCTGAAACATCCAGTGCGCATCATTCAAGAAATGTGTACTGGACGAATTTCAAAGATGAAGAGAATTTGTGGTGCACGGATTACGAAAATGAAACTTCACGTGCCGGCTGGGGACATTCAGCATCTACAGCATGGCGGATTGTGGAAGAAAACGATTGGAATGTGGGAGAATTTGTGTGGACAGGCTTTGATTATTTAGGTGAACCCACACCTTGGAATGGCATTGGCGTTGGCTCAATCAGCGGACAAGGACCTGCGCCAAGATCCAGCTATTTTGGCATCGTGGATACGACCGGTTTTGCCAAAGATATCTATTATCTATATCAAAGTTTATGGAATGATGATGTGAGAACGCTGCATATGAGTGAAAGCTGGAATGACAATTTAGTAAAAGAAAATGATCAAGTGAAAGTTCAGGTATTTACAGATGCGGACAAAGTAGTATTATATCTGAACGGTAATGAAGTAGGCACAAAAATCGCAGTGAAAAATGCACAGGGCAGAAATGAATTTGATGGTCGATACTTTGCGGAATTCAATCTACCATATGAAGCAGGTACCATTTCTGTAAAAGCATTCGATGAAAAAAACGGATCATTTGAAGAAGTGACCAATACACAGGGTAGAAAAGTCGTAACGACTTCAAAAGCAGCTGCCAAAACAAAGCTAGAAGCTGATAAACAGACACTGGAATGTGACGGATATGATTTATCATACATAACGGTTGATATTTTGGATGAGGATAACAATTTCGTTCCGGATAATAATCAGAAACTGATTTTTACATTGGAAGGTGAAGGAAGAATCGTTGGCGTGGACAACGGCAATCAAGCGGATACGCAGTCTTTCCGTATCGATGATCCTATGCGTGCAACACGCAATGCGTTCAATGGAAAAGCGCTTGTCATCATTCAATCGACAAAGCGAGCAGGAGATATTCGTTTGCAAGTCAAAGGTATTGGGATAGAAACCAATACGATAACACTTCACTCTTCCTCCAAGAGTACAGAAGAAACGTTGAGTGCCTTGGAATTCGTTTCCAAATACGCAGTCATTGTGAATGAAACCGTTGAACTGCCAAATACAGTGACAGGAATTTTTAGCAATGGCACCAGTAAAGAACTGAAAGTTACTTGGGATACCACGAGCTTAGATAATACCAAAGCGGGTATCTATAGTGTAAAAGGAGCGGTAGAAGGATATGATGCGACTGCGGTTGCTACAGTAAATGTTTATGATACTTTTGCGGCTGCGCAAGACTACTCACTCGTTATGCATGAAGGAAGCGTTATTTCTCTTCCAAATACTCGCAAGGTTTATTATAACAGTGGTGAGGTAGCGGCAGAATTTGCTGTTGTATGGAATTATTATGACACATCTACTTATCAGGCGGGTAATACATATACCGTAGAAGGTACCATTGCGGTTGCCAATCAGCGCATACCGGTGATTGCGCATATTCGTGTGGTAGATGCACTTCCTCAAGCAAGAAATCTAGCTATGTTAGCGAGCGATATGCCGGTATTATCACAAAGCTGTGTGCAAACCGCAGATAATCTTGCATCCTTGAATAACGGTGTGAAAACAAGTACGGCCAGTTCCGAGCGTTGGACCGATTATAATCAGCAGGATGTAAAAAATCCATGGGTAAGTTATCAGTGGAACAGCGCTTATACAATTTCTGATATCGTTGCCTATATTTATCAAGATGCCAACAGCTGCGTGCCAAGAGAAATGGAAATTGAACTGGAGACTTTGCGTGATGACGGTCAATGGATCCAACAGGAAATCTCTTATATTACACCTGTTTCTTATACAGATGGCGATGGTAAAACAACTGTCAATCTGAAAGAACCGGTAACGACAAACGGAATTCGCTTTCACTTGGTAAAACCAGCCGTTGATACATTTACCGGATTAACCGAATTAGAAGTATTTGAGTATGTTCCAAAAGAAAAACCAAATGACAATGCTTCCATGCGTTCCATTACAATAGATGGTCAAGAGGTAGAAGGTTTCCTATCGGATCAATGTACCTACACACTCACAGTGGAAACAATTCCGGATATGAGTAAAATTTCGGTTGTGCCGGTTGGTATAGAATCAACATCTACATACTTGATTTTAAAGGATGAAACTAATCATACGATTTCTGTAGTGATCCGTGCAGAAGACGGCAGTGAAATGACATATACGTTTACATATCAGACGATCGTTCATAAAGAAGATCTGGAAGCGCTTGTTGAAAAAGCAGATCAACGTATACAAGCTGATTACACAAAAGAAAGCTGGGCATTGTTTGAGGAAACGTTGAAAGAGGCAAAAGCAGCGCTTCAAAACGGAACACAAGCAGAAATCAATGAAGCGCAACAAACATTACAACAAGCAATGGACGATCTCACCATTTGGTATGCAGATTATCAAGCGGTGGAAGATGCAAAAGCATGTGTGCCTGATGATTTGAGCGTTTATACAGCACAAAGTGTACAAAGACTGAAACAAGCATTGGCGGCTGTCAAGGAAGGCCATCTGCATAAAGAACAAGCGATTGTGGACGGCTATGCAAAAGCAATACGGACAGCTGTTGACCAATTGGAAATCAAAACATCTGACAAAGGTGAAGTGATTATCGATGGTTTGGATCAAACATATCGTGATTTGATGATGAATAGTATGGATGATCAGATGAAAGCTGATGTGAATGAAGCGATTCAAGCAGGTAAGGATGTCATCATTCAATTAACACACGAGCAATTACATCAAGATCAAATGACGGATGGACAAAAATTGGAAAGCCAAGCATTATATGCCTTTGCGAAAGAGCATCAATACACAATCGGCGCATTATATGATATACGTATTTTGCTTCAAACCCAAGCGGAAATCATTGGACAAATTCATCAACTGAATCAGCCAATTCAAATGGAATTATTGATACCGCAAGATTTACTAAAAGAAGGCAGGACATACTTTATATTACGTATTCATGAAGGTGTCATCGATGTATTGGATGCAACACGTAAAGATCATATTCTGATGTTTGAAACCGATAAATTCTCCACATATGCGATTGCATATCAAGATCAGACGGATATGAAAGATTTTAAGGAGCCAAATAAGGATGACGCAGATCATAAAACAGAAATCAAGGATCATCAAACACCGAACACTGGCGATGATACAAGTCTTCAAATGGTATTCTTCTTATGCATCAGCGCATGTTTGGCACTTGTAATGTGGGGTCGTAAACAAAAATTGGACTCTTAAGAATATAATAAAGAATGATTGAAAGCGCGAAAAGCGCTTTTTCTATATAAAAATATTGTGCTTGTCTTGCTTGATGATTTTGGTAAAAATTATGGATGATTGCCTGTACCCACTTGGTTATTATTTCGTAGTTTTGAGTTAAAAACCAACTAAAAATCTGATTGTCCGCTAAAACACTGTACTTATCAGCACATTCAAGGATTGAAATACTTCAAATTACTACGATTTTACTACGATTGAATGAGCCTTGATACGTTAGAAATCCCAGATATGCAAAGATATGGTACAGCACATCAGTATTGAAACAAGAAAAAATTGAATATTTCATAGACTATGGAACGCCTAACATGACGTTCCTTTTCTATTTCCAGCCGTTCATTATGGATGGCTATTTTATTACCCAAAATGAAAGGAGCATTAGATTTATGAAAAAGATGTTAAAGCGATTATGTACGGGCTTCTTAGCTCTTGCGACTGTCGTTACTGCTTTACCGAGTACACCCGTTCATGCAGAAAGCAAGCAATACTGGACGGAAAGTGCAGAGCGTGTCGGTATCGTTGAAAAAGTAATGAATGACGGTTCGATTGGTTCTACCTTTAATGAGGGACATTTGACCGTCGAGGGCGAGGACGCATACTGTATCGACATTAACACAGACTTTAAGAACGGTTACAAAACCAGAGCTGACGCAAGCTCACGCATGAGTGCCGACCAGATAAGCGACGTTGCCTTATCTATCGAGTATGTAAAACAGTACACAGACAGCCACAGCGGAATAAGCAAAAATCACGCTTACCTTTTAAGACAGCTTGTAGTCTGGCAGAGATTAAGCGTACATCTGGGCTGGCAATGTGATAACGTGCGAGCTTCTTATGATGAAATTCCAAAGGCAACGCAGGACGAAGTTTTCTCTGGTGCAAGAGCCTTTGTCAAAGGAAATAAAGGACGCTATGAATGTGGCGGTTATATTTACTCTGGCGAGGGGCAGGAATTGGGACAATTCTGGGCGAAGCTGAATGTCGGAAATGCGAAACTGCAAAAGGTTTCCAGTAATACCAGCATTACAGACGGTAACGGGAATTACTCAATCGCTGGTGCAACTTACGGTGTCTTTGCTGATAAGGACTGCACGAAACAGCTTGCCACCCTTACGACTGATGAAAACGGAAATACAGATGTTGTAGAGGTAAAGGCTGGTACAGTTTATATCAAGGAATTATCCGCACCAGCAGGCTATAAAGTGGATAAAACAATCTATCCATTGACAATCAAAGCTGGAAAGACAGCGACTTTGAAAGTATCAGATACACCGAAAGTAACAGACACTTTGATTGAGCTTTTCAAGATAGATATGGAAACACAGAAAGACAATCCGCAAGGGAACGCTTCTCTAGCAGGTGCGGAATTTACGTGGAAGTATTATGCTGGCTTCTACAATAAAGACAATCTCCCTGCCGAAGCTACTCGTACATGGGTTACAAAGACAATCGCTGAAACAGACGGCGACGGGACAACTCATTACATCACAAAATTAGCGGACGCATACAAGGTATCTGGCGACAGTTTCTATATGCAGGACGGCAAAGCGGTTCTTCCACTTGGAACGCTAACCGTTGAGGAAACAAAAGCTCCAAACGGCTACTTGTTAGACGGTGCATATATGCAGGCTGGCGATAAGTCCGAACAGATTAAGGGCTTATATGTAACACAGATTACCGAGGACGGCGACCTTGCCGTATTATCTGGAAGTAACCAGTTTTCCGTATCAGACAAGGTTATCCGTGGCGGTGTGAAAATTCAGAAACGAGATTTAGAAACGGGCGATACGAAGCCACAAGGAAGTGCCACTTTGAAAGATACTGCCTTTGACATCATTTCCTTAAATGATAATTCTGTTTTGGTTGAGGGCAAGCTATACAAGAAAAATGAAGTCGTAAAAACTATTCGTACAGATATTGAGGGTGTCGCTTCTACTGCTTCTGACCTCTTACCTTATGGAAAATTCCGTATCGTTGAAAGTGAAGCTCCAAACGGATATTTGACAGACGGTGCAAAGCCGATTGATTTTACAATCACAGAAAATGGAAAAATCGTGGACTTAACCGAAAAAGCCCATTCTATCTATAATCAGATTAAGCGTGGAGATATTGAGGGGGTAAAAATCGGTGCAGGCACACACAAGCGTCTTGCTGATGTTTCCTTTAGGATCACAAGCAAGACGACGGGCGAAAGTCATGTCGTGGTAACTGATGATAACGGGCAGTTCTCCACTTCTTCTGACTGGGCTTCACATAAGCACAATACCAACGCAGGCAAGACCAGCGAGGACGGTGTGTGGTTTGGAACTTCTGAACCAGACGACAGCAAGGGTGCATTACCTTATGATACCTATATCATTGAAGAAATGCGTTGTGATAGTAACAAAGGCTTTGAACTTATCCCACCTTTTGAAATCGTGGTATCAAGAAATAATCTTGTGATTGATTTAGGGACTTTGACTGACGAATACGAAAAAGAAATCTCTATCCATACCACAGCGACCAGCAAGGACGGCGAAAAGACTATCCTTGCAGGAAAAGAGGTAACAATCGTTGACACGGTCAAATTGGACGGACTTACAAAAGGCACAAAGTATCAGCTCAAAGGCTGGCAGATGTTAAAGGAAGAAAATGCAGAACTTCTTATCAATGGAAAACGTGTGGAAAATGATTATACCTTTGTCGCTGATGATGAAGAAATGAAAGTGGAAATTTCCTATACATTCAATGCGTCTGCTTTAGGTGGCAAGAACCTTGTTACCTTTGAAGAATTGTACGATTTCAGCAATCCAGACGAACCCGTAAAAGTTGCAGAACACAAAGACATTGAGGACGACGGGCAGACGGTACTTATCACAGAGCGTATCATCAAAATTCATACGACTGCTACCGATAAGGACGGTAACAAAGAACTTGAAGCTGGAAAAGACGTTACAATCATTGATACCGTAACCTTAGAGGGCTTAGAAGTCGGTACACAGTACAAACTTGTGGGCTGGCAGATGTTGAAAGAAGAAAATGCAGAACTTCTTATCAATGGAAAGCGTGTGGAAAGTGATTATACGTTTACCGCTGACAGCGAAACTATGAAAGTGGAAGTTGCCTTTACCTTTGACGCTACTTCCCTTGACGGCAAACAGCTTGTAACTTTTGAAGAATTGTACGATTTAAGCAATCCAGACGAGCCGAAGAAAGTTACCGAGCATAAGGATATTGAGGACAAGGAACAGACGATTACTTTTAAGGAAAAGCCAGAAGAACCAGAGAAACCCGAAACACCACAGACACCAGAAAAGCCTAGCAGACCGAGCGACAGTCCCAAAACGGGCGATAACACCAACCTTTACGGACTGCTTGCACTTCTTATGACTTCTGGTGCTGGACTGGCAGGTATCTTCTTCTACAAACGCCGTAAAATGAAGAAATCATAAGGCGGTAACGGTATGAGGAAAGAAAAATCACGCTCTCCGCCGAAGCTGTCAAACGGCAGACTTCCGCTTATTCTGGCTTGTCTGCCTACAACCTGCAAGAACACGGATAGTCAAGGGTGCATAAGCATTGATTTTACCCTTTACTATCGGTGGGATTGCTGGTACTTCCCGAACCGCCAGAATAAGAAATCACAATCAAAAAACTTATCAAAAAATAGAAAGAAACGAGGTAAAACAATATGGAAATGAAATATGTCGTGCCAGATATGGCACAGTCTTTTGGAACTCTTGAATTTGCAGGCGAAAGCGACCATGTTTTTGACAGAGATAAAGATAACCGCAGATTTTTCGCAAGAAGAAGCTATAACCTTTATTCAGATGTGCAGAGAGGGGAAAATGTTGTGGTGGAAATTCCCGTGCAGGCTGGCGAAAAGCATTTCAAGTATGAACAGAAAGTAAAACTTGTCAATCCGAAGTTATACGGCAGAGGTTACGCAATCGGGGATATGGGACATACCGATTATGTGTTGCTTGCTGATGATATTGTAGCAGTTGAAGAAAAGTAAAGGAGTGAAGCATTTATGAGATTATCAAACGGTTTTGTTATTGACAAAGAGAAAACATTTGGAGAATTAAAGTTTACAGCGGTGCGTGATGTGTTCTTACAGAATGAGGACGGGACACCGAGTACCCAGCTTAAAAAGCGTATCTATGATTTGAAGTGCAGTCTGCATGGTGGAATTATCCCCGTGTCTGTACCGCCAGAAGTGCCGTTAAGGGAATTTCCGTACAATGCAGTTGTGGAGCTTGTCAATCCAGTAGCCGATACCGTATCAAGAAAGACTTTTGGTGGTGCAGATGTGGACTGGTATGTAAAGGCAGAGGATATTGTGTTGAAGAATAAAGGCAATCAGAACGCAAGCAATCCACAGAACCCTATACCGCAGGGACAAGTAAAAAAATAAGCAGTAAAAGATATTCTCATTGCCTGTTGCTTATAGATATAGTATAATTGTAAAAAAATAAGCATATTTATTTTGATGAATTTTAGAGGTGAATATATGAGGAAGTTTATTA
The DNA here is from genome assembly GCA_910576345.1 of Erysipelotrichales bacterium. Lineage (GTDB taxonomy): Bacteria > Bacillota_I > Bacilli_A > Erysipelotrichales > Erysipelotrichaceae > C-19. The sequence continues at coordinate 25,397 of CAJTIT010000005.1, forward strand.
AACAATTAACTATACTTATGACGGTTGTTGTTCTAACATTTGTTTTTACGGGTTGTCAAAATGCAAGCTCTAGTACTGATGAAAGTAAACAAACGGAAAGCACTGTAAGTGATGAAAATATTTATAATCAAAAAGAATTACAAGAACCAAAAGAATTAGAAATTTCAAAAAAAGGAACTGTTGAAATGGAAATAGAGAGTATGGCAGAACCAAGCAATACGCCTCCAGAAGATAAATCTATTTTTCTTATTGTTACATCAAAAGAAGATACAGATATTTCTTTGCAATATACTTATGATACCTATGGAAAAGAGGGAGCTTTGTTTTGTTGTGATTTAAAAGAAAATAATGGTACTGAAACCACATTCAAACCCTTATCTTCTTTATACTTATCAGAAACTTATGAAGAACATTATAAAGAAACATGGCTTACAAGAGGTGTTTCTTTAAAAAAGGGAGAAAATGTATTTTACTTGAATGGCAAAGACCAAACATTTCCATATCGCATGATACTAAACGCAACATTCTTTGAACCAGAAAAAATAGAAAGTGTCGTTCTTTATCCAGCAGGAAAATAATATATTTATTAGTTTTGATAAGCAGTTAGTCTTAGGATTGACTGCTTTTTTCGTACCCAGAAAGGAGTGATTGATTTATGCGTAAGATTTGGAACAAAGGACACCGTATCAGAGCCAGCGACAAGCACCTTGTCTACCACTTTTCCATAGGAACGCTTCTGTTTGTATTTGTGGCGGTTTTCCTGCTACTGAATATGCAACAGCTCATGCGTACCGACTGGGAGCATTTCAGCTTGTTTGAGAACAGCTTAACACTTTCCCCATACAACTTCATAACCATACTGATAGCGACTGGTGTTTGTGTATTGGTCGCTTTTCTGTATTACCGCTTCTGTTATGACAGTTTCAAGAAGCTCCTGCACCGACAAAAGCTGGCACGAATGATACTGGAAAATAAGTGGTATGAAGCCGATACCGTACAAGACAGCGGTTTTTTTACTGACCTGCAAAGCAGATCAAGGGAAAAAATCGTCTGGTTTCCGAAGATTTATTATCAAATGGAAAAAGGACTGCTTCATATCCGCTGTGAAATTACGCTGGGGAAATATCAAGACCAGCTTTTACGGTTAGAGGATAAATTGGAAAGTGGCTTATATTGCGAGCTGACCGACAAGACCTTACATGACGGTTATATCGAATATACCCTGCTTTATGATATGATAGCGAACCGCATTACCATTGATGAAGTACGGGCAGAAAACGGCTGTCTTAAACTGATGAAAAATCTTGTATGGGAATATGACGCACTCCCTCACGCTCTTATTGCTGGTGGGACGGGTGGCGGTAAAACCTATTTTCTCCTGACACTCATTGAAGCCCTACTGCATACCAACGCTGTCCTTTACATCTTAGACCCGAAAAACGCTGACCTTGCAGACTTAGGAACAGTTATGGGAAATGTGTATCACACCAAAGAAGAAATGATAGATTGTGTCAATGCCTTTTATGAGGGCATGGTACAGCGAAGTGAGGAAATGAAGCGACACCCGAACTATAAGACGGGCGAAAACTACGCCTATCTGGGACTGCCACCCTGCTTTCTTATCTTTGATGAATATGTGGCGTTTTTTGAAATGCTGGGGACAAAAGAAAGCGTGAGCCTACTTAGCCAGTTAAAGAAAATCGTTATGTTAGGGCGACAAGCAGGTTATTTCCTTATCGTTGCCTGCCAGCGTCCAGACGCAAAGTATTTCTCGGACGGTATCAGAGATAACTTCAATTTCCGTGTGGGACTTGGGCGTATCAGCGAATTAGGTTACGGTATGCTGTTTGGTTCAGATGTAAAAAAGCAGTTTTTCCAAAAGCGTATCAAGGGGCGTGGCTATTGTGATGTGGGAACAAGCGTTATCAGTGAGTTTTACACGCCTTTAGTGCCGAAAGGACATGATTTTTTGCAGACTATCGGCTCTCTTGCACAAGCAAGGCAGGACGGGACGGCGACGTGCGAAGCGAAAGGCGACGGCACGGACTAGCCGTTGCTGGTGTAGCGTAAGCCACGCCAGCAGGTAAAACCCCTCGGTATCTAACAGAGGGGTACGTTTGCAAATAGACAATAGACAAAAAACATAGGAAACATAAGGCTTCTGGCATGGTTTTCTAGCAAAAATCGACTGTGAAGTCGTCTTAAAAAACTTCACACTTGACAGATTGGGGGTATGGTTCTGAATGAAGAACAATGGATAAAAGAATTTCGGGAGAAACGGATTTCTTACGGTATCTCACAAAGCAAGCTGGCGGTGGCGTCTGGTATCACAAGAGAATATCTCAACAAGATAGAAAGCGGAAAAATGAAGCCGTCAAAGGAACTTCTGAATACTCTGCATAAAGAACTGGCAAGGTTCAATCCAGAAGCACCGCTTACCATGCTGTTTGATTATGTGAAAATTCGTTTTCCCACGCTGGATATACAGCACATCATCAAAGATATATTAAAACTGAATATCAACTATATGCTCCATGAAGATTACGGACATTACAGTTATACGGAGCATTATTCTTTAGGGGACATCTTTATCTATACGTCGGCTGACGAAGAAAAAGGTGTCCTTTTAGAGTTAAAGGGGCGTGGTTGCAGGCAGTTTGAAAGTTACCTGCTGGCACAGCAAAGAAGCTGGTATGACTTTCTCATGGACGCACTCATAGACGGTGGCGTGATGAAGCGTATCGACCTTGCTATCAACGACCATACGGGCATTTTGGATATTCCAGAGCTTGCGGAAAAATGTAGGAAACGGGAATATATCAGAAAGTCCAGAAGCTATAAATTTTATCAGTCGGGCGAGCTTATTAAGCACAGAGAGGACGACAGAGAATATATGGGGCGTACCCTTTATCTTGGTTCGCTGAAATCAGATGTGTATTTCTGTATCTATGAAAAGGACTATGAGCAGTACGTCAAGTTAGGGACACCGCTTGAAGAAGCCGACATTATCAACCGTTTTGAGATACGGCTTAGAAATGAACGTGCCTATTATGCAGTACGAGATTTGCTGACCTATTATGACGCAGAGCAGACCGCCTTTTCTATTATCAACCAGTATGTGCGGTTTGTTGATGAAGAACCAGACAAGCGGAAAAATGACTGGAAACTCAATGACCGCTGGGCGTGGTTTATCGGCGATAACAGACAGAGCTTGAAGCTGACGACAAAGCCAGAGCCTTATACCTTAGACCGTACATTGCGTTGGGTACAAAGGCAGGTAGCACCGACCTTGAAAATGCTGAAAAAGATTGATAAAGGAAACGGTACAGACTACATGGAAACAATCGAACAGCAGGCAAGGCTCACAGAAAAGCATGAAATGATAATCAAACAACAGACGACCCCTACAAAAGATTTAGTAGAAAGTTAGGAGTGATAAAAAATGTGGGTATTATTGAAAGACTTCCTGCTGGTATCTCTGGGAATGGGTATCGGCGTAGTCTTGATGTGTATTTTGAAAGTCGGCAAAGAAGCTGACTGTGAAATGAAACAATTAGAAGAAAGCGAGGACAATTAAATGAATTTCGGACAAAATCTTTACACTTGGTTTTTAAGCAACGCACAGAGCTTAGTGCTTATGGCGATTGTGGTTATCGGTATCTACTTAGGATTTAAGAGAGAGTTTTCTAAGTTAATCGGCTTCTTGGTAGTTGCCTTGATTGCTGTCGGCTTGGTATTCAATGCTGGCGGTGTGAAAGATGTACTGTTAGAGCTGTTCAATAAGATTATCGGTGCGTAAAATTTTATTGTGGTGCTGATATGAGAATGGTATAATGTGGATATGAAGAAAGCAACAAATTTGAATTGAGAGGAGATATAATTGATGAAAAAATTTAAGCCTTTTATCATTCCTATATTGTTATTGGTAATAATTGACCAAACTGTTAAAATAGTGATTTCTAAATTATTTATGAAATGCGAATTTGATATAATGATTAAAACTTTAAGATTTAATCCAGAATTAAATACACGTTTATCTTATGGTGGGAATTTTTTTGAATTGTTATCAAGTCCGTTTGTTACAATTTTATTGAATATTCTTGTTTTATTCCTCTTTATATCAGGATATATGTTATATCAGACAAAAAAATCACGCACAAGTTTTTGGGTAAAAGTAATAATGATTTGTGGAATAGCTGGAAGTTTATGCAGTTTGATTGATAAGCTATTTTGGGGAGGAAGTTTAGACTTTTTACAGATACCGACCTTGTTTATTTTTGATTTGAAAGATTGTTACCTTACAGTTGCAGAAGTTATATTTGTTGTTATTGGAATTTTGCATAGTAAAGAAATATCTGTTAAAGAATATCTGTATTTTGTCTGTAATAAATTTAACTTGTAATCTTTCGTTTTTACAATTTCATATCCATACACACAAAGCAGTTAGTCTTAGGATTGACTGCTTTTTTCTTACCCAAATTTCAGATTGGAGTGATGAAATGAGCGATATTTTTAAGGATATGCAGGCAAAAGTCGGCTGTGATTATATTTCTGACCTGCCCTCTTACAAGCGTAAGGTATGGCATGAAATGAAACGACTGAACCCTGCCGACTATGAAGAAAAACAGTTAGAAGATTTTTCAAAGTATGTGTTTGGTATGTCGTACCAGACCATAAAAGATGTGATGAAACAACAGAAAGGACGTGAGGAACAATGCAAGAAACAAGGGTGCTGGTGGAAACGAGAGGAACAACTGGCGAAGAAACAATATCATACTGGTTTGACCTGCCGATAGATGTTGCAGAGTTTGAAGAAAAGTTAGGTATCGGTGCAGAAAGTGGGGATTACCGTATTATCGAAAAGGTACTGCCCTTTGCTGATGAAGTCCACGAACATACAAGCATGTACCAGCTCAACGAATTAGATTTTATGTATCGCCAGCTTTCAAGCGATATGCAGGAAGAATACGTATCACTACTTACGGTGTTTGAGAATTTAGAAGCACTTTATATTTGCAGGAACGTGATTACGGTTTATCCCGACTGCAAAAGCATGATTGATGTTGCAAGGCAAAAGCTGATGAACGACCCGATATTTAAGCATTTATCCGAGGACTGTCAAGAATACTACTTTGACTTTGAAGCCTACGCTTCTCACTTGTTGGAAAATAGACGCTATCTTGTAACAGAGCATAGTGTATTTGAACTGCCAGAGTAGGAAATGAGGTGGTGCTTATGATTGATGATATGGCGGTTTATATTGCTAATCTTGGCAAATACAATGAGGGCTATTTAGTCGGTGCTTGGTTCACGTTTCCTATTGACGAGGAAGATGTGAAAGAAAAAATCGGCTTAAATGAACAATATGAGGAATATGCTATCCATGATACCGACAACTTCCCTATTGCGATTGGAGAGTATGTTTCCATTGAAGAACTCAATGAAATGTATGAAATGATAGAGGAACTTCCCGACTATATCGTAGAGTGTCTGGACGAATTTATCAGCCACTACGGGACGCTGGAAGAAGTCGTGGAACACAAGGACGATATTTATTATTATCCCGACTGTGAAACCATGACAGACGTTGCCTATTACTACATAGACGAATTGCAGGCACTAGGGGATATTCCACCCAGCTTACAGAACTACATTGACTATGAAGCCTATGGGCGAGATTTGGATATGGGTGGTTGCTTTATTGAAACAAGCCGAGGTATGTGCGAGATACCATACTAACGCTGGAAGATCAGCGACAAGCATTGTTGCTACTGACAGCGTATTTCTCTTTTAAGGGACAGTCTGAAACATGGCTGTCCTTTTCTATTTAGAAACTTACGAAAGGAGCTGAAAGAACTTGAAAAAGATTAAAAGCTACACGGGTATCTGGAACGTGGAAAAAGTCTTGTATGCAATCAATGACTTTACTCTCCCGTTTCCCGTTACCTTTACCCAGATAACGTGGTTTGTCATTACGGAGTTTGCTGTCATTCTCTTGGGGGACTTACCGCCGTTATCGCTTATCGAGGGGGCATTTTTAAAATACTTCGGTATTCCCGTCGCCCTCACATGGTTTATGAGTCAAAAGACCTTTGACGGCAAGAAGCCTTACAGCTTCTTGAAATCGCAGATTACATTTGCTTTGCGACCTAAGACTACTTATGCAGGAAAAGCCGTGAAGCTGGAAAAGGAAGTGTTCAGCGAACCCGTCACGGCGGTTAGGAGTGTGATGTATGTTCCCGATTAAATATATCGATAACAACCTTGTCTGGAACAAGGACAATGAGGTATTCGCCTATTATGAGCTGATACCGTATAACTATTCTTTTCTGTCAGCGGAACAGAAATTTATCGTCCATGACAGCTTTCGCCAGCTTATCGCACAGTCCCGTGAGGGAAAGATACAAGCCTTGCAGATAGCGACGGAAAGCTCCGTAAGAAGCATACAGGAGCAGTCAAAAAGATTAGTGACGGGGCGACTTCGTGATGTAGCGATACAGAAGATAGATGAACAGACGGAAGCGTTAGTAAGCATGATTGGGGACAATCAAGTAGACTACCGCTTTTTTATCGGCTTCAAGCTCATTGTGACAGAGGAAAAGGTCAGTCTGGACAGCATGAAGAAATCAGCGTTTATGACATTTAAAGAGTTCTTGAATGAGGTCAACCATACGCTGATGAATGACTTTATCTCCATGCCAGATGATGAAATCAACCGCTACATGAAAATGGAGAAACTGCTGGAAAATAAAATCTCCCGCCGTTTCAAGTTCCGACGCTTGGACAAGAACGACTTCGGCTATCTTATCGAGCATATCTACGGCAGGGACGGCGTGGCGTATGAGGACTACGAGTATTCGCTTCCAAAGAAGAAGCTGAAAAAGGCAACGCTTATCAAGCAGTACGACCTTATCCGTCCGACCCGCTGTCTGATAGATGTAGGACGGATTTTGCGGACATTCAAAATAAAAAAGAATGTGGAGGTAACAGACAATGGCAAAGACGATTTTTGAGGAACTGGGCGGCAAATACAAGCGGCAAGGAGATTACTTAATACCATGCTTGACTGTATCCACCGAAGAAGAACAGCCGATAGGCACATGGGGACAGCGGCATCTGGACTATCTGAAGCAGTACCGCAAGGTTACATACACCAATCTTCTTACAAGCGGCAAGCTGAATACATACCTTGCCGACATTGACAGACAGGCGCAGGAACGCTTTGAAAGGCTCATAGAGGGCATGAAACAGGCGCAGGGCATAACGGAACGCCTAAAGGAAGAAAACGCCTTAGAATGGACAGGGCGGCTCAATAACATAAGGGCGTATGCGAGAGAGATTGTGAATAGGGAAATTATCTACGCATAATAGAATGGCGATGGAGTATAAGAAGCTCTATCGCCTTTTTATAACAAGGTTATAGTAAATGGTGTAGCATGAGATAGTCCTTGACTTAACTAATCTAATTTGTTAAAATATAAATCTGATTTATTATGTGGGAGGTGCTATTTTGCCTAAAACAAAAATAGATAAAGAATTGGTTATCAAAGAAGCTGCATATATAGCGAATAAAATGGGCATAGAAAATCTTTCGTTGAAAACACTCGCAGCACAATTAGGTGTTAAGTCACCATCACTTTATAATCATGTTGATGGACTTGATGACCTAAAACAGCAGATTATGCTTTATGGGTGGAAGGAAATGGAAGATAGAATTATCCAAGCTGTAATAGGACTTACTGGATATGATGCAATTAGAGCTATGTGCCATGCTTTTCATAAGTATGCAACAGAAAACCAAGGAGTTTTCAGTGCTATGCTTTGGTACAACCAATTTGAAAATGAACAGACCAGAGAAGTAACTTCAAAGATGTTTTCGGTATTCTTCAAAATAACTAAATCACTGAATATTTCGCAAGATAATTGCTCTCACTTAGTTAGAATGTTTAGAGGGTTTTTAGAGGGATTTGCATTACTTGAAAATCATCGTGCCTTTGGAAATGTACAGTCAATAGAAGATAGTTTTAATTTGTCAATAGATATTTTGATTGAAGGGATGAAAAAAATAGAGGAGAAATGGTAGCATAATGGCATATCAGCAAAAAATATGAAAAGAAAAATTAAAAAAGCTATTTGCGTAATGATATTATTGGCTTATGCAATCACATTTGGAAATAATACAGCTTTGGCAAACACAAATGTAAAATATGATAATATTGACAACCAATTAAAGAGGGAACTGGATGAATTACATATCCCGGGAATGGCAGTTGCCATTGTAGATTCAAAAGAAGTTCTGCTTGCTGAAACTTATGGAAATTGTAAAAGCATAGATACACCTTTTATTATAGGGTCTGTAAGCAAATCATTTACTGCGTTAGCCATTATGCGGCTTGTGGAAGAAGATAAAATTGATTTAGACGAAAAAATTTCGGCTTATATTGCCCCCTCAGCTTATTTTATAAATGAATCAGATGGAAATAAAATCACGGTAAGACAGCTTTTGAACCAGACAGGCGGCTTAGGCACATATCAGCGTTTTGGCAATGCAAAAATAACAGAGAGTTACGGTCAGCACCAATATGCAAATATCAATTATGGCTTGTTGGGTGAGATTATAGAAGCAGTCAGTGGAGTTAGTTATTCTGAGTATATGAATAAAAAAATTTTTCTGCCGCTACATATGGAACACACGGCGGCGACATTTGAACAAAGTAAAGAAAATGGATTAATCAGAGGGTATCGAAATTATTTTGGGTTTCCGATTGCAGGGGAGCCAGACTATCCCGATGAACATTCGTGGTCTACCGTTCCAGCAGGTTATTTGAGTTCCAGCGTATCAGATATGGCAAAGTATTTGCAGATGTATCTAAACGGGGGAATGGGGATTATCAGTCAAGACAGCTTAAACACTATGTTTTATGAGAATGTATATGTAGATGATAATACGCCCTATTATTACGGAATGGGATGGACTTTGACAGAAGAATATACAGAGCCTGTATTGGGGCATTCTGGATTGGTTGAGAATTATATTTCAAATATGTTGTTGCTACCAGAAAGCGGATTAGGAATCGTCATTCTTATTAATATGAATGACTATCTGGTTACCAATCAGTTAGCAGATATTATAAGCAAAAATGTGATATTTGCTATTTTGGGTAAAGAGCAATATAAAATATCTGGCAACCCATATATTGTAAGGCATTTGTTGCTGAATGTGGCATATTTTGCGTTATTAACAACAGCAGTATATCCAATAGCAACAATAAAAAAATGGAAGAAAAAGAAACGGACAAAACCGTTGACCGCTTTTGATATTATAAGACATGGTATATTACCGCTACTTTTACTTTGCTTGCCCGAAATGATTGGTGTTCCAATATGGGTGATATGGTATTTTGTAAAAGACGTATGTGTTGTTTTGTTGGTAAGTTCAAGTTTGCTTTTTTCAGTAGGATTATACAAGATATTTTATAGGATACATTGGAGGATGAAAATGGAAAAATTTGAATGGATACGTTGTCCCGTATGTGGAAATAAAACTCGAAACAGGATAAAAGAAGATACAGAACTGAAGAATTTCCCCCTTTACTGCCCGAAATGTAAACATGAAAGTTTGATAGAAGTAAAGGATTTGCAAATAACCGTTATCAAGTAATTGGATACTAAGTGAAGCTGAAGAATGAAATCAAAAACAGAAAGGTTAGAAAATGATATGGAAAGTAATATTCTTGAATTTGAATGTGTAGGGTTAAATGATGGTGGAAAATTCCCTATTGAGAATACAGGCAGAGGGCAAGATATTTCACCAGAATTTATCATTCGGAATCTAAATACAAATGCAGTTACTTTGATGATTACGCTTGAGGACTTGAGCCATCCGATAAAAGGATTTACGCATTGGATTATTTGGAATATTCCTGCAACAGATAAAATTATAAAAGCAATTCCGTCAGGGAAATCAATATCTTCATTACAAGGTGCGATACAAGGAATTGGGTATGGCTTTCATTGTTATGCAGGACCGAAACCGCCTAAAGGAAAATCTCACAAGTATTGCTTTACTGTTTATGTATTAGATTGTAAACTTGATTTGTCCCCCTTTTCTTTCAAACGAAAAGTTTTGAGTAAGGCTAATCGCCATATTATTCAGAAAGGAAGAATTTATGGGTATTTTGAATAAATAAGCATGGAATACGTTGATAAAAGAGCCAGACGCAAAGACGCAGAGCCGATGAACAAGTGAGTAGTCACAGTTCATTGGCTCTACTTTATTTCATAAGGTTTTAAGGCAAACGCCCACCATATAAAAAAACGGCGTGTGGTGGGCGGTATTGCTATGCCCGAAAAGACTTAACAGACACTCTCCAAACCTGTTTTAAAGTTTGGAGGTTTTTTTATGTCCTTTTTTCGGGCAGTAATCTATCTGCTTATGAAAGGCAGAGTTGACTTATACATAGCATGTCGGGGAATGGCAGGAAGCCAGTTAAAAAAATCCCTGCCCATGCAACGCTACTTCTCACCATGAAACCAGAAGTAGAATCTCCACTTAACAGAATATGTATCTCCTATAACCGTAGAGGTCACAGAACCTTTGCGGTTTTTCTTTTGTCGTTTTTTATCGGAATATGCCGCAGGGCTGTTTCCGCTGTTAGCTGTCGTTCGCCACCTCTCCATCTGGATTTTACATTTTCAAAATTCAGATTGGAGGAAATAAGAAATGGCATATAACCACGGACGAGAGGACAGGAAGTGGCGTATCTGGAAAGAAGCCGAGGAAAAGGTGCTGCGGGAGTGCGGCGTTGATGAAGCGGTCATTGAGCAAATCCGCATTGCGGACAGGGCAGATTTTAATTCTAACAGGCGGTTTTACCGATGGACGAGCGACTTCGGGGAATACCTTGAGGGAATGGCAGATACAGAACCGCAGGCAGAGCCAGATACCGTTGCGGACTTACTGGACGAGATTGAGGACGAGAAACTGTATCAGGTATTGCTTACGGTGGACAAGCATACCCTGCTCATTCTCCTGCTGAAAATGCAGGGGTATTCCACAAGGGAGATTGCGGCGGTGGCAGGGCTTACCGAAAGAGCGGTCTATAAACGCCTTGAAAGGCTCCGTAAAAAATTAAAGCCTATTTTATATCCTTTCGGGGAAATTTAAGCGTCCCCACGGGCTATTGGGTGAGAGGGCAATCCTCTCACTCAATTTTTTTTTCGGGAGGAAAGGAAATGGCATACGGGGCAAAGACATATACGCTAAAAGAAGAAGCCGCCGAGGGCGGCACAAGGTATTCTATCAGCTTTAAGGACGGGCAGGGGGAATCTCACGAGTTGGAAGTATCAGAACAGCTCTTTCTTGAATTTCGGCAGATGGAACGGAGGAACAGGAATCTTCAGCAATGGAATCAGCGGCACAGGGAGTTTAACGAGGTATGGGACGAAACGCTTTACAGACGTGCTTTGCGGGTGCCTAAGACACTTGATGAAAGAATGATTGAAAAAGAGAGGAATGAAATATTTGCTAAAGCGGTTGCCCGACTGCCAGAGATACAGAGGCGGCGTTTCCTGCTGTACTACGAGTATGATTTCAACTTTTACCAAATTGCCGAGATGGAGCATTGCACCGCTTCCGCCATCCAGAAGTCCGTTTCAGTTGCAAGGGAGAAAGTTAAGTCAGAAATGAGGAAGTATCTCCAACCTTAACTGTTACTGCCCGAAAAAGAAATCCGCTTTTTATCGGCGTGGACTGGCGGCATTACATACTCTCACTTCTTTTTGTGGGAGTAAATCTATTTTAAGGAGGTCATGCCTATGTGCAACAAAACCAAAGACACCGCCCGAAAGGAGAAATCTCATGCAGAAGTTACAGACAGTCAACGCCGACACGCTCCTTTATGAGCCGCTTGAAAAACCGTCCTTTGTGGTGGACGGTCTGATACCCACAGGCTTAATCCTGTTTTGCGGTTCACAGAAAATCGGCAAGAGCTGGCTCATGTTAAAACTCTGCCTCTGCGTGTCGCAGGGAATCCCCTTATGGGATATGCCGACACGGGAGGGCGATGTGCTTTACCTTTGTCTGGAGGACACGTTCTGCCGCATACAAGACAGGCTGTTCCGTTTGACGGACGAAGCAAGCGGGCGGCTTCACTTTGCGGTGGCAAGCGATAAGCTGTCAGACGGTCTTATCGTGCAGCTAGAGGATTATTTAAAAGAATATCCAGACAGCAGGCTCATTGTCATTGACACCTTGCAGAAAGTCCGCACCGCTTCCAAAGACAACGCCTATGCCAGCGACTACGGGGACATCTCCCTCATCAAAGATTTTGCCGACAGGCACTCTCTGGCGGTCATTGTCGTACACCACATCCGAAAGCAGAATGACAGCGACGTGTTCAACAAAGTGTCTGGCACGACGGGATTGACGGGGAGTGCGGACGCGACCTTTGTTCTGGAACAGGAAAGCCGTGCGTCCAATGCCGCCAAGCTGTATGTGACGGGCAGGGACACGCCCTATCAGGAGTTCACGCTCCGTTTCCGTGATTGCAGTTGGGAACTGGTGGAGCGGAAAGAGCAGGAACAGATTGAAAGAGAATCCATACCAGACATTCTTTTTCGGTTGGTGAAGTTTATGCAGGGCAGGGAGGAATGGTCTGGCACAGCTACCGAGTTATTGGACGCTCTGGGGGAAACGGAAACAGCGGCGAATGTCTTGACAAAGTGGATGAACGAGTACCGCCTTGATTTCCTGCTTGAAAACCATGTCCGCTATGATTTCAGCCGCAGGAGCAGCGGGAGGATGATTTCCCTTGCAAGGCAGGAAGATGTGGGGAATGACGGTCATGACGATGATGACGGTGTTTTTGGGATACCCCCGCCACTGTCATCCCTACGGGAGAACACCCCGTAAACGCAACATGCAGGCGTGGGCATTACTCGCCCTTTTCGGCTCGTAAAGCCACCCCTGCGGTCAGAAAAATCCTCCGATTTTTCCGACTGCGTTTACAGGGTGTAACACACTACACTTTGCTCTGCAAAGTCGTGTGCCAGACGTTCCCTCTGGACTCCCTTAAAGCAGGGCTTACGCCCTGCCCATCCTCTGCCTTGCGGCTTCGGATGGAAGAATGTGCGGTGACAGTCGGCGGCTCCCGTGGGGGTATCCCAAAAACACCGTCACCACCGTCACCAACCGTCACCCTCTGGGAGATTACCCGCCGAAGAAAGGAAGATGAATTATGCCCTATGCAATCCTGCGTTTCCAGAAACGCAAGGCAGGCGGCGTTGCGGCTTGCGAACGCCACAACGAACGGAAGAAAGAAGCCTATAAAAGCAACCCAGACATTGACGTGGGACGCTCCAAAGATAACTACCATCTTGTGAAGCCGCCCCGCTACACCTACAAGAAAGAGATAAACCGAATGGTGGCTGAAGCAGGGTGCAGGACGAGGAAAGACAGCGTGATGATGGTGGAAACGCTCATCACCGCTTCGCCCGAATTTATGAACCAGTTACCGCCCGAAGAACAAAAAGCGTATTTCCAGACGGCTCTTGACTTCATTTCGGAGCGTGTGGGAAAGCAGAATATCCTCTCCGCAGTCGTCCACATGGACGAGAAAACGCCCCATATGCACCTATGCTTTGTGCCGTTTACGCCCGACAACAAGCTGTCAGCGAAGTCTATTTTAGGCAACCAAAAGAGCCTTTCCGAATGGCAGACCGCCTACCATGAGCGTATGTCCGCACGGTGGAGCGAGTTGGAAAGAGGTCAGTCCTCAATGGAAACGAAGCGGAAACACATCCCCACATGGCTCTACAAGTTGGGCGGCAGGCTGGATAAACAGTATGAAGAAATCGTGTCTGCCCTCTCCGATATTAACGCCTTTAACGCAGGAAAGAAGCGTGACAAGGCTCTGGAACTGATTGCGGCATGGCTCCCAGACGTGGAGAAATTCTCTAAGGAAATCGGCAAACAGAGAGCTTATATCGACAGCTTGAAAGAGAGAATCGGGCAGGAATCCGATTATGCGGGGCGTATGCGTGATGAAAAGTACGAGCAGGAATTAAAGGTACAGAAAGCCAACCAGAGGATATTTGAATTGCAGAAAACCAATCAGCAGATGGAAAGGTTATTGAAAAAAATACCGCCAGAAGTATTAGAAGAATTGCAGAAAAGCAATCGGAATAGAGCGAAAGAAAGGTAGAAATGTGAATGAAGAAACAGGATTTTAAGGTATTAAAGACCGCAGATTTATATCCGTTTCCCGATAACCCGTTTCATGTAGTGGAGGACGAAATGTTATCAGAATTAGCAGAGAGTATCAAAGAGTTTGGAATCGTAACGCCGATTATCACACGCCCGAAAGAGGACGGGAATGGCTATGAAATCATTGCAGGACAGCGGCGCGTCCGTGCTTCGGAGCTTGCAGGGTTAAACACAATCCCCGCTTTTGTCCTGCCCTTAGACCGTGACCGAGCCATCATCACCCTTGTGGACAGCAATTTGCAACGAGAAAATATCCTGCCGAGCGAGCGGGCGTTTGCCTACAAGATGAAATCCGAAGCCATGAAGCGGCAGGGTTTCCGCACAGACTTAACCTCGTCACAAGTTGGGACGAGGTTGCGGACAGACGATAAGGTGGCACAGGGCTTCGGCGTTGGCAGGATGACCGTGCAGAGATTTATCCGCTTGACGGAACTGATACCGCCGATTTTGCAGATGGTGGACGAGGGGAAAATCGCCCTCACGCCTGCGGTGGAGCTGTCCTTTTTGAAGAAAGACGAGCAGGAAAATCTACTCGCCACAATGGAGAGCGAAGAAGCAACGCCCTCACTCTCACAGGCACAGCGGATGAAAAGCCTTAGCCAGAGCGGGCGGCTTGACATGGATATGATATTTTCCATTATGACCGAGGAAAAGGGAAACCAGAAAGAAACCTTGAAAATCAACACAAGCAAGCTGAAAAAATATTTTCCGAAGAACACAACGCCGAAGCAGATGGAGGACGCCATCATCAAACTGTTAGAGCGTGAATTGCAGAGGAAACGGGGCAGGGACAGCCGCTAATCTTCTTTTTTCGGGAGGTAAATACAGAAAGTTGAGGTAGAAAATGAAAGAAATCCAGTACGAGATTGTAAAGAAAATCGCCGTATTGTCCATGAGCGACAGCGGCTACGCAAAGGAAATCAACTTGATTTCATGGAACGGGAACGAGCCGAAGTATGACATCCGCAGTTTTTCTCCCAACCATGAGAAGTGCGGAAAGGGAATCACGTTGACTGCCGATGAAGCGGCGGCTCTCCTTAAAGCATTGCAGGAAGAATTGAACAGCGGGGATTGATTGTGTCTGATTGGCAGGAGGGGACGTTTTCAGACGCTCCCCTGCCCTGTCTGGAAAGGAAGATTTGAATATGGGCGAGGATAAGACAACGAACAAAAAGAGAAAGCGTATCATGCCAAAAGCACAAGTGCAGGTAATTATCAGTCGGGAATATGTCGGCACACAGACCGTTGCCGAAGCGTTTATCCCGATTATCTCCGAAGATATACGGAGGGGGATTGCCAAAGATGACACCTTCGACAATGAGGATATATCCGCTTAGAATGTACGCAATGGAACATGAAATTAAGTAGAGCAAGGACGGAGGTTTAACAGTATGGCAGGGATAAGAACGGGGAATCAGATTTATGAAGTCGGCATTTACTGCCGCTTGTCAAGGGACGATGGCACGGAAAACGAGAGTGCGAGCATTGCCACGCAGAAATCCATCCTCACGGATTATGTGAAAAAGCAGGGCTGGCATTTGGCAAAAACGTATGTGGACGATGGTTACTCTGGTACGAATTTCCAAAGACCGAGCTTCCAGAACATGATTAAGGACATTGAAAACGGACGGATAAACTGCGTGATTACGAAAGATTTATCACGTTTAGGGAGGAACTACCTTGACTGCGGATTATATTTGGAAGTCTTTTTCCCAGAGCATAATGTGAGGTATATAGCGGTCAATGACGGCGTGGACACGCTCAATAAATCGGCGATGGACATCACTCCATTCCGCAATATCCTCAATGAAATGTATTCTGCTGATGTGTCGGTCAAGATAAAATCGGCGTACCGTGCGAGGTTTCAGCAGGGGAAATTCATGGGGACGTATGCGCCCTATGGGTATATCAAAGACCCTGCCGACCACAACCATCTGCTGATAGATGATAAGGTGGCGCACGTTGTAAGGGAGATATTTGACCTTGCACTTGCGGGAAACGGAATCTCCAAAATCCGCAAGCACATCAATAAACAGCACATTTTACGCCCTGCCGCTTATGCGGCAGAACAGGGGGCGACAGGCTATGAAAGATACTTTGAGGATAACGAAGAAAACCGTTATATTTGGAGTGAGAACAGTGTGAGGGGCATTTTAAGAAGCCCGATATATGCGGGAAACCTTGCAGGCTACAAGCGGATTGCCGCCAATATGAAAAGCAAGAAACGCCCATCTAAGCTGCCCGAAGAATGGGAAGTGATACCCAATACCCACGAGGGGATAGTTACGCAGGAGGAATTTGATATTGTCCAACAGCTTATGACGAGCCGCAGACGGGAAAAGAATAAGGCCGGTTTTGAGAATATCTTTGCAGGAGTTATCAAGTGTGCGGACTGCGGCTACGCTCTTCGGGCTATGAGTGCCAACAGAAGAAAACGCCCCGACATCATCGACTGCGTACAATATACCTGCAATAATTATGGCAGATATGGCAACGTCATGTGTACTGCACACGCCATTGAAGCAAGGGATTTATTTAACGCCGTCCTTGCCGACATTAACCGTTTTGCGGATATGGCGGTGAATGACGAGCGGGCGGTAAGGGCGATTGAGAAGCGGCTCACGGAAACAGACCAGAGCAAGGCAAAGGCAATGGAGAAAGAGCGGAAGAAGCTGAACAAACGCCTTACGGAGCTTGACAGGCTGTTTTCCTCTCTCTATGAGGATAAGGTCATGGAGCGTATCACCGAGCGGAATTTCGAGATGATGTCGGGGAAATACCAGAAAGAACAGCTTGAAATCGAAGCAAGGCTGAAAGAGGTAACGGAAACCCTTAATGAAAGCTATGAGAAATCGCAGGGAATCCGTGACTTCCTCTCCCTTATCCGCAACTATCAAGGCTTAAAGGAACTGGACGCAACGGTTGTAAACGCCTTGATAGACAAGATACTTGTTTCGGAGCGTGAGAAGTCAGCGGACGGAACGGTTAGGCAGGAAATCAAGATTTATTATAAATTCATCGGCTTTGTCGGTGAATTACATATCACACCCACGAAGCGGTGGACAGCGTTAAAGCCTAAGAATTGTACAGTGTGCGGCGTTGAATACGTCCCCCGCTCCGCAATATCGAAGTATTGTCCAGAGTGCAGGGGAAAGATAAGAAAGGCTCAAGGGACAGAAACGAAACGCAGGAGCAGGGAACGAAGCAGACAGGCATGTATTGAACTGTCCGCAAAAAATGACCGACTGAGGAAAGCCAGCGATACTTGCGACTGGAACATGAGGACAGCGAGAGCTTCGTGTCCTACTTTACCGTCAATGCCATTGTGGGCGAACTGGATTTTCCGTCCAGTGAGATATTCTACTTCCAGCAACAGCAGTTCACTTTCCCTGTTGATACGAGCATGAATGTAGAAATCGTGGGAAACAGAAAAGCGTTATCGACTGTCCGCAACAAGAAAAAAGAGCTGAAAGATTTGGATAACCACGCCTATCAGTCTGGAAGCGAAACCAGCTCAAACGTGGTGGACGCATTAGACAGCGTGGACGAGCTGGAAACCGATTTAGACCAGAGCAAGGAAAGTATGTATAAACTTTCTTACGTTATCCGTGTGTCAGCTCCCGACCTTGACGAACTGAAACGACGCTGTGATGAAGTCAAGGATTTTTACGACGACCTCAATGTAAAGTTAGTCCGTCCTGCTGGGGATATGCTGGGGCTTCACTCTGAATTTCTTCCCGCCAGCAAGCGTTACATCAATGACTATGTGCAGTATGTGAAATCCGACTTCTTGGCAGGGCTTGGCTTCGGAGCGACACAACAGCTTGGCGAGAATACAGGTATCTATATCGGCTATTCCGTGGACACGGGAAGAAACGTCTATTTACAGCCGTCCCTTGCTTCACAGGGTATCAAGGGGACAGTCACTAACGCTTTAGCGTCTGCCTTTGTAGGAAGTCTTGGTGGTGGAAAATCATTCTGCAACAATCTGATTGTCTATTATTCCGTCCTCTTTGGCGGACAGGCGGTCATTCTCGACCCTAAGAGCGAGCGTGGCAACTGGAAAGAAACGCTTCCAGAGATAGCCCATGAAATCAATATCGTCAACCTTACCAGCGATAAGGAAAACGCTGGGCTTCTTGACCCGTTCGTGATTATGAAGAATGTAAAGGACGCTGAAAGTCTGGCGATAGACATTCTCACATTCCTTACGGGGATTTCCTCTAGGGACGGTGAAAAATTCCCTGTCCTTAGAAAAGCGGTGCGAGCCGTGACCCAGAGCGATCAGCGAGGACTTCTCCATGTGATAGACGAGCTACGCAGAGAGGACACGGTGATAGCCCGCAATATTGCCGACCATATCGACAGCTTTACAGACTATGACTTTGCACATCTGCTGTTTTCGGACGGTTCAGTGTCTAACGCTATCAGCTTGGACAACCAGCTCAACATCATACAGGTGGCAGATTTGGTACTTCCCGACAAGGACACGACCTTTGAGGAATACACGACCATTGAACTGCTGTCCGTGGCTATGCTGATTGTCATTTCCACTTTTGCCTTAGACTTCATTCATTCAGACCGCAGTATCTTTAAAATCGTGGATTTAGATGAAGCGTGGGCGTTCCTCAACGTGGCACAGGGCGAAACCCTCTCGAACAAGCTGGTGCGTGCGGGACGTGCTATGCAGGCGGGCGTGTACTTCGTCACACAATCCTCTGGCGACGTGTCAAAGGAGAGCTTGAAAAACAATATCGGTTTGAAGTTTGCCTTTAGAAGTACCGACATCAATGAGATAAAGCAGACCCTTGAATTTTTCGGTATCGACAAGGACGACGAGAACAACCAGAAACGACTTCGTGACTTGGAGAACGGACAATGCCTGCTTCAAGATTTATACGGGCGTGTGGGCGTGGTGCAGATACACCCTGTCTTTGAAGAATTACTGCACGCCTTTGATACCAGACCGCCCGTGAAAAGCGAGGTGGAGTGATGAAAGATAGGATAAAGGGGCTTCTGACAAGAAAGAAGCTCTTTCGTTTTTTCAAGATTGCTCTGATAGTCATTTTTACCTCTGTTGTGTTCCTCTCCCTGTTCGGGACGGTGGCTCATGCCACGGGGCTGGTTGATGATACCGTCAATGCGGACAACCTGTATTCACAGTACCCGCTGGAAAACTACCAGCTTGACTTCTATGTGGACAATAGCTGGGGCTGGCTTCCGTGGAACTGGCTGGACGGTATCGGGAAGTCCGTACAATACGGATTGTACTGTATCACCAATTTTATCTGGACTATCAGTCTGTATCTATCCAACGCCACGGGGTACGTCGTCCAGCAGGCATATAAGCTGGACTTCATCAATGACATGGCAGACAGTATCGGAAAGAGCATACAGACCCTAGCGGGCGTGACGGAAAACGGCTTCGGAAGCACAGGCTTTTATGTAGGCTTCCTGCTTCTCATTATCCTTGTGGTGGGTATCTATGTAGCCTACACGGGACTTATCAAGCGAGAAACCAGCAAGGCATTACACGCCGTTATCAACTTCGTTGTGGTGTTCGTGCTGTCCGCTTCCTTTATCGCCTACGCTCCCGACTATATCAAGAAAATCAATGACTTTTCTTCGGATATTTCCACGGCTTCGCTGGATTTGGGGACATAATCATGCTTCCCGACAGTGACAGTGCTGGAAAAGACAGCGTGGACTTGATAAGGGACAGCCTGTTTTCCATACAGGTACAACAGCCGTGGCTACTTTTGCAGTTCGGCAACAGCGATATAGAAGAAATCGGGGCTGACCGTGTGGAAGCTCTGGTATCTGCCAGTCCGTCAGCAGACGACGGGGCGACCCGTGAGGACGTAGTGAAAACGGAAATCGAGGATAACGACAACGACAATCTGACGATACCGCAGGTCATCAACCGTCTGGGAATGGTGTTCTTCCTGCTTATCTTCAATCTGGGGATAACGATATTTGTTTTCCTGCTCACAGGCATGATGATATTCTCCCAGATATTGTTTATCATCTTCGCTATGTTCCTGCCTATCAGCTTTCTTTTAAGCATGATACCCAGCTATGAGAACATGGCGAAACAGGCAATCGTGCGAGTGTTCAATACGATTATGACAAGGGCGGGCATTACCCTTATTGTTACGGTGGCTTTTTCTATTTCCAGTATGTTCTACAACATATCCACCGATTATCCGTTCTTTATGATTGCGTTCTTGCAGATAGTATGTTTCGCTGGTATCTACATGAAGCTGGGCGACCTTATGAGTATGTTCAGCTTAAATGCTGGGGACAGCCAGAGCATGGGACGCAGGATATTCCGCCGTCCGTATCTGTTTATGCGACACAGGGCTAGGCGTATGGAACACCGTATCGCAAGGGCGGTTGGAAAAGGAAGTATGGTCGGTGCTGGAACGGGAGCTATGGCGGGAGCGGTTCTTTCTTCTGCTGGAAGCAAACAATCCCATGCCGGCACGACCCGCAAGCGTGACAATACTTCTTTCGGAAGCCGAGCGGGTTCAGCCGTGGGTGCGGTGCTTGATACGAAAAACAAGGTCAAGGACAAGGCAACGGCTGTCAAGGAGAATATCAAGGATATGCCGACCCAGACCGCCTATGCCTTGCACTCCGCAAAGGAAAAGGCAAAGGAAAATGTGTCCGACTTCAAGCGTGGCATTGTGCAGGGACAGGAAACCAGACAGAGCCAGCGTGCCGACAAACTCCAACAGCACAGACAGAATATCGCTGACAAGCGTATGGAGCTTCAAAAAGCACAGGAAGCAAAACAAGCTGGCAGAACGACGGACGGATCAGCGACAACAGGAGCTACCCGTCCCCATGACAGACCTGTGACCGCTTCTCCTGCTTCTAAGACCGATACAGGAAAAGTGCAGGAAATCAAGCGTCCTGTCACATCTGATAGGACAAGCACTGATAAGGTACATACCGAGCCGACAAAGGCACAGCCTGTCAAGGAGCGTCCGCTTGCTTCAAAATCTGCTGAACCTGTATTGCAGAAACATGGAACTAGGCTCAATGGTGTGGAGCTGAACCAGCAGACCACCAGAAAGGAACGAAACATCAAGAAAGCGACCCTAAACTTGACAGGAAAGAAAGGACGTAAGAAATGAAATTAAGACATATCGCCCTTATCGGCAGTCTGTTTCCCTTTCTTCTTGCGATAGTGCTTTTCTTTGGCGTGCTTATCAGTGCCGAGGACGACGACGGGGGCGGTGGTTCTTCCTCATGGGTAACGGGCATGAACCTGTCCGCAGAGGTGTTGAAACATCAGCCTATGGTGGAGAAATACGCTAAAGAGTACGGCATTTCCGAGTACGTCCCCTATCTGCTGGCAATCATATAGGTGGAAAGTGGCGGGACAGCCGAGGACGTTATGCAGAGTTCCGAGAGCATGGGCTTACCGCCTAACTCCCTTGATACGGAAAGCTCAATCAAGCAGGGGTGCAAATATTTTGCGTCCCTGCTTTCTTCAGCAGAAAGTCAAGGCATAGAGGATATAAACGTCGTGATACAGTCCTATAACTATGGCGGGGGCTATATCGGCTATGTGGCTAAGAACGGGAAAAAGCACAGCTTCACGCTGGCAGAGAATTTCGCCCGTGACAAGTCTGGTGGGAAGAAAGTCACCTACACGAACCCTATCGCTGTCGCCCGCAATGGTGGCTGGCGTTACGGATATGGAAATATGTTCTATGTGGAGCTTGTCAGCCAGTATCTCACGGTCAGTCAAGTATCGGGCGAGCTGGCACAGAAGATAATGAATGAAGCTCTGAAATATCAAGGCTGGGACTATGTGTATGGCGGGAGCAACCCTAACACTTCTTTTGACTGTTCGGGGCTGGTTCAATGGTGCTACGGCAAGGCAGGCATTTCCTTACCGAGAACGGCACAGGCGCAGTATGACGCTACCCAGCATATCCCGCTATCACAGGCACAGGCTGGGGATTTGGTGTTCTTCCACAGCACCTATGACGCAGGAAGCTATGTAACGCACGTCGGTATCTATGTGGGAAACAATCAGATGTATCATGCTGGCGACCCGATAGGCTACGCTGATTTGAACAATAGCTACTGGCAACAGCACCTTATCGGAGCTGGCAGAATTAAGCAATAGAAAGAAAGGAATGGAAATATCATGTTCAAGAAGAAAGAAAAACCGATAAAGGAAAAGAAAATCCGCACTATGAAAGTGGGGACGCATAAGAAGTCCGTCATTGCCCTCTGGGTGGTGCTTATCGCAAGCGTGAGCTTTGGTGTGTATAAGAATTTTACCGCTATCGACCAGCACACCACCCATGAGGTAGAAACCATACAGCTACGACTTAACGATACCAACGGGATAGAAAATTTCGTGAAGAATTTCTGTAAATCCTACTACACATGGAGCAACAGCAAGGAAGCAATCGAAGCAAGGACACAGGCTATCAGTGCCTATCTGACACAGGAATTGCAGGATTTGAATGTTGATACCGTGAGGACGGATATACCGACCAGCTCCACGGTCACGGACGTACTTATCTGGGACGTGGTACAGTCTGGGGAGAACGCTTTTTCTGTTACCTACGAAGTAGATCAGCAGATAAAAGAGGGCGACCAGACAAGAAATGTATCAGAAACCTATACTGTGACCGTTCATGTGGACGCTGACGGGCATATGGTGATTATCCAGAACCCGACCCTTGCTCCTGCTATGGAAAAATCCAGCTACGAACCAAAGGCACAGGAAGCAGACAACAGCGTGGACGCTGACACAATCAATGACGCTACGGCGTTTCTGGAAACATTCTTCAAGCTGTACCCTACCGCTACGGACAAGGAGCTCGCCTACTATGTAGAGGGAAACGCCCTTGAACCGATAAACGGGGACTATCTCTATTCCGAGCTTGTCAATTCTGTATTCACGGCTGACGGTAATAACGTGAAAGTCAAAGTAGCTGTAAAATTCATTGACAATCAGACAAAGGCAACACAGGTATCACAGTATGAGCTGACGCTTCATAAGGATAGCAACTGGAAGATAATTCAATAAAAATCGCTATATTGCAGAACTCCATTGACATATTGGTAACTTGTTGCTATACTATATCAGTAACAAGTTACCAATAAGGAGTGGAAAAATGGAATTAAAAGATTTAATACAAAATAGTTCTTGTTCAAGAAAAAAACAGCAAGGAGCTATATTTAATAGCTTATTTATTGTGGGAAACAAGTTACAGACTATTTTTGACAATCATATAGCCGAGCTGTCCTTAAAACAATATATGCTACTATCGTTAATGGCTCAATCAAAAGAAAAATTGACATTTACTCAATTAGGAAATTTATTAGGCTGTTCAAGACAAAACATAAAAAAAATAGCAAATGTATTAGAGAAAAAAGAATTTGTCAATATTGAACAAAATCCAAACGACTCTCGTGCGTACTGCTTATGTTTGACTGCAAAAGCTGAAAAGTTTTTATCAAGTGATTTTATGAAATATCGAGAAGAATTGAACTATCTATTTGAAGAATATTCTGACGAGGAAATGAATGTATTATTCACTTTACTAATGCGATTGTATAGCGGAATAGAAAACTTAGAAAAGAATGTGCAGAATGAAAAAAAATAGAAAAATTATTATTTTTGTTTCCTGTATTTTTCTCGTATTGATAACAATATTATTTACTCTGATGAACAATGCAGTGAAAAAGGCAGATAGTTTAGCGGTTATAACTCCTAATTTAACTTGTGTTTCGGACGGTGAATATATAGGAGAATATTCTATTACTCCTGTTCATGTTAAAGTAAATGTCACTGTTATAAACCATGAAATTGCAAGCATTGAAATTTTAGAACATGATAACGGCTTAGGAAGCCCTGCTGAAAGTATCATCAACAATATTGTTAATACACAATCTTTAGAAATTGACGCTATATCTGGAGCTACTGTAAGCAGTAAATGTATTTTAAAAGCAGTAGAAAACGCAATAGATTGATACAACTTATTTGAAAGAGGGATACTATGAAATCAATAATAATATATGGAAGCAAGTATGGTAGTTCAAAAAAGTATGCAGAAATGCTATCACAAAATTTAGGAATAGACCATTTTGACTATAAAGAATTTAATATGTCCAATAAATATGATGTACTCATTTATATTGGAGCATTGTATGCTGGCGGTGTAAAAGGATTGGCTAAAACATTAAGTAATTATCCACCAGATAATTATAAAAAGCTGATTATCGTAACGGTTGGAATAGCTGACCCTAAAGATTTGAAAAATGTAGAGTCAATCAAAATGAGCATTTATAAACAACTTCCTAAAAATCTAAATAAAGATATAGAGCTATTTCATATCAGAGGAAGTTTAGATTATTCAAAGCTAAATTTACGGCATAGTCTTATGATGAAATTAGTATATCAAAAAGCAAAAAAAGTTCCTGTGGAACAACAAGACATGGAAACAAAGGATTTAATTGCAACTTATAATAAAAAAGTTGATTTTATAGACTTTGATTATCTTCGTCCCCTAATTGAAAGGTATTCAAAAATCAAAAAAGAGGTAAGAATATGATGATAGGACTAAAAAAACGAGACATGAAAAAAATTCTAAAAGCTGGGGCAAAGGCAAGCGGTGTCCCTGTATCAGAATTAAGGGCAAATAAACAAGCTACCATTGACGAAGCTATGAACAGTACAGACCCAGAGGTACAGGCGAACTTCAAGCGATATTTTGGGAACAAAACGTCTACACCAGAGGAATATATTTACACAATCACAGCTAAAACGAAATTTTAAATAATTATCATGCTTCCTTGCAAAGCAGATCAGCATGATAATTTTGATGTATTGAAAATAGCAAGAATGATGAAAACTGGATAATTTTATCATGCTATACTGTTTCCTCGGAAAGGAGGGAGTGCAAATGCAAGGACAAGCAGTGTATATTGTTTCACAGGCAATTCGATATATAGAAAATAATTTAGATAACAAGCTGGATTTGGAAACAGTTGCAACCGCTCTACATTACTCTAAATATCATTTACACCGTATATTTACAAAGATAGTTGGGTTGACGATACATGAATATGTTCAAAGGAGACAGCTTACAGAAGCGGCTAAGTTACTGGTTTTTTCTAAAAGACCGATTATAGAAATCGCACTTATCAGTGGTTATGAAAGTCAACAAGCATTTACAAGCATTTTTAAAGCAATGTATAAGATGACTCCTGCTGATTTTAGAATAGCTGAAGAATTTTATCCTTTACAGTTAGAAATCCATTTAAGTAAAGAGCCGATAAAAATGGATTTTATAAAAGATGATATACGATTTGCTACTACTAAAGATATAAATGACTGGATGGAATTAGTCCATTTAACAGTTGATGGTTATCCCTATTTAGATGAAACGGATTATCTTGAAAAACTATCTTTCTATATATCTAACAAAAGAGCTTTAATTTTAAGAGATGAAGGTATGGCAATCGGTATTATGGGATTTTCAGCAGAAACAGGAAGTATTGATTTTCTGGCAGTTCACCCACAATATCGAAATTTGGGGATTGAAAAGGTTTTCCTTGATAAACTTGTAGATGAACTTCTTGCAGGAAAAGAGATTAGTTTAACTACATATCGAGAGGGCGATAAAGCAGATACAGGCTATCGTGAAGAATATTTGCGTCTTGGTTTTGCGGAACGAGAATTGCTTACTGAATATGGGTATCCTACACAACGCTTTGTGCTTCCACCAAAAGATAAGGAGGAAGTGTAAAATGCAACAAGCACAGGATACTTGGAAGAAGAAAATAATTCTTTTTCTTATCAGTCAAAGTATTACATTATTTGGCTCTCAAATAGTTCAAATGGCAATCGTATGGTATGTAACACTTCATACAACCAGCGGTGCATGGGTAGCTGTTTTTTCAGTATGTTCCTATTTACCACAATTTCTTGTTTCGTTTGTAGGTGGAGTTTGGGCTGACCGTTATAATCGCAAATTTCTTATCATAGGTGCTGATTTAGGAATAGCGATTGTCACATTTAGCATGATACTTATTATGCCTTATATATCAACAGAAATCGTACTACTCAGCTTACTGATAGCAATGTCTATTCTTCGTTCTATTGGTGCTGGAATACAGTCACCCGCTGTTAATGCTGTTATCCCACAACTTGTACCAGCAGAAAATTTAATGCGTTATAATGGTATCAATGCAACCATGCAATCAGTTGTTCAATTTTCTGCTCCTGCTGTCGCAGGGATAGTTTTATCTGTTGGAACATTGCAGAATACATTGTTGATTGATATTTTGACTGCAATAGTAGGGATTGCATTGTTTGCTTGTGTATCATTGCCTAAGCAAGACAAAAAAATCACTTCATCTCCTATTTTATCGGATATGAAAAGTGGAATTAACTATGTATTCTCGCAAAAAAATATTGGTATCTTATTGATGATATATGGAATATTTACTTTTCTATGTGTTCCAGCAGGCTATTTATCTGGACTATTGGTAAGTAGAATATATGGTGATACATACTGGTATCTGACTGCCGTTGAAATATGTGGATTTGGCGGTATGGTTGTTGGCGGGTTGCTAATGAGTGTATGGGGCGGTTTTCATAAACGTAGTAAAACTATGTTCAGTGGTTTAGCTGTATTTGGAATAATGGCAATAGGTATGGGCATAACTCAAATTTTTTTACTGTATCTTATTTTTATGATTTGTTATGGTGTTGCTTTAACGACAATACAAACAACAATCACTACCTTACTTCAAGAAAATACGAATGTTTCAATGCAGGGACGAATATTTGGCTTCATGGGAGCGATGTATGCTATTTGCTATCCGTTTGGTATGGTAGTTTTCGGTCCTTTAGCAGATATTATTTCCCTGCAATGGATTATGATTAGTTCGGGAATTATTTTACTTCTAATGCCTATTTTCTTATGGCTTAAAACAAAGCAAGAAATGGGACGCATTATGGATTAGGACTTACGATAGTAGAAAAAATAATGAAAGAACATTTCGGATTTGTAAAACTTGAAAACTTAAAAGAAAATGATAAGACGATTGGGGCGAGAGTTTCTCTTGTTTTCCCCTTGAGGTAATATTATTATAGGGGGGGTTGCTATGGGAAAATACTAGTTGTAGAATTTACTGATAAAGAAGATAGTTTATTCCAACAGATGTTAGAATGGTTGTCCTCAAATGTAGACAAAACGCCTACAATTATCAAAATCCATACATCAGATTTAACTATCGACCCTTACACCCGTATTGTAATGGATAGACAAGGCAACCAAATATATTTAACTGCAAAAGAATTTGACCTATTATATTTCCTTTCCAGCCACAAAGGACAGGTGTTCACAAAAGAACAGATATACGAAAAAGTATGGGGATATGACAATGCACAAGACGCAAGCAATCTTTCCTCATTTATCAGAAAGCTAAGACTAAAAATCGAACCACACCCAGACAATCCACGATATATCATCACTGTCTGGGGTGTGGGGTATAAATTCAGCGAAGAAGAAAAACCGTAGCTGTATTTCACAATCTATTGTGATCTGCACGCTACGGTTTTTGAAATATTTAAAGGGCAATAATATGATTTTCATTAACAGGCAGGCATAAGCGAAACATGTATCTCAAGTATGAGCTGACACTTCATAGGGGTAACTACTGGAAAATAATAGGATAACAAATGAAAGTGTGTATTTCTCTATGGGATTGCTCACTATTTTTTATACAAACAGCATATAACACTTGACAACAGTTCAGAACTGTTATATACTGTTATCAAGAAAAGGAGGAAGGATATAAAGAATGAAAATTATAATCAATACTTCCTTAATGGTTCCCATTTATGAACAAATTGTTGACCAGATAAAAATGCTCATACGAAATGGTGAACTAAAGGAAAACGACAATCTACCGTCTGTCCGTACTCTTTCTAAGGAACTAAAAATAAGTGCTTTAACAGTAAAGAAAGCCTATGATAATTTGGAAAGTGAGGGTTTCACAGTTACAGTACATGGCAAAGGCACTTATGTAGCGGCTACAAATACAGAACTTCTTTTGGAAGAACAGAAAAAAGAGTTGGAAGCCGATTTAGAGCAGGCTATCCAAAAAGGCAGACGTTGCGGTATTAGTGATGAAGATATAAAAAGTTTATTCGAGTTGATATTGGAGGGCTGATATATGTTAAAAATTGAACACTTGAAAAAACATTATGATAATTTTTCTCTTGATTGTTCATTAGAGCTTATGTCTGGTTGTGTAACAGGCTTGATTGGACAAAACGGAGCAGGAAAAAGCACAACATTTAAGGCAATACTAGGCTTGATTTCAACTGACGGTGGAAACATCACAATCCTTGGAAAAGATATAAAAGACTTCACC
The DNA here is from genome assembly GCA_910576345.1 of Erysipelotrichales bacterium. Taxonomy (GTDB): domain Bacteria; phylum Bacillota_I; class Bacilli_A; order Erysipelotrichales; family Erysipelotrichaceae; genus C-19. Next base: position 54,087 of record CAJTIT010000005.1, read on the forward strand.
GTAAAAGATAAAGAAAATTTGGGTGTTGTATTATCTGATTCTGGTTTTAGTGGTTATCTGAAAATCAAGGATATTATCCCTATATTGCAGAATATGTACTCAAAATTCGATAAGTCATTATTTATTGAACAGGCACAGAGATTTCAACTGCCTATGAATAAACAGATAAAAGAATTTTCAACGGGAATGAAAGCAAAACTAAAAGTGCTGGTTGCTATCTCACACAATGCAAAGCTATTGATACTGGACGAACCGACAGCAGGCTTAGATGTAATCGCAAGAGATGAATTACTTGAAATGTTGAGAGAATTTTTGGAAAAAGATGAAGAACGCTCCATTTTAATTAGTTCTCACATATCTAGTGATTTGGAGTCATTATGTGACGATCTGTATATGATACATGACGGAAGAATTATTTTACATGAAGATACGGACGTTCTTCTTAGTGATTATGCCTTATTGAAAGTAGACGCAGAGCAATATGGCAAGCTGGATAAACAGTTTATCATGCGTTCTAAAAAAGAAACATATGGATATAGCTGTCTGACAAATCAGAAACAGTATTATATCGAGAATTATCCTAAAATCGCTATTGAAAAAGGTACAATAGATGAAGTTATCACTATGATGATAAGGGGGACAGAACAATGAAAGGTTTATTAGTAAAAGACTTTAAATTGATGATGTTACAGAAGAATTTTCTGTTACTCATTCTGGCGATTGTAATTGGAATGATGATATTATCTGATGATATGGTGTTTCCTATTGGTTTTCTGAGTTTCATTGCCTCGCTATTTACAGTAAGTACAATCAGTTATGATGATTTTGATAATGGAAATGCGTTCTTGTTCACATTACCTATTACCCGTAATAATTATGTAATTGAAAAATACTTCCTTGGTTTGTTATTTGGGTGTATCGCTTGGATTTTAGCAACTGTTTTAGGAATAATTGTAACTGTATCGAAAGATATATTACCTGTTACAGATTTAGTGCAGAGTTCTTTGATTATTTTACCTATGATGATTGTTGTTCAAGCAATCATGCTTCCTTTTCAACTTAAATTTGGTGGCGATAAAGGAAGAATTGCTATGATTGGTGCTTTTGGTGCATTGGCAGTAATTTCTATCGTTATCGTGAAAGGAGCAGAAGCTATTTTCAAAGTTGATTTAATCAGTCTGCTAGACAATTTACCAACTGTAAGTATGGGAGTTTTTCTTGCTATTACAATTATTATCGCTTTGTTGATGTTACTGATTTCAACGAAAATCAGCTTGTCAATTATGAACAAAAAAGAATTTTAGAAAGGAGCTATCGCATGGACTTTACAATATTGGCTGTTGTACTACTCCTGTGCGGGGGTATTCCTTTAAGGAATAAAATATATAAGGAACGCAAGAAGAAAAAAGAGGATAAAAAGAAAGGTATATAAAGAGGGTGATTTTATGGAAAGTATTTTATGTGTTCTTGCCTTGATAGTATTTGCATATTGGTTTTTTATCAAACGTAACAAAAAGTAATTGCTTATTTGAGGAGAATATAAATGAAAAATACTAAGTCATGTCCTAAATGCGGTTCAACCGATATTGTTCGTATTCCAGATAACCCTAACCGTCATGCCAGCGGAAATAACATTTATACTAGCACTTATACGCTATTTGGGAAAATCCGGGTAATTCGTTATGTTTGTTGCTCATGCGGATATGTAGAAAACTGGGTTGAAAACGAAGAAGAATTGAGTGAAATAAGAAAAACATTTGGATAATTGAAAGGTTGTTTTGATGATATGAAAGAGTATAAATATGTAGAAATAAAGTTTGAAGCAAAGGGTGTGTTATTTCATTCCGCTTCTGAACCTAAAGAAATAATCAACAAATATGCAAAAGAGGGATATTCTTACGTTGGTTTTATTCCTACTTTAATAGACGCACATGGTAGTTTTAGAAGAATTGACTTGATTTTTGAAAAATAATTTTTTAAAAGTGCAGGTGATACTATGGGAAGATATTAGTTGCTGAATTTACAGAAAAAGAAGAACATCTTTTTAATCAGCTAGTAGAATGGCTGTCAAACACTTTGTGTACTGCACCTGTTTCTCTAGGTAAGAAATATGACGGTTTAGATATAAATTGTTTTACTCGCACTGTCACCGACGACAAGGGAGATAAAATACATCTAACCGCTAAAGAATTTGACCTGTTATATTTCCTTTCCAGCCACAAAGGACAGGTGTTTACAAAAGAACAGATATATGAAAAAGTATGGGGTTATGACAATGCACCAGACGCAAGCAATCTTTCCTCGTTCATCAGAAAGCTAAGACTGAAAATTGAACCACACCCAGACAGTCCACGATATATCATCACTGTCTGGGGTGTGGGATATAAATTCAGCGGAGAAGAAAAACCGTAGCTGTATTTCACAATTCATTGTGATCTGCACGCTACGGTTTTATTTGTCCTCATTTAACTTTGCTTCAAACATTTTTACGGTTCGCATGGAAGTTTTGGTTGCTTTCAAAACATCTACCAGCACACGGATTTCATATTCGTTACAATCTTCCAGTATCTCCCTTGCTTCTTTCTCAAAGACAGGCTTTGAAGCTAAAACTGTATCACATAGTAATTCGTCAACTGATACCGTCAAGGTATTGGCAATAGCAACCAGAGTTGTTAAACTGACTGATGTATTACCAGTTTCTATATTGCTTACATGCTGTGGAGTAACACCTATTCTGTCAGCAACAGTTTCTTGAGTGAGGTTCTTTTTAATTCTGGCAATCTTAATTCTCTTGCCGATAGCTTTATAGTCAAGCTCCATGTAACTGACACACTCCTTTCAAAAAATCTATTCTTATACATTGTAACCTTTGCAAAAATGCTTTATAATGGACTAATAAAGGTATCTATTCCAACGGTTATAGTTTTATTCAATTTTGATAGAATATACATCTTAGAAAAGAGGTGCATTAAAGATATGATGAAATTCAGTAAAAGGGACAGCAAAAAAATGATTAAAGAAATGGCTCGTCTGTACGGGCTTTCTGTTTCAGAAGTCCGTGAGCAGATACAGGATAAAATCATAGCGGTAATGGACAGTGACGACCCAGACCAGCAGGCAGAGTTTAAGCGTATGTTTGGCAACCGTACCCCTACCCCAGAGGAATTTATCTGCACTGCCAGCAGACAGCTAAAATTTTAAAGATTTAGGAGTGGTTATTATGGTTCAAGCGGAGAAGCAAAAGAAAGTGTTTCTGTCACTGTGCGGACAGCGTGACTATGACCTGCTTACAGGCAAGGAAGCTATGACACAAGCTGATTTTGAGCGTATCACTTATATCACAACCGCTCTTGGCTATTCTTCCTGCACACAGGAATTGATTAGTGAGCATTTAGAGCTGGCTTGCAAGGAAGCGGAACGCACAGACAGGGAGTTTGATATTTTGAAAGACTACCCAGAATATTTTAAAGATGAAAATGTCTATGAACAGATTGACGAATGGATAGAGGACTTCATCAGTCAAGCACCGCCAGCAAAGCGGGACGAGATACGCCAGCTTATCAAAGAAAATACAGAGATTATCTGATACACAGGTTATCGCAACCACGGCATTTCTGCTGGGTGTGATAGCCTTTTTTCATTCCTGCTAAAAAACAGGGATTTGGACGGAATTAGGACGGATTTATCTTTTATGCTTATCTTGTTGAAATTTGCCTTATTCTGGCAAGGCGGTTTCTTCACGGGAGGATTGCGAATGGCAGGAGTGCATAAAAGAAAATCATCAAAAAAATTTTAATCCATGTTAAGGGAGTTTACAGCTATTTCCGTGTAGAATTTCCTCACTATCTGTCGATTATATTCATTAAAGCTCAACGAGGTTATCACAACTTCTTGGGCTTTTTTGCTTTTTCTGGATTTCTTTTTCAAACTTTGCCAGCTCGTACCCTCTCATTTGTATTAATGACGGAAAGGGGGAAGGAGCGGTTACAATCACCACCTTTTGACAAACGAAAGGAGGTGAAAACATGAACAGACCCACTTCTCCAGAAGATGTCCAGAAAGTCTTTGACTGTTACTGCAAGAAGATTTTGAAGAATGAAGCTATCAACATTCAGAAGCATTACTAGCATTTGAATGACGTACAGGTTTCCTTTTCAGAACTCACGCCAGAACAGCTTGCGGAGCTTGCCACTTATGATGATTATTCCACGAACTATGACCTTTACAAAGTCATGGGCTACGACGTGAAAATCAAGAATGAGCTGTTGAGTGAAGCATTGCAGGAACTTTCTGAGGAAGAACGCTTTATCTTGTTGCTCTACGGTTTAGGCTTCAATGACGGCGAGATTGCCGACCTGCTGAAAATTGTACGCCGTACAGTGAACTATAAGCGTCAAAGAGGATTTGAAAAAGTCAGAAAAAGAATGGAGGAAAAACAGCATGAAGAAGAATAAAGCGGTACATAAAGGCAACGGCTTACTGCCTTACCCTGTTATCGTTTCAGCTTCGCAGGGCGATATTCTGGCTATGAATGTTGTGTTGTCCCATTATGAGCCTTATATTGCCCGCTTGTCCATGCGAACAAGCATTGACGAATACGGCAATCCTCATACCACCGTTGACGAGGATATGCGTAGCCGTCTGGAAGCAAAGCTGATTGAGCAGGTGCTTAATTTCAAAGTAGCGTAAAGTTACGTCCCATTACAGAGCGACGCATTACCCCCTTTCCTGCGTCCTCTCTGGGATTTATACATCTTTCAAAGTCTATATATCTTTGTATTTATATGGGCTTTGACAGGCGTATAAACAGCCGTTGTTGTTCTTTGACAAGTGAATAAAGCAGACAGATACGTTTGTGATACAGCGAGCCACGGGGACTGTACGCCATGACCTTTCCAAAAGAGAGCGAGCGACCCATGCAGTGATCCGAGAGCGACCGTTGGAAAAGTCGCTTTGCCACGACCTGTATTCACAGGATAATGATACGTCCCAGAGGTGGTTTTGCTCATAGGAATGAGATTGGTTGAGATACCAGCGGAGCTTTTCCAGAGCCGTCTGTCTGCTTCCATAAGACACACAGTAAAGGGGGTGCATATTATGAACAATACTGATGTGCCTATCTGGGAGAAGTACACGCTGACGATTGAGGAAGCGTCAAAATACTTCCGTATCGGGGAAAAGAAATTGCGTAAGCTGGCAGAGGAAAATCTCGACGCTGGCTGGGTGATTGTCAACGGAAACCGTGTACAGATTAAGCGAAAACAGTTTGAAAAAATCATTGATACATTGGACGAAATCTAATGTCAGCGAGCCGTAGGTATGGTATAATAAAGTATAGCGTATCAACGGCTCATTCCTTGACGGAAAGGAGCTTCGCACTATGTCTAATGTAAAGAGAAAAGACAGCAAGGGACGCAATTTACGACTTGGAGAGAGCCAGAGAAAAGACGGAAGATACGTTTACAAATATACCGATATGTACGGGCAACCACAGTTTGTCTATGCTTGGAAACTTGTTCCGACAGACAAGACACCCGCTGGGAAACGTGAAGATTTGTCATTGAGGGAAAAGCAGAAAAAGATTAAGAAAGACCTCGACGACGGTATCAATACCATAGGCGGGAAAATGACAGTCTGCCAGCTCTACGCAAAGAAGAACAGCCAGAGAAAGAATGTGAAACGCAACACAGAAAAAGGTCGCCAGTATCTTATGAAAATTCTGGAAAACGACCCGCTGGGTGCAAGGAGCATTGATACGGTGAAGCTATCGGACGGTAAGGAATGGGCTATGCGAATGTATGAGAATGGCTTTTCCTACAAGACGATTAGCAACTACAAGCGTTCTCTGAAAGCGTCATTCTATATGGCGATTGAGGACGACTGTATCAGAAAAAATCCTTTTAACTTCAAATTGAGTGATGTTCTGGAAGATAATTCAGAGCCTAAAGTCATTCTCACGCCAGAGCAGGAAGAAAAAATGCTTGCCTTTATGGAACAGGACAAGACGTACAGCAAGTATTATGATGAAGTGGTTATTCTTCTGGAAACGGGGCTTCGTATTTCTGAATTTTGTGGTCTGACAGTCCATATTGATATGGCGAACCGTATCATCAATGTAGACCACCAGCTATTGAAAGATAGCGAAATTGGCTACTATGTTGAAACGCCTAAGACCAAAAAAGGAGAACGTCAGCTTCCAATGACAGAAAGAGCTTATCAAGCCTTTAAGCGAGTGTTACAGAACAGAGGAAAGGCAGAGCCTATCATCATAGGCGGTTACAGCAATTTCCTGTTCCTAAACCAAAAGGGCTTCCCTAAAGTGGCTGGAAACTATGAAAGTATGTTGCGTGGGCTTGTGAAGAAATACAACAAGACACATAAAGACCAGCTACCAAACATCACACCACACTCATTCAGACATACCTACTGCACGAACATGGCAAACAAAGGAATGAACCCGAACACCCTGCAATACATCATGGGACACTCAAACATCACCATGACATTAGGGTACTACGCACACGGTACTTTCAATTCAGCGAAAGCAGAACTTGAAAGACTGGCTCTTGCTTCTTAAATCGGTGATTGTACTACTCATTTACTACTTTTGGTTGCATTTTCATGCTGGTAAATGCCAGCTTATGCAGAGTATCTTCCAAAAGGAAAATGCCGATAAAGCCCTAAAATACAGGCTATACCGACATTTACCAGCTTATGAAAAGATAATCAGAAATTTAGTAAGTTTTTGATTTTAAAAAGCTACTCTTTTATCATCGTAATATCAACTTGTTTTCATAGAGATAAAGTATCATTCTTGTTTCAATAACAAAATATTGCTAATAAAAACAATATTTTGTTACTGTTTTTCTGCTATGATAGGTGGGACTAGATTTGTTGAAACAAAAAGAGGAGGATGACTTCAATGTTAAAACGGTTTTTTCTGGGGTCTTTAGCTTTTTTCGTCTGCATGACGAATTTTTCTGTTTTCCTAGAAACAAAAGCTGAAGAAGCACAACAACCAAAAAAGATTGAAATAGCGAGCATTCAAGCCAAAAGCACTGCGAACTATCCAATCGAAAATGCTATTGATGGTGACAAAGAAACTTATTGGCAATCACCAAGAAGTTCTCAATCTGTAGGGGTCATTGAATATAAATACGACCACAATCGTTATATTGATATTCAATTGGATGGCACTTATGCATTGTCATCTATCAAACTATATCAAAAAGAAGGTTCCTATTATCATTACTACATCTATGCATCTACAGATGGTGTGAATTATAATAGAATCGCTACGAAGAGCGATGATCAATTAGCGAATAGCGACGGAGATACGCTTTCACTTCAAGGCAATGCGTCTTATTTAAGACTGAACATGGCTTATAATTCCGGTGAATATACAACAAACCTTAAAGAGATTGAAGTATATGGTACAAAAATAAGCACCAAGGTTACAGAAAAAGAACCGATTTCTATAGAGACATTTGCAGACAGCGAATGGTCAACCAAGTGGGAACAGTTTGAAAATAATGAAGTTTATGCAGAACAGAAAACGATCCAAGAAATTCAAGGATTGGTCAGTCGTGTGATTGGCGCAGAATATGTAGATAAATTCGTTTTTGAATTGCGTGATTCTATGAATGTGCAAGCAGACGGTTCCGGGAATGATGTGTTTGAACTGGAATCTGTGGATGGCAAGATCGTCATTCGTGGCAACGATGGGGTATCATTGGCATCCGGCTTCAATTATTACTTAAAATATTATTGTAATGTTGATTACAATCCGATTTATACATCTTCTGATATGACAATGCCATCAACGCTTCCAAGCATTGATCGCAAAATTGTAAAAGATACGCAATATGATTATCGATATGCATTGAATTTCTGTACCTATTCCTATTCCATGTCTTTCTGGGGCTGGGATGAATATGAAGCATTCTTGGATTGGGCAGCGATGAATGGGATCAATTTGATGTTAGATATCGTTGGTCAAGAAGAAGTATTACGGCAATTTTTGAAAACATATGGTTACACGGATGAAGAAGTCAGTGATTATATCAGTGGGCCGGCATATTTCGCATGGTTCTATATGCAGAATTTGGATTCCTTTGGCGGACCGTTACCACAAGCTTGGTATGAACAGCGAACAGAACTAGGCAGAAAACTTCATGATCGTATGCAGGCATATGGCATTGATCCTGTCATTCAAGGTTTCTCAGGCATGGTTCCTTATGATTTTGCAGAAAAAGCGAACATTTCCGCAAACCAAGTGCTGGATGTTGGAGATTGGCCCGGATACAAACGTCCTTATATGTTAAGAACCCATAAATCCGGCATCAACGAAGTATCTGATATTTATAGCGAAGCAGCACAGCGCTTCTATCAAGCACAAAAAGATGTGTTTGGTGATGTGTCAAATTACTATGCGGTGGATCCTTTCCATGAAGGTGGAACCATTCCCGGAGATATGAATATCCAATACGTTTATTATCAAGTACAGGAACAGATGCTGAAACATGACAAAGGAAACGATGCGATTTGGGTTATGCAGCAATGGCAAGGCGGTATATCCGCAGGGAAGTTGAATGGTTTAAAAGACAAGAACAAAGCTATTGTCTTGGATCTTCAATCTGATATGAGATCCCAAGCCGGCCCAATGGAAAATACAGGGACACCTTGGATTTGGAATATGCTTCACAATTTTGGTGGACGCATGGGAATGGATGGAGAAGTAGAAGTCATTGCCAGTGCGATTCCGGAAGCAATGAACAATTCACGGTATATGGTAGGAATCGGAATTACGCCCGAAGCCATTGAAAATAGTCCGATTGTATATGAGCTATTGTTTGATATGACATGGCAAAAAGATCCAATTAACTATAAAGAGTGGACGTATCAATATGCACAACGCCGCTATAATATTGATCGTAACAATCAATCGGTGATTGATGATATCAATACGGCTTATGACATCCTGTTGAATACTGTTTATGAGGACAAAGATTATTATATTCAAGGCGCTGCGGAATCCGTGGTCAATGCACGACCGGGCACAAGTTTCAGTTCGGCATCCACATGGGGACATTCCACCATTTCTTATGAAAAAACAGAATTGGAAAAAGCAGTAGCATTGTTTGCGGCGCATTATGATGAACTGAAAGGATCGCCAGCGTTTGTATACGATTTTTCGGAGCTTTTAGAGCAGGTGTTATCCAATACTGCGGTGGAATACCATAAATTGATGGTTCAGGCATATCAAAACAAAGATGCACAAGAGTTTGATCGCATCTCTGCACACTTCTTGGATCTGATCGCATTGAGTGATGAAGTGTTAAGCACAAGTGAAAAATTCATGCTTGGCACTTGGATTGAAAATGCACGTACCATGCTAGATAGCGATACGTATCAGATGGATGATTGGTCAAGAGATTTGTTTGAATTCAACGCACGTGCATTGTTGACGACATGGGGCGCTGCGAAGAATGGATCACTGAAAGATTACTCCAATCGTAAATGGTCCGGACTTACAGAGGATTTCTATTTACAGCGTTGGACCATCTGGGTCAATAATCGCAAGGCGGAATTGGCAGGAGCGCAAGCAACCAATCCGAACTGGTTCTTATGGGAATGGAAATGGGCAAATCAGAAGAACGATGATGGAAAATTTGGGACTACTCCAGATACCACTGTAAATTTGAAATCAATTTCAGAAGATATCATGGAAAACTATTCTATGACAAATATTGAAAATTTTGTAGCGGGCGGTGCAATGGAAGAAGACGAAAATATTGCGATCGATAAACCGGTAGAAGCAAACTTTGCGCCAAGCAGCGGTAGCACCTCCAATCTTGTGGATAACAATACCGGAAGTGGTTATATCTATGATAAAACATCAGATAATGTTATCATGGAAATGGATTTGAATGGTATTGCAAGAATTTCTCAGTTTGCGCTTGCATTTAACCAAGGTGCAGGAAAGAAACCATATCATTATAAAATTGAATATCTGGATCCGGAAACAAGTCACTGGGTACAAGTAAAGCTTGATAATTCCGGAGCCTTGGAAGCAAATGAAATCATACCGTTTGAATGTACTGCCAGCAAGATTCGCTATACATTCAAAACATTGGATTTGGCAAACAATCCAATTGAAATCAACGAATTGTTTGTCTATGGCAAGATGATCAAAGAATATGAATTCATCAACTATGCACTTGGTATGCCAGTAACAACAGATGGAAATCCGGAGCGCCCTGCGACGAATGTAACCGATGGACGATTGGATACTATTTGGGTTGAAAACAATGGTGTGTTTGGTGAAACAACCAACGTGATTGTTGATTTGGAAACAAAACGAACAATTGAATTTATTGAAATCTGTTTTGAATCTGCAGGAAGACCATTCCAGTATAAGGTATTGGGAAATGATGGATCAAACGATACTTGGACGATGATCTTGGATAATTCTAATTCTCAAGACGCAACACCTGCGAAAGTGAGCATTCCTTACAATCAGCCGGTTCAAAAAATCAAAGTTGTTATGACCGGAAAGAACTCCGCCGGATCTTTTCCTGGTTCTTGGCCGGCAATCGCAGAAGTGCGTGCATTGGCTCAAAAGCGAAATGATACCGTTGAATTCAGCAAAGGCGAAAACGTAGCGTTAAACAAACCTGTTACGGTACCTGCCAATGATGCGGATAAAGGATTAATCGTAGACGGTATACACAATGGATCAAGCAATCGCTGGGAGCAAAAGAGCGGAAATTATCCTTCAGAAATTATTGTTGATTTGGAAGGTACGTATTACTTAGATGAAGTGCTGGCAGGAATGGAAGGTGCTGGTTACGGCTTCAAATACAAACTGGAAATCATCAATAAGAGCGGAGAGCGTGTGATGATTGCGGATCGCTCCGCAGATGGTGAAGTGGCAGGAGATGATCGTTATATTCATATTCCGGTAGAGGATTATGCACAGAAGGTTATCTACACGCTGACAGGTGCCGGAGTGGGTCAAGCACAGTTAGCATGGCCATGTTTAAGCGAATTACAGGCGATCACCGGTAAGCCGGATACATTATCTGTAAATGCTACAATTACCAGTGACGGATACACCGGTTTAGAAGCATTAAAAGATGATGACACCTCAACATTTGTACAGTTTGATCAAGCAGGCAACAAAGAAATCCATTATACTTTAAAACGTTCACAGGATATTGACTGTTTGGAAATCGTAAAAACAGCAGGAAGCGCATTGAAATATAAAGCTTATTATAAAAACACAAGCGGCGATTGGATCGAATTTGCGGATATGAGCAACAATGACAAAGATAAAATGTCCAATACGTATATGTTTGATCATATTATTTCTGCTCAAGAATATAAGTTTGTAATCTTCAATGACAATGTAACGATTTCTGATATCAACCTATTTACCGGTCAAGCGACAGGACCGTTGAAGCTGGCTATTTCTTCAGCGAAAGCAACACTTGCCAGCAAAACAATCGGTGATTATGCCAATAACTATCCTCAAAGCGCTGCGGATGCTTTGCAGGCGGCGATTGATGCTGCCCAACAACAGGTTGATGCGAAAATCAGTGCAGCACAAGTAACCATTGAATTACAGAAACTGAAAGCCGCGGTCCAAGAATTTGAAAAATCCGGACCGATAGAAATTGATCGCAAAGTGTTAAATGCTGTTGTATCCGATGCGGAAATCTTTATGGCAGCTTTGACAAAAACCAATAATGTGGATTTGATTGCCGTGTTGGAAAACAAATATCAAACAGCCAAGACAATGAAAGATACGTATCAAGTTACGCAAGTACAGGTGGATACAGCGACCAATGAATTAAATGCTGTAATTGAAGCCAATAAAGATGTGTTCAATGCGATTTTGGATTATCAGAAAACGATAGAAAAAGCCAATAAACAATTAAGTAATACCACGATTGGAGATAAAGACGGAAATGTTCCACAATCTGCGGCTGATGCTTTAACACAGGCTGTTTCCACAGCACAAAGTGATTATATGGCATCGAGCAACCATGTGGAAACAATCGTCACAATTACCAATACGCTACAAGCAGCGCTTGAAACATTCCAAAATGCACAAGTCAAAGTAGACAAGCAAGCATTAAAAGTTGCAATCATATTGGCTAAAACGAAAACAAAGGACGACTATACAAGCAGTTCTTGGACATCATTTAGCAAAGTGTATAACAATGCGATGAAAATTGACAGTGGAAGCAATGTATCAGTGAAAGAAGTTGAAGATGCGACAAAAGCATTGAGTGATGCGATCAATTCATTGACGAAGCGCGGAAATACCGCAGAATTGGAAGCTCTTGCATTTGAACATGATAACAAAGCATTTGATGAGACATTGGTTACATTAGATTCTTATCAAGCATATCAAGATGCTTTGGACGATGCAAAAGCAATCATCAATCAAAGCGCAAATGCGTCACAAGATGATCTTGACAATGCATATGATGCTTTAAACAGCGCTTATGAGGATATGATCGGTAGTGAAAAATCCATTCAAAAATTAAGTGACGTTATCACAGCGCTTGATGTCTTACATGAAGATCACTATACAAAGGCTAGTTGGAATGCACTTCAAACAGCTGTTGAAGAAGCACAAGCATTGATCGATAGTGGCGCACCAAAATACTTTGCGCTTGTAAAAGCGGAAGAAGCCATCACCAAAGCGAAAAATGAATTGGTAGAAGTTAGTGACAATTCCGCATTGCAAGATAAAATCGATGAATTGACATCTTTCAATTTAGTTGAAAATGATTATACAGCGGATTCTTGGAAAGCATACAGTGATAAACTGCAGGAAGCAAATGAACTGGTAAACAATGACAGTGCAACTGCTGAAGAAATCGCTGCTATGGTTACTGCACTTGATGAGGTCTATCAAGCACTTGTTGTAGATAAAAGTGCATTACAAGCACTTGTAGACGATCAAGATGATTTAATCGAAGCGAACTATACGCCGGAAAGCTGGACAGTGCTGCAAACAGCCCTTGAACAAGCAAATGCTGCGCTACAAAAATCAGATTTGAGTGCTGCCGAAATGAACGAGGCCTTGAATGATTTACAGACTGCGATTGATCAACTTGTTTCCAGTGCAAATACCGGTGCATTACAAAAACTGGTGGAAAAAATCAACAAAGAACAGATGAAAGCTGATGATTACACAGAAGCAACATGGAATACATTTGCGGATGCGTTAGCCAAAGCAAATGAAGTTTTAGAAAAAGCAGATCCGACAACAGTAGAGATTACAGAAGCACAAACGGCTTTACAAGATGCATATGATGCATTGAGAGCGACTCTGAAACCATTAGAAGATAAGCTTAAAGAGCATGCAGCTTTAAAAGAAGATGATTACACATCCGATAGTTGGAGTGCATACCAAAGTGCAAAAACAGATGCACAAGCAGTATTGGACAAAGGGGAAGGTAATGTCACGTATGCGGAATTGAAACAGGCTATGGATGCATACAATCAGGCCTTTGGACAATTACAGAAACTGTTTGATCCAAGTGATTTGCAGGTTATAATCGATGATTATGCAAAAGAAAATCTAAAAGAAAGTGAATACAATGCAATCACATGGCAGAACTATGAAACAGCGTTAAATCATGCAAGCGATTGCCTTCAAGATATTAACGCAACCGGAAAACAGCTGTTGGAGGCAAAAGAGGCATTGATGGATGCACATGATGCATTGATTTCCATCAAGGACTTGAAAGCATTGATGGATCAAGTCGATACTATGGAAGAAACCACATATACGACTTCCACATGGGCGCAGTTACTTCAGGTAAAAACAGATGTGCGTGTGCATTTGACACAGGCAACGACCAAAGAGCAGGTGGCAAAAGCACAAAGTGATCTTCAACAGGCAATCGATGCATTGACTGAACGAAGCGACAATACGACACTTCAAGCGCAAATTGACGCTTATGACAATGACAGCGCGCTTGTCGAAACAAATTTCACCGCAGCTTCTTGGAGTGATTTCCAAACTGCATATCAGGCAGTACAAGCAATCTTAAATGACAATAGCAATGTGGATCAGGCCACTGCCGATGCAGCGCTTCAGACATTAATTGACGCCTATGATGCATTGGAACTCAGCGGTAATGGTTACTTGTTAATGCAAATTGCCAAGGTGGAGGCAATGGCAGATGATCAAGATCTCTATACCTCTTCGACATGGCAAGCATTACAGAATGCACTTGTTAGCGCCAAAGAAATCGCAAGCGATCCAAGCAGTACGGATGCAGATTTCACCAAAGCGCATGAAGATCTAACAAAGGCAGAAGCAGCGCTTGAAAGACGTGGAGATGCTTCAGAATTACGCAAAAAATTGGAAGAAATGAAGGCTTATGATCCAAGCGAATTTACGGATGAAAGCTGGGAAATATTTGAGCCAATTTGGGAGCAGGCAAAAGCGATTGCTGCGGATATCGATGCAACACAAAATATGATTGATGAAATTTTAGAACAACTCGTAGAAGCAAATCAGCAGTTGGTTGCTTACCATGTAGACAAAACAAAACTAGGCGAAGCGATCGATGAAGCAAGCGCAAAGAAAGAAAGCGATTATACAAGCGCAACATGGAAACTGTTCCAAAAGAAATTGCAGGCTGCCAATGATATTATGGCAACCGCAAAACCAGAACAATCCAGCATTGATCAAGCAGAAAAAGATCTGCGTGATGCAATGAAACAATTGGTAAAACGTGGTGATAAAACACAGCTGACAACGCTCATTCAGACAATCGAACAACTGGATGAAGCACGCTACACCAGCGATAGTTGGAGCGCATTACAAAAAGCATACGAACAAGCATTGAGCATCTATGATGATATCGACGCAAGTGAAGTAATAGTCAAAGATGGCGAAATGAATTTGACCAAGGCATTGGAAGCGCTCCAAGAAAAAGGCGATAAAACTGCACTACAATCCTATGTAGAAACAGTGAAAGCGTTGAAACAAAGCGATTATACCATCGAAACTTGGAGTAAATTTGCAACCGCTTTGGAATATGCAGAAAGTGTATTGTCTAGTGAGAATGCAACACAAAAAGAGATCAATGATGCGGCAGATCAATTGAAACGCACCTATGATCAGCTAAAGAAAGTGTTCCAAGCGAAAGAAGAACTCACAATCAATGATGCGCCATTCCATGTTTCCTTGGAAGCGAGTGCATCCGTTGTGGATCCACTTGTGGAGTTGGTTGTAGAACTCGTTGAAGATGCGAAAGCAAAAGAAACGTTTGCGCAGATTTTCAAAGAAGATACGAAGGATTATATCGTGTTCGACATCTCTTTATTATTAAACGGTCAGAAAATTCAGCCAAATGGTATGGTGAAGATCAGAATGGATATTCCAAAAGGATATGATGTTGATCGCATCCAGTTGTTCTATATCAATGATCGTGGAGAGCGTCAGGTAATCAAGCACACAATTGAAAACAATCAAATTGTGTTTGAAACAGATCACTTCT
This sequence comes from Erysipelotrichales bacterium, assembly GCA_910576345.1. Lineage (GTDB taxonomy): Bacteria > Bacillota_I > Bacilli_A > Erysipelotrichales > Erysipelotrichaceae > C-19. Next base: position 69,620 of record CAJTIT010000005.1, read on the forward strand.
CTTATTATGCGATTGCACAAATGAAAGAGGACATGATTCAAAAACAACCAAACAAAGGCATTTCTTCCAGTATTGTCAATACGTCAGATTCTACCAATTTAATTGGTTGGGGTATGATGTTCATGGCATTTGGATGTTTGAGCATTGGTATTTGGAAAAAGCGTTATCAATAATAATATTTAAGAGGTTGAAGCCTATTCAGTCAATGCGATGATAGGCTATCAACCTTTTTTATATAATAAGCATTTCGATGCGTCAAAGCGAAAAGATAAAAAGCCAAAAAAGGCATATGAAAAAAAGTATAAGAAAAACATATAAAATAGAATTCGTTAGTTAAGTTTGCCTTTTTTAAACATAACATCATCGCATTCAGGACAAAGCAGATCATTACCACGCTTACATTGCAAAAATTACAGAGTCGGGGCATTCGAAGCGATCATAGCCAAGATAAATCGTTTTATACAAAAGCTTTTTTTGAATATTGTCAAGGATGCAGGGGCACAGTTTAGAAGCAACGTCAAGTTCATAAAGTCAACTGCTTATTTGGCAATACTCTTTAGCGATTGATTGAAAATTGTTCTTTTTTCATTTAACACATTGACACGGGTGCAACACACGAGTGTATCATTGATAATGAAAGAAGGGATAAATATTATGGAAAAAATAGTTCTTATGAATGATAGTCCTAATAAAAGTGGTAATACTTTTAGAATCGAAGAAGAAATTTTAAAAGGAATTAGTCATGATATTTTACTAATGCCGGATTATAAAGTAAGGCAATACGGGCATGGCTTCCACATGGATTTGGACTTGGTGAAGGAACCAATGCCGAAGGATGGATAAATAATGCCATCAAATTTTGGGAAAGGAATATGAAATGAAAACAATAGTTATTTATTTTGGGTATGGGAAACATACAAGAATGATTGCTCAAAGAGTTAAAGAAGAGTTAGGTTGTGATATTTTAGAAATCAAACCTAAAATACCGTATTCTAGTGATTATCAAACTGTGGTAAATGAAACAGAAGATAATTTATACACAAAAGAAACAACAGAAATAGAAAATATAGAGATCAGTTTAGACAATTATGAAAAAGTGATCTTGGGAACACCGGTTTGGTGGTACACAATTACTCCACCAATCAGAACATTTTTAACAAAGTATGATTTAAGTGGAAAAACAATTTATCCTTTTGCAACTAATGCAGGTTGGCTAGGTTCAACTTTTGATGAGATTAGGGAATTATGCAAAGGAACAATAAAAGAAGAAATGAATATAAAATTTTCAACAGATTATGCTGAAAACAAACTTGTTACAAGTGATTTCGAAATTGAAAATTGGATAAATAAAGTTAAGGAGGACAATGAATGGAAAAACAAACTGCCGGTAGAGATAAATTAGGAAATCTTGCCCCTAAATTTGCGCAAGTTAATGATGATGTACTATTTGGGGAAATTTGGAGTCGTGAAGACAAATTATCTTTAAGAGATAGAAGTATGATAACAATTTCAGCTCTAATGGCACAAGGATTATATTCACAAGTAAAATCACATTTAATTTTAGGAAAAAAACATGGTTTAGAAAAAGAAGAAGTTGTGGAAATGGTTACGCAACTTGCCTTTTATTGTGGATGGGCAAAAGCGTGGAGTGTATTTCCTATGGTAGAGGAGATTTATAAAGATGAATAAGGAACAATTTGATAAAGAAAATGTATTTGGTTTGGGAAAACCTAATGAAGCATTTGCACAATATTTTATTGGTAATAGTTATTTGAATCCATTAACCGATATGAACAAAACAAGTTTATTTCTTGCTAATGTGACTTTTGAACCAGGATGTAGAAATAATTGGCACATTCATAAATCTACAAAAGATGGAGGACAAATTTTGATATGTGTTTCTGGATTAGGATGGTATCAAGAGGAAGGTAAAGAAGCAATAAGTTTAGTGCCGGGAAGTGTTATTGCAATAGCGGCAAATGTGAAACATTGGCATGGAGCAAAAAAAGATTCTTGGTTTAGTCATATAGCAATTGAAGTCCCCGGAGAAAATAGCGAAACTATTTGGTTAGAACCGGTTACTGATGAAGCATACAATAATTTATAACAAAAAAATGATGGCTTAATTGTCATCATTTTCTGTTTGGATTAAATAACTAAAATATTTCGTTTTTCCGGATAGTACATCATCATAAAAGTGATGTTTCCAATGTATATAGTCAATACTATCTTGAATTTTTTGTTTTTTATGTTCTAATTCAAGAAGTTTAGCATCTAAAATAACCTTTCTTTCAGGAATGGTTGGTTCTCCTTTTAAACATAGATCAAGATATTCTTTCATTTCAACAATACTCATACCACAATTTTTTAAACAGGACAAACTTTTAATCCAGTTAATATCATTGTCATCAAAAACACGATAATTGCTTTTATTTCTTTTGACATTAGGAATCAGTCCTTCATTACAATAAAATTTTAAAGCATCATAGGTTAATCCGGTTGCTGCACAAGTTTCTTTCATTGAATATAATTTATCATTTTTTGCCATTTTTACTCACCTCTTAACTCATTCCAAAACAAGGGTGTTGCACACAGTCAATAAAAATTTTAAAAATGTGATAAAAAAGTGTTGATCGAGTGTTACTCACGACATTTATAATTATAGTGTAAATTGAAATTGTTGTCAATTTGGAAAGGGATGAATTTATGGAATATGTGAAATTAAACAATGGTGTAGAAATGCCAATTTTAGGATTTGGGGTTTATCAAATACCTAAAGAGGAAACAAAGAGATGCGTATTTGATGCTATTAAGGTGGGCTATAGAAGCATTGATACAGCACAAAGTTATTTTAATGAAGCAGAAGTTGGAGATGCAATCGTAGAATGTGGAGTGCCAAGAGAAGAATTATTTATAACTACAAAAGTATGGATTGATAATTATGGATATGAACATTGTAAAAAATCTGTAGAAGAATCATTAAAAAAATTGAAAACTGACTATATTGATTTAGTGTTACTTCATCAACCGTTTAGTGATTACTATGGTGCATATAGAGCTTTGGAAGATTTATATGAGGAAGGTAAGATAAAAGCAGTTGGCGTATCTAATTTTTATCCGGATAGATTAAGTGATATTTGCTTATTTGAAAGAAAAGTTGTACCGGCAGTTAATCAAGTAGAAACAAATCCAATCAATGCCCAATTTAAAGCACAAGAGAATATGGAAAAATATGGAGTACATATTGAAGCATGGGCTCCATTTGGAGAAGGCAGAAATGGACTGTTTGAAAATGAAACACTTGTTCATATTGGAAAGAAATATGATAAGAGTTCGGCACAAGTCATACTTAGATGGTTAATTCAAAGAGGTGTTATCGTTGCTTGTAAATCTACTCACATTGAAAGAATGGAACAAAATTTTAATGTATTTGATTTTAAATTGACTGATGAAGACATGGATGAAATCAAAAAATTAGATACAAGTGATAGTTTATTCTTTAATCATCAAGATCCAACTATGGTTGAATGGTTTGATAACATTGTTAAAGAAAGAAGAACAAATGAGGATTGTTGTAAAGACAATAAGAATTGGTAAGGTGTAACTTATGAACAAAAAAATAATTATAGGAATAGTAGCAGTTATTGTAATGGCAGTTATAGGTACAGGAGGATATTTTCTATTAAATAATGACAATAAAACAAAAGAAAATGAAAACACTCCTACGAATATTCCCATTGTAAATGAACCAACTGAAGATGACAATAAAACAGATCATGATAATACAACTACTCCATCTGTCGGAAAAACCCTTGTAGTCTATTATTCGGCATCCGGTTCAACTAAAAAAGTTGCGGACCAAATTGCTGAAAACTTAAATGCTGATCTTTTTGAAATAGAACCGGTAGATGCTTATACTTCGGCAGATTTAGACTGGACCGATAACAATTCAAGAGTAACAAAAGAACATAATGATGAATCTTTAAGAGATATAAAATTAAAAAATACCAAAGTAGACAAGTGGGATAGTTATGATACAGTTTTAATTGGTTATCCGATTTGGTGGGGTATTGCAGCATGGCCGGTAGATACCTTTGTTAAAGCTAATGACTTTGGTGGAAAAACAGTTATTCCATTCTGTACTTCTGCATCTAGTGGTTTAGGAGAAAGTGGTAATCTACTAGCCAAAGAAGCAAAAAATGGAAATTGGAAAGAAGGACATCGTTTTAGTTCAGGAGCATCTACTTCTGATATTAAAACATGGACTGATAGTTTGAAATAAGGAGAATGAATTGATATGAATCAAGTATCATAATTGCAATAGTAGGTGTTGAAGGTTATTTCTTATGAAGTAACAAGAGGGCAACAGATGTTCCAACAGAAACAAAGCAATCTGATGGAAAAGTAAAATTAGGATTCTAAACCAAATAAAGATGGTAAGTATCTTTGGTTGTTTACTTCTTTGTTCCGAAAACTGATGATCCAAATAAAAAAGACTACTGAAGAAGAAATATCGCTATTGTTGTTGATGGAAAAGATTTAGGTAACACTCAATATGCAGGGGGATTACTTAACTTAAAGACAGTATATACATACAGCCTGCTGATACATTGCTTGCAGATACCCCGCAGAAACCAAACCATACAGAAAAGGAGTTTTTGCAGATGAAGTCATTATTTGAACAGTTAGGCGGCACATATCACGAGGAAAATGGGTATCTTATTCCAGATTTAAGATTACTCACTGAGGAAGAACACCGATAGAAATATGGGGACAGCGGCATCTGGACTATTTAAAGCAATACCGTAGAGTTATATTCAATCTTCTCACAAGCGGCAAACTTAACGTTTATCTTGCCGACATTGACAGGCAAGCGCAGGAACTATCCCACAGGCTCATAGAGGGAATGAAACAGGCGCAGGGCATAACGGAACGACTAAAGGAAGAAAACGCCTTAGAATGGACAGGACGGCTAGGCAACATAAAGGCTTGTGCGAGGGAGATTGTGGATAGGGAAATCATATACGCATAGGTGTAACGCATAAAGCGTTAAAATTGGAGGGTAGGGATTTAACACCCTGCTCTCTATTTTTCTTTAAAAGTATCAGAAATATAGGAATAAAGTAAAGAAAAGCGTTACTTATTATCCCTTCTTTGAGCAGAATAAAGTTCATTTATGCTTAGTCAGTTGATAACGAGTAAAGAAATGATTATAATAAATGATGACATACGGTGTCAGGATTTTGATGGTATTCTATTATCAAAGGAGGAGTTGGCAGTGCAGGAAAGCAGATTATTTAAGATTGTGTATCATTTACTTGATAAAGGACAGGCTACTGCTCCAGAATTAGCAGAAAAATTTGAAGTATCTGTAAGGACAATTTACAGAGATATTGATGCTTTGAGTGGTGCAGGTATTCCTGTTTATGCAGAAGCTGGGCGAAACGGTGGCATTCATTTAATGAGTGATTTTGTTTTAGATAAAGCAGTGCTGTCTGAAGAAGAAAAGCAGGAAATTCTAACAGCCCTGCAAAGCATCAATCTTACTAACAATATTGGCATCAATCAAACATTGCAAAAGCTTTCTGCAATCTTTCGTATCAGTTCGGAAAACTGGCTTGAAGTAGATTTTTCCAGATGGGGCAACAAGGGAACTGACAATGAGAAATTTGAATTGCTAAAATCAGCGATAATTTATCAAAAGTGCGTAAAAATAACTTATGCAAATTCCTACGGAACAATTAGCGAAAGAGTTGTTAGGCCGCTAAAAATGTTATATAAGTCTATGTCATGGTACTTAAAAGCATTTTGTACGGAAAAACAGGATTATCGTATTTTTAAGCTGACCCGTATCATAGATTTTGAAGTTCTCACGGAAATTTTTTGCAAAAGCCCCTTTCCAGAATTAGATGATACATTGGAGCAATGCTACAACACAATCGTACTGCGTTTCCCGAAAAATATGTCATACCGTGTTTATGATGAATTTGACAAAACGATGGTAAGCAAAAAAGAAAATGGGGATTTAATCGTATCTGCCCAAATGCCAGAAGATGAATGGCTTATAGGGTATTTATTGTCATTTGGAACGCAAGTAGATATTATAGAGCCTGCATATCTGAAAGACATCGTGGCAGAACAGGCACAGAAAATTTATGAAAAATATAAAACTTGACATAGGGTGTCAGCATAAGTGTGATATAATTTACCTGTAAATTCTATTTGGGAAAGTGAGGGCTGAAAATGAAACATGAATGGAAAAAGCATGAGAAAGAAATATATGGTGTAAAAGCAAAACCTTGCGTGCTTGATATTCCCGCTCAAAAATATATCATTCTTTCTGGCAGAGGAAATCCTAATGATGAAATCTTTTCAGATAAAGTTGCCGCCCTGTTTTCGATGGCTTATAAAATTAAGATGGCATATAAAGCGTTTGCTCCAAAAAGCAACGAAATAACAGATTATACCGTATATCCTTTAGAGGGAATGTGGAGTATGGCTTCTGAAAAAGAATATTTGGTAAAAGAAGAATTGCAGTACCGCATCATGATACGACAACCAGATTTTATTTCCAGAAAAATATTTGATAATGCGTTAGAGACAGTAAAGGTGAGAAAAAGTATTCCGTATCTAACCGATATTTCTTTTGAAACAATCTGCGATGGCAGGTGCATTCAAATATTGCATAAAGGAGCGTTTGATGATGAGCCTGCGTCATTTGAGATTATGGACGGATATTGTATGGAACACGGATATAAGCGTATGGGAAAAGAACACCGTGAAATATATTTGAATAATGCTAACCGTACAGACAAAGCCAATTTAAAAACTATCTTGAGATATAAAGTTACAGATACAGAGAAATAGCAACATAGTATGATAAAAACGAAAGGAAAATAAATATGGGCAGACCAACAACAAAAACAGATTTACTAACAGCCGCAGCCGCTAATTATGAAAAGTTAAACACTCTTGTTTCTGGATTGACAGAAAAAGAATTATCAACGCCTTTTGATTTTTCGGGTGATGAAAAAAAGAAAGAAGCTCACTGGAAAAGAGATAAAAATCTTCGTGATATTTTCATCCATCTCTATGAGTGGCATCAGCTTTTGTTAAACTGGGTGTATTCCAATCAGAACGGTGATAATAAACCGTTTCTTCCTGAACCGTATAATTGGAAAACCTATGGAGATATGAATGTGGAATTTTGGAAAAAGCATCAGTCTACATCATTAGAGGACGCAAAGAATATGTTCCGGAAATCCCATAACGAAGTAATAAAACTGGCGGAAATTTTTTCAAACGAGGAATTGTTTTCGAAAGGCGTTTATAAATGGGTAGGCGGAAGCACGCTGGGTTCTTATTTTGTCAGCGTTACAGCAAGCCATTATGATTGGGCAATGAAAAAACTGAAAGCACATAGGAAAAATTGCGCCTAAATGCAGGGAGGACATACGATGCACTTCGTGAAAGCTAAAGGGATATTATCTGCTAAAAATGGAATGAATTTATACCGGGGCTGCTCACACGGGTGCATTTATTGTGACTCCAGAAGCAAATGCTATCACATGGAACACGCTTTTGAGGATATTGAAGTCAAAGAAAATGCGATTGACTTGTTGGAATATGCTATTATTCATAAGCGAAAAAAGTGTATGATAGGCACAGGTTCTATGACAGACCCCTATATTCCGCTGGAAATGGAAATAGGGAATGTCAGGAAGGCTCTGCACTTAATATATGAGCATGGTTTTGGATTTACGGTCATAACAAAATCAAACCGCATACTGAGGGATTTAGACCTTTTACAGAAAATAAATGAAAAGTCCAAGTGCGTTGTGCAAATGACTTTGACAAAGTGCAACGAAGATTTGTGCAAAAAGATTGAGCCGAATGTAAGTACGACAAGGGAGCGTTTTGAAGTATTGAGAAAGATAAGGAACGCAGGGATACCGACAGTTGTATGGCTGACGCCAATTTTGCCGTTTATTAACGATACTGAAGATAATATTTCAGGTATTTTGGATATGTGTATTGAGGCAAAGGTTTATGGCGTTATTTGCTTTGGAATGGGGCTAACTCTCCGGGAAGGAAATCGAGAGTATTTTTATGAACAGTTAGACCGATTATTTCCTGGGCTGAAAGAAAAATATATCCGTACATACGGAAATCAGTATATGATAGAAAGCGGCAACAGCAAAATTTAATGCGGCTTTTTCACCGAAAATGCGAAGAAAATGGAATTTTGCATGACAACGGGCAAATATTTAACTATTTGCATTTCTTTGAAGAAAAGGACGATAGTAGGCAATTAAGTATTTGGGATTGGAAAGCGGATAAAATATGAGTGTCATTTATGGAACAGATTCTAAGATATATGTGGATATGAGAAATAAATATATTCATAATATAAAAAGAAGGGAGGATGTTTATGTTTTTACCACAGGCAAACATCAGCGGCTATCGTAAGCAATATGCATCTATAAATCAAAGTGTACAACTGTTGCCCACCTTATGTAATGAAGACGTTAGAAATCCTAGAATGATTGGTGTGCAGACAGCGATGTCAAACGATTTTATCTTTGGTGAAGGCAATTGTTGTGGGTATGGATGTTATCAAAGCGGCGGCGTGTGTAATTGCTGCAACATTTACTGTCCCGTTTATTATAATCAAAGAAGTGCCTATCAGCCAAACAACACAACCTTTAACGCCAATTAATAAAAAAAACATCAAGGACAATCCTTGATGGCGATACATATATCATTGACCTTTGTATTTAATCAAATCAGATACACTGACCAGCTGATAACCTTGGCTCTGTAATTCCGGTACAAGTTCTTTGACGGCGTCTACGGTAGAAGGATACAGATCATGAAACAAAATAATGGCGCCGTCAAACGTATGCTGTCGAACTGCACTTTTGACAGATTCACTGTTTCTGCTTTTCCAGTCCAATGTATCAACATTCCATAAAGTAATGCCCAATCCATTACCTTCTACTATCTCTTTAGTTTCAAAATTATTGAAAGCCCCATAGGGAGGGCGCATTCTTGTTGGCTCAATACCGGTCAAACCATAAATGGCGTCTTGCGTATCAAATACTTCGTGGGTTATCAGATCCTTATCATTGGTGTCAATCGATTGATGATCCCAAGAGTGGTTGCACATTTCAAATCCTTGTTCTGCCATATATTTTACGATATTGGGATAATTTTCAACATTTTGCCCTAACATGAAGAAAGATGCCGTTGCTTTATGATCGATAAAAATTTTCATCACTTCTTCAGTAAGATTGCTTGGACCATCGTCAAATGTCATTGCGATCATTGGCTTATCCGGGTCAATAGACAAGGTTTCCGTATCTTTGTCTATTAATTTTTCATCATAAATCGTTGAATTTTTAAATATGCGCTGATAGCGAATCGGTTCAGATGCAATACCTTTACCTTTTAGCTTTATGTATTTTTTGATATCGTTGAAAGGAAGTGCTACTTCTTTTTGTGATGCATATAAATGTATTACGTTTTCATCTATTGAAAAGGATATACCGTCAATTGATTTTACGTCCACATTTGCTTGCTTTTTAAATGCAGTTTTGATCATATTGATATAGTCTCTGCGTAATATGTCAGGTAGTCCTACGATGTTGCCGCTTTCTTTTTGAAAAGTGAAATATTGATGATTGACTTGCTTGACGTTTTGTTGTTGATCGAACAGTTGATAATGAAAGATCAAAGAAATATATTGATCAAATACTTCTTCACACTCATAATCCACAAACGTGATCCCCAATTCATCCGGAAGTGTGTCGATATAATTTTTGACTACTTTATCCATTTGTTCTTGTGAGAATGCCGGATAGTGGAGAAAACGAAGTTTCTCTTCATTTTCTTCTTGAAACAGTTCCTGCTTTTCTCCAACTGTTTTATGTTCGCTGCTTACTGTTTTAAAAGACGTATATGCATCATCAGGCCTTGCCCATACAAAATGAATGGCAACTGCCAAAAATACGATACAAGCAGCGACAAAGACAATTCTGCCGTATCTTGGTTTTAAATGAATATGGTTCATATGTTTCAGTCCTTCTTTCTCTTTTATTATGACACAAAATAGATATTTTTAAAAGCAAAATTTTAGTTTATATTTTTACAAGGCATTATCAAAATAAAAGTGTAGAAATTGAAATTTAAAAATTCCAATTATTTACGTTTAGAGAAAAGAATTTTATGATTTGGATAAAAACTTTTACGGTTTATTTTTGCCAAATGATAAAAAAACATAAAAAAATGCGATAAAAGAATGACTTTTTCTTGTTAATGATATAAAATAGTAGATAGAAAGAATTGGAGGATAATTATGTATATCGGAAATGATGAATTTTATGAAGTGGAAGATTATGATGAGGACATTCGACTTCGTGAACAATTATTAGAGGAAGCAAAAAATATACCATCATCTACAGACTGGAATGAAGTAAACAAAGCAGTCAATGAAGTAAGAAAGAAATGGAAACGTATTCCATATCGTGACACATCTTATGAAAATGAATTAATGGAACAATTTGATGAATGCCTGAATGCGCATTATGCTGTACGCAATGAAGGATACAAAGGGAACAAAGAATTAAAGATGGCGTTGATTGAAAAAGCAGAGAAAGCAACAAAACAGGAACACTTAAATAAAGCAACAAAAGAAATGGAAGAATTGATGGAAGAATGGAAATCGATCGGTTCTGCCGGAAAGAATACAGACGATGCATTATGGGAACAATTCCGTGCCATTCGACATGCATTCTTCGATCGTAAAAAGCAGTATTGGAACGATCGCAAAGAACAGTTCGCAAAGGCAAAAGAGATCAAGCTAGATTTAATAGAACAAGTCAAAGCGATTGAAAACAGTGAAGAATGGCAGAAAACAAGCGAACAGATGAAACAACTGCTGGATCGCTGGAAAGCAGCCGGATCTGCCGGTAAAGAGCATGAAGACAATTTATGGGAACAGTTCAATTCGCATCGCCAAATTTTCTTCGATCGAAGAAATGCGTATTATGAAGAACAGCATGAAGAACAAGATAAGAATTACGAAGGCAAGCGTGCCTTAAAAGAAGAAGCACAAGACATTGTAGCAGAAGGCGTATTCACAAGAGAGCACACACAGCGTATGAAACAGCTGGGAGTGGAATGGAAAGCTATCGGCTATTGCGGCAAAAACAGAGAAGAAACGATTTGGAGTGAATTCCGTTCTGTCATGGATGCATACTTTGACGGTTTGAAGCAATATAATGCGGAAAGACAAGCATCATGGCGTTCACGCATGATGGAAGTGCGCAATCGTAAAATGGATTTAATCCAAAAACAGAAAAATCAGATCAAACGTATGGAACAAGAAATCGTTGGATTGCTTGGACAAAGAGCCATCGATGAGATGGAGCTGGACATCCAAGACAAAGAAGCGTTTATCGCACAGTTGGAAGAAGAATTAGAAGACATCGAGAAACGTCTGGCAGACGATGAGAAAAAAGCAAAATAGATGAAACCATCGAGAGGGTATCAAATGAAATATTGGCGCATAATCGCCAATTTGATATCTTCTTTTTTTATACAGAAAGGAGGCATCTATGGGAAAAAATCAAAACAATCCCTGCACAAATGCAGAGATTCTGGAAGTATTGCATACCATTCACATATGTGCCAAGCATCGTCATTTTACAATTTCCATGAATCACAATCGTATGGAAAATGTTGCGTTTCTTCATGAATATGGATTGAAAAGCGAATGCTTGATTCAAATCTTATCTTCTTTGACTGTTGAAGATTTCTGTTACAAATGTAAGAATGCAAAAAAAGGTTTTGAACAAGAAGATTTATATGTATTTGTACCCAAAGTACAACTTATGCATGAAGGCAGAAAAGAATGTGTAGAAATCTATATCAAATGCAACTTTATTCAAGTCAAACGGCGCATGCATTTGATCGTCATTAGCTTTCATAAAAAAAGAAAACAAGTACAATATGCATTTCAAAAGAAAGGTGATGCTTATGAAACAACGATATAGTTATTGCGAATTCTGCAAAGCGGATGTACTTTATGACGTGATCGAGCAACAATCAGATATCAACATCTGTGGCAAGACCATAAACTATATGGAAAAAATCGCAAGATGCAGATATTGCCATCATGAGATTTTTGTCATGCATCTGATGGATGAAAATATTGCATGTACCAATCGTCTCTTGCAAGAAAAACAAGGGAAGATTTATGTGGTGGCTTCCTATTTGTTGCAGCATGACCCTAAAATCAGTGCATTGGTACTGCAAAAGGCTTTGTATTATTGTCAAGGCTTGTTTTATGCATTTCATCATACATTCTTATTTGAAAATGATGCCCAAGCTTGGGTACATGGCCCTGTCTATAAAGAAATCTATCACGCTTTTAAACAACAGGAAAAACAGTTTTTTCAAACGGAGCCCTCATTAAATCTGGAAGAGAAAGAAGTGGTGGATGCGATTTTAAGGTATATCTGTTGTTACAGAGGAGAAACGCTTCAACAAATGACGCATTTGGAACAACCTTGGCTGCAAACAAGGAAAGAATTACCGCGTAATACAAAAACGGATCGCATCATAAAAAAAGATAAGATCGCAAAGTTCTTTGAAACAATCAAACAGAGGTATGCGATGAAACAGCCTTGTGATATTCGCCTATATGCGCAAGATTTCATGAATAAGATACACGGTTCATAAATAGGATGATTATCAAATCAGCGACATAAATAGATTACAATTTCCGATCGATAAGAGGGATGAATTTAGATGCCGTTATCATAAGTATCTAAACCTAAATACATGGTAAGTATGAATACCTCGTGATTGCTATTGTGGCAATGTTATCAAAATGAATAACCTATGCAGCTTATAAGCAGAATTGATGAAATGCGCTCACAAAAAGCAAATAAAAGGAGTATAATAGTAGAAATGAAATGTATAAACAAACTCGTTTGGAGGGATAAGGATGCGAAATTTAAAGATTTTTACCGATAATATTGAGCAAGAAGCTATCGACCAAATACATTTGTTAATGGCGCAGGAAGCATTTCAAAACAGCATCGTTCGCATTATGCCGGATGTGCATGCAGGAAAAGGATGCGTTATCGGCTTTACCGGCGACTTGGGTGATAAAGTTATCCCCAATATTGTGGGCGTTGATATCGGCTGCGGCATGTTGTGCGTTTCTTTGGGAAACAAATCGATGGATTTAGAAAAATTAGATCAGATCATTCACGAAAAAGTACCGAGTGGATTTCATGTACATGAAGGTAGAAATGACCGTTTTCCGGCGCTTCTTCAACTGAGAAGCTATCGCAGCTTAAAAGATACGAGACGATTTGAAAGAAGTTTGGGAACTCTTGGTGGCGGCAATCATTTTATCGAAATTGATATTGATAATGAAGGCAATCATTATTTGATTATTCATACCGGTTCACGCAATTTGGGCAAGCAAGTGGCTGATTACTATCAAAATCTTGCGGATCAATTATGCAATTACAATCTTGGAGAATTTCATGAAAAACAAAGAAAATTAATTGATGAATATAAAGCGGCAGGAAGAAAAAAAGAAATTCAGGCAGCACTGATCCAAATGAAAAAAGCGTACCAACAAAATACGGAGTGCATTCCAAAAGATTTAGCGTATTTAGAAGGCACATACAGAGAAGATTATCTTTATGATATGAAACTGTGTCAGGAATTTGCACACAAAAACCGTTTGTGTATCGCAAGGCAGATCTTATCCGCATATTTTGAGGAAGAGGATGTTCAACTGATAGAGGAACATGATTGGGGAGATGCCCCAGCATCAAAATCCCCTATGTTTTGTTACTTTGAAACCATCCATAATTATATTTCATTTAAGGATCATATCGTTCGTAAAGGCGCCATTTCCGCAAGAAAAAATGAAAAAGTGCTGATACCGATGAATATGCGTGATGGATGTATCATCGGAATCGGAAAAGGAAATGAAGATTGGAACAATTCTGCGCCGCATGGAGCCGGTAGAATCATGTCCCGCTCCAAAGCGAAAGAAACGCTGCATCTAAAAGAATACAAGGAATCAATGAAAGGCATCTATACGACATCACTTAATGAGGCAACAATAGATGAGGCGCCTTTTGTATATAAGCCTATGGAAGAAATACTCTCTTATATCAAAGATACAGTGGATATTATAAATATCATCCATCCGATATACAATTTCAAGGCAAGCGATTAAAATAGAGCAAACCTTGTTTTTGAAGAAAAATGATCGCATAAACCTACAAAATTCCATTGCATTCAAGAAAAAACAAGGCTATACTTAATATAGAGAAAAACAATAATATGCGAAGGATGGATGGTATGAGTTCCTATATAGAATTTCAAAATGTAAAGAAAATATACCATATGGGCGAAGTCGATATTGAAGCACTTGCGGGTGTGGATTTTTCCATTGAAAAAGGTGAGTTTGTCGTCATTGCCGGATCGAGTGGTGCAGGGAAAAGCACGATTTTAAACATATTGGGTGGAATGGATACATGTACGAGTGGAGAAATTATCGTAGATGGAACTAAGATTAGCGATTTCAGCGCAAAGCAGCTGACTACTTATCGTCGTTATGACATCGGTTTTGTTTTCCAGTTTTATAATTTGGTACAAAATCTAACGGTGAAGGAAAATGTGGAACTGGCCACGCAGATCTGTAAACATCCTTTGGATATCGATGAGACGATTCATGCCGTTGGTCTAAGCGATCGCGCGAAAAACTTCCCATCTCAGCTTTCCGGTGGGGAACAACAGCGTGTGGCTATCGCAAGAGCGTTGGCAAAAAATCCTAAATTGCTTTTGTGTGATGAACCAACCGGTGCGCTGGATTATCAGACCGGTAAACAGATATTGAAGCTGTTACAGGATACGTGCAGAGAGCGGAGTGTCTCTGTAATTGTGATCACGCACAATCTTGCACTGACCGCCATGGGCGATAAAGTGATCAAGGTACGAAATGGTCGCATTGAAAGCATAGAAATTAATGAACATCCGCTATCGGTTGAAAGGATTGAATATTGATGGGGGCTTCGTTGCTCAAAGATACGATCAGAGAAATCAAAGGATCATTTGGACGATTTTTCTCTATTATGATGATCGTCGCCATTGGCGTCGCTTTTTACGCGGGTGTGAAAGCATCGATTCCGGATATGAAACATACGGCAGATCAATATTTTGATGATTATCATTTAATGGATATTCGTTTGTTATCCACATATGGATTCAATGCACAGGATGTGGAAGCGATATCGCAAGTGGACGGAATCGAAGGAGTGTATGCGACCAATACGGTGGATACATTAGCCAACATCGATATGACCCAGATGGTGCTAAAGGTTCATGCGTTGCCGGATGTACAAAAGGATACGGATGTTAATTATATCAATCGTCCAAAATTGGTGACGGGACGGCTGCCCCATAAAAGTGGCGAATGTGTCATTGAACAAGGCGAGGAGATGCATCAAAGCGGATTATCCATAGGGGATACGATACGCTTAAAAAGCGGCACGGATACATCGTTGGATGAAACGCTGAAAACTACGGAATATACCGTTGTCGGTACGGTCCATACACCATATTATTTGTCTTATGAAAAAGGCAGTTCCGGTATCGGTAGCGGAAAAATCAATTACTTTATCATGGTACCACAAAGCGATTTCATCGTGGATTATTTTAGTGAAATACATGTCACAATCCAAGGGGCAAGAGAGAAAAATTCTTATCAGGATGATTATTTTGATATCATTGATCCTGTAAAGCAGGCGCTAGAAACAATGGCCAAACAAAGAGAAGATATTCGCTTTGAAACAATCAAGCAAGAAGCGAATGATACATTGACAGACAAACGCAAAGAATATGAAGATGGAAAGCGCACGTTTGAAACGAAAATCAGGAATCATGAGACGAAATTGAAACAGGCATATACGGAGCTCATACAACATGAAAATGAACTCAAGACAAAACAACAGGAAACTTTCACCGTAATCCAAGATGCAAAAGATCAGCTTTCAAAAGGACGTGAACAGCTGGAAAACGGCAAACGAGAGTATGCATTGGGTTGGCAAGCATTTCAAGCGGGCAAAGATACTTTTCTATCACAATTATCACAAGTGGACGAACAGCTTTCCACTTTGCAAACACATCTGGAAAAGATGGAGGAAACACTTGCGTCAATCAAGCAATCCATGGAAGATCCCAATATGGATGATGAGACGCATTTACAGCTACAGGCTCAATATGATGAATGTATGGAAAACAAACAAACGTTAAAACAACAAATATCCATACTGACATCACAAAAAGAACAAATGGAAAAAGAGTGGAATGCACAGGAAACAAAGTTGAAAGAAACCAAACAACAACTAGAGAGTGAAGAAACAAAACTCAATACGCATACACAAACATTGGAAGAAAGAGAAAGGATCGCTCATCAGGAATTTGCAAAAGCTAAGAGTGAACTTGATAAAGGCAAAAGAGAATATGAACAAGGTGTGATCGAATTTCAGAATGCAAAAAAAGACGGACAAGAAGATCTGGACATCGGCAAAGAAAAACTTGAGCAGGCAGAAAAAGATATACAGGCACTAAAAAAGCCAGAGTGGTTTGTATTGGATCGAAAAAGTCATTATTCTTATATGGATTATGGGAGTGTTGCGGATCGCATGGAAGGCATTGCGAAAGTTTTTCCACTATTCTTCTTTTTGGTTGCCGCACTGGTTTGTTTAACGACCATGACACGTATGGTGGATGAACAGCGAAATACGATTGGAACACTGAAAGCACTTGGCTATGGCAAAAATGCGATCGCGTTTAAATTCATAGCGTATGCGCTCATTGCTTCTCTTTTTGGCAGTGTGTTGGGATGTTCTTTGGGAATGGTTGTATTTCCAACTGTGATCTTCAATGGCTGGAATATTATGTATACCTTACCGCCTATTTCATTTGTGGCACAGCCGATGTTGGCATTTGGCGCAAGTGCCATTGTTTCATTGATTACTGTTTTGGCAGCGTATTTTGCAGTATATAAGGAATTGAAGGAAACACCGGCACTGTTGATGCGTCCAAAAGCGCCAAAGGCAGGAAAAATAATTATATTGGAGCGCATGGGATTTTTATGGAAACATCTCTCATTTACACAAAAAGTAACGGCGAGGAATTTATTTCGCTATAAAAAACGATTCTTTATGACAGTAATTGGCATTAGTGGATGTACCGCTCTTTTGGTAGCCGGTTTTGGTATCCAAGATTCCATCGCATTAGTTGTGGACAAGCAATACGGTGATATTTTCAAATATGATCTGTCGTTAAATGTTGACCAAGATGCGACGACACAAGAGAAAAATGCAGTTTTGAATAATATGCGTCAAGATGCGCGTATCAAAGATGTCATGGGAATCACAATGGATGTTGGAACAGTGAAAATCGCGGACGAAGAACAAAGTGTTACCATTGTTTCACCAAGTGATACGCAGCGGTTTCAAACATTTGTATCACTTCATCAGCGTTCCAATCAAGAGGAAATGGCACTGAATATACAAGGCGCTTTGATTTCAGAAAAACTGGCGATGAATGCATCACTATCAAAGGGTGATATGATTACCTTTGAAGATGCGGAGGGAAAGATACATCAAGTGAAAATCAATGGTGTGATTGAGAATTACGTCGGTCACTATATCTATGTTTCGCCAGAAACATACAAGCAGCTGTTCGGCATTCGACAAAGCGATACCACCATGATTGCACTCATGAATGATACTAGCGAAAAAACAGAGCGCGCCCTTGGAAATGACTTGATGAAGATGGAACATGTGACTTCAATTTCATTCTATCGCTCTCTTGCGGACAGTTTTTCTGATATGATTTCTTCGTTGAGTTTTATTGTGATTGTTTTGGTCATTTCTGCCGGTCTTCTTGCGTTTGTCGTATTGTATAATTTGACCAACGTGAATGTATCAGAGCGGCTGCGTGAAATCGCAACTATCAAAGTATTGGGCTTTTACGATCGAGAAGTAGCGGAATACGTATATCGTGAAAATATGATTTTAACGATGATTGGGGCGTTATGCGGTTTGGTGTTGGGAATCGGTCTTCATCGTTTGATTATGAGCCTTGCGGAGATGGAGAACATCATGTTTGGTCGTAATATCGATCTCTCATCATTCGTATATTCATTTATCATCACATTGGGATTTGCGCTACTTGTAAATCTTGTCATGTATCGAAAATTGAAAAAGATACCAATGGTTGAATCATTAAAATCAATAGAATAGAAGTGTAAAAGTTTGTGAAGCAAAGTAGGTGAAGAATATGGGCAAGATCCATATATTGATTGGAACCGGCAAAGATAAAGGGCTGTATCGCATGATTTTGCAAACACTGAAAGGGACAGTGGAAGGCCCATGGCGTTTTTATGATGCCTATCAGGCAAAGGCAGCCTCCTTTTATCGCAATGAACTCGCTATCGTATGTGAAGATCAAGGACAAGCAGGCGTCACATGGCTGGATATTCATCAACCAATTCCATATCGTTTGGATACAAAAATGAGTGAAAGCGTTCCTGCATGTTCCATCATTCATAATCAGATGTTTATCTGTACAGCCAATGAAAAAGAAGACTGTGTGGTTGTCTATCGCAAAGTGGATCATCGCTTGAAACTTGAACAGCGTTTGAAAATGGGAGAAAATGCACAATGTTGTCAAGTCTTTTTCCTAGATCGGTTTTTGTATGTATTATGCAAAGGTCTGGACCTTATTAAAATTTATGACAGTGACTTGTTTGATCTTGTCAAAGAAATTCCCTTGCCAAAAGGCAGTGCGCCAGTACAGGCTGTTGTGGACCCTGCTCGAAGTTTTCTTTATGTGTTGGGAGGATCCACCAATGAGGTGTTCGTCTATACAATTTGTTCTCATCATTTGTATCGCTGCCAACAGATCATTTCAGTATTGCCAAACGGATGCAGGGAAGTTTGCGACAGTACTTCGATTTGTATGAGTCCCAATGGAAAGTTTTTGTTTGTTTCTACCAATGGTATTGATGTCATTACTTGTTTTGAAGTGATAGACGGCATATTGAAACAGAAGGAAATCTTTCATTGCGGTGGAAAGGAGCCACGCTCACTTTTGGTAGATGGAACCAGCCGATGGTTGATTTCATTGAATAAGGAAAATTTGATTGTATTTCAATTGGATCCGCAAAGTGGTGAAGCAGTTGTGATTACGGATGATAAAGCGATGGAGGATGGCACGGCTTTGATTGGCATTGATCAATAATACCAGAACGTATAAAGTCAGTTGAAGCCAAAATACGAATTGTATAAAACCTCTTAAAAATGAAAATGTCAAGAGATATATCGGTAGCGTGTACTTCATAATAAAATTGGCGAATTTAAGAAGTACTGCTTATGATCAAGGAAAACAGCCTTTAAATAAATTTCATAAGGGTGAACTGTATTTTTTTGAAACCGATTCTTTGTGAACATAAGGCATGATTATTATTAAAATCACATCAGATGCCAGTGTCTTGAAAGAGCAGTCGAGCTTTTACTGCAACAGAAAAGAGAGTGAATTGTAATTCATTCCCTTTTTACGCAGATGTTTGATCCGTTACTGTTTTTATCTGTCCATTCTGTATAAGATGCAAGAAACAGTTAAGAATCAAAAAATTTGAATGATTGTGAAGAATAAATATATGTAAATACATGATAAGAAATTAAAAAAATCACTATTTCTATAACGTGATAAATATGATAAACTATACTATGGTAATGATGGCAATAAAAAAGCCCTAAAATAGGACTTTGCTTGTTAAAAAATGGTGCAGTCGATGAGATTTGAACTCACACGAGCATACGCTCACTACCCCCTCAAAGTAGCGTGTCTGCCATTCCACCACGACTGCATGATTGAAACTGCTCTATAATGATACCGTATTTAAATAAAAAAATCCACCTTTTTTTCAAAAAAGATAGAATTAAACAATGCGTTTTTATTAGATGGCGCCCTCTACAAGAATCGAACTTGTAATTCCACTTTAGGAGAGTGGCGTGATATCCATTCCACCAAGAGGGCATATGGCGTGCCTAACAGGAATCGAACCTGCAACCTTTTGAATCGGAATCAAATGCGCTATCCAATTGCGCCATAGGCACATACCTTGCTTATTTTAACATAAAATGCTTTGAAAGAAAAGCCAATTTTGAAAGGAGAGGAAACATGAAAAAAATTGTATGGATATTCCTAGTTTTGATTTTGTTTTTTCCTCTGTTTTCCGTTCAAGGAAGCGAACCTTATACGATTGAAGATTATCAGGTGGATATCCAAGTTGAAAAAAGCGCGCATTTGAATGTAGAAGAAACCATTCAGGTTAAAGATTGTCACCAGTTGTTTATCCAAAAGGATTTGATTCAAGATTATACATATGATGCCAATCAGGACGGGCAAAGTGAATTGTATTCATATGGTATCGACCACATTGAAATTATTGGTGGGGATGTTACCAAAACGAGTCATGACGGTGTGGTTTCTTTAAAAATTCATTTGAATGAATCCAATGCACAAATCAAGCTGAAATATCAGGTGCGGATGCGTAAATATGATATCAAGGAAGCCAATCTTTTTATTTATCAGTTGCTTGCCTCTTCCAATGAGGCGACCATCCGGCAGCTTCGTGCCAATATCACATTTCCCAACGTACCAAGAACAGCGTTTGATGTAGGTATCACAGATGCAAACGGCAATGTTTCAAAGATCATTAACAGTCAGATTGATCATAAAACGCTAACGTTTCAAACGATGCATCCCCTTGCTCCGGGGCAGGGAATTTCTGTAAAGGCGAAGCTCAATGATTTTTTCTTCACGTATTCCAATGCTTTTTCTACATCACTGTATCTAACAATGTTTTCCATCCTCTTGGTAATAGCGACCTATGCGCTGACATTGTATCGTTCTCGCATTCATAAGAAAAATTTATGGATGGAATGCCGTCCTTTGAAAAAATTTCAAATTGGTTCAATCGGTTATATTGTGGATGGATATTGTGATTCACGTGATATCATGTCCATTATTATCGATTGGGCAAATAAGAATTATATTCAAATACGAAATGAAAACCAAACGATATACTTGGCCGTTGTAAAGGAACTTCCGGCCAATGCGATGAAGTATGAGCATCGTTTGTTTCAATTGATTTTTAATCATCAGCGGATCATGACAATTGATCAGTTGGCAATACGCAGTCTTTATAAAGAAATGGGCGCCATTGAAGAAGAAATCTTTAAAGCACAGAAAACAAGAAGACGAAAAGTGTACACAAATGATTCTTATTTATCACAGTTGGGTTATATCGCAGTCGTCGGCATCCCTATTTCCATCGGCATGTTTGCGTGTATTTACGAACAGAATTATCAATGGATGAAAGCTGTGCAGTATGCGATCGGATGTTATGGAGTGGTTTATCTTAATTGCCTGCCATGGATTTGGGTTTTGAAATATCAATATCGTTTATCCAAAAACACGTATCAGGTATATCAGACTTTGATATCGCTGATTAATTTTGTCTGCGGCGCTTTGATCTATGCATACTTGTTGACGAATGGTATGGCGGTCGTATATGCGGCCATTAATCTGGTGATGACGTTGTTGATGGGCTGCGTGGCATTGTTTATGGACAAGCCGACTCATTATGGCAGAATCATACGGTTGAAACTGTATTCATTAAGAGAGTTCATATGTAAAGCAACAAGAGAACAACTGAGTGATATGATGAATGAAAATTCCTATTATTTTGGAGATATGTTACCATATGTCTACTATTTTGATATTTCTGATATTTGGAGTAAACAGTTTTCCTCCATTCCTTTACAGGCACCATTTTGGTATTTTCATGCGAATGCGGATGCACAATCTACAGTTTATTGGATGAGTTCGTTGATTCTTTCTTTGGAGAAGATTCAAGATGTGCTGTATTATGATCCGACACCACTCAGTGTGCAGAAACCGATGAAGGAAAAGAAAACAAAAGAGAAAAAGAAAAAGCAACCTTTTTAGTTGAAATTGTGGGTTTGTCAAGAAAAGTGTGGAAGTAAATTATAAAACAATAGTTTTAATTTTCTTCTTTTGTCCAATACTTATTGGATTCTTTTCTTATCATTGCCATATTTACCTCCGATTTTAGTATAACAAAAAATGTAGACCTGTTTTTTTGTGTCTACATTTCTTTTACAATTTCATTTTTAGCTTTTGTTTTTATAATAAACAAACAATTTCTAATTTATATTAAAATTGCTGTTGCAAATGCTTTTTCTTGATCAAGGAATCCTCCATTGATTATATTTGTTAATTTTCATGCTTATTTATTCTTCATATGTGGGAATAACAATACCTCACGAATCGTATCACTGTTTGTCAGTAACATGACCAATCGATCGATTCCCATTCCCACACCACCGGTTGGTGGCAATCCAAATTCTAATGCTTCGACATAATCGACATCCATTTCATTTGCTTCATCGTCACCCAAATCACGCAGTTTCAACTGGTTTTCAAAACGCTCTTTTTGGTCGATTGGATCATTTAATTCAGAGAATGCATTCGCATATTCATGACCATCGATGAACAGTTCATATCGATCCGTATATCTAGGATCTTGTTTGCTTTTCTTTGCCAATGGACTGATTTCAACCGGATGACCATACAGATAAGTTGGTTGAATCAATGTGTCTTCAACGTATTTTTCAAAGAAAAGATTGACAATATGACCGACACTGTTATGTTTTTTCTCTACTTCAATATCATGTTCCTTTGCACAAGCGCATGCTTCTTCATAAGACATTTTTTTCCAGAAATCAACTCCACAGGCATCTTTGATCGCGTCAACCATATGCAGACGTTTAAAAGGTGCTTTTAATGATATATGCTTGCCTTGATACTCGATTTCCGTAGTTTTGCATACTTCCATTGCGACATGTTCCAACAAGCCCTCGATTAGTTTCATCATGCCTTCCAAATCGGAATAGGCAAGATACGCTTCTACTGTGGTAAATTCCGGATTGTGCGTGGAATCCATTCCTTCATTGCGAAATAGGCGTCCAATTTCATAAACACCTTCCAAACCTCCGACAATCAAACGCTTTAATGGCAATTCTGTCGCTATTCTAAGATAGAAAGGCATGTCCAATGTATTGTGATGTGTGATGAATGGTCTGGCTGCCGCACCGCCTAAAATTGGCTGAAGTACCGGTGTCTCTACTTCAATCATGCCTTGATTATCCAAATAATTTTGAATGGAACGTATGATTTTTGGCCGTGTCAATGCGACACGTTTGGCATCCTCGTTCATAATTAAATCCACATAACGACGACGGAAACGTTCTTCTTTGTCTTGTAAGCCGTGAAACTTTTCGGGCAGGGGACGTAGCGCTTTGGTTAAATGCGTGTATGTTTCTGCTTTTACGGATAATTCTCCGTGATTGGTCTTCATAACTGTACCGGAAATACCGACAATATCACCAATATCACTCTTTTTGAAAATCTCGTAAGCTTCTTCGCCGATTACATCTTTTCTTACATAAATCTGAATTTGTCCTTCCACATCTTGAATATGCATGAAACCAGCTTTTCCTTGACGGCGTTTTGTCATAATTCTTCCGGCAATTTGAACTTGTATATGTAAATTCTCCAGTTCTTCTTTTTCTGATTGACTGTATGCTGTTTTGATTTCTCCTGATTTATGTGTACGCTCATAGGCAGATCCAAATGGATCGATACCGTTTGCACGCAGTTCTTCCATTTTTTGACGGCGTACAATTTCCTGTTCTGTTAATTTCTGTTCCATGGTGTTTTCTCCTTTGCATATTTTGAACAATGCGATCGTCTGGAAATAAAAAAACTCCCACCCGTGAGGGGCGAGAGAATTTGTTCGCGGTACCACCCTGCTTTTCCCATGATGAACATGGTCTTTCATCTTCGTAACGTGAAAGCGACGTCCTGTATGGAAAGCTCCAAGTCTTTTTTCTTTCTGATTTTCATCTCCTGTGATTTTCAGCCTGCGATCACTGGCTCTCTAACATTTCCATCAGAAATACTTCTCTTTTCATTGCTCAAATTTAACCACATTATAAAGATTTTTTATTTATTTGTCAATCATAAAAGCGGTGAATTCGGATGATGCAGAGTTATTTGATGAAATGAAAACAAAATCCAAAACACGTTTTGTAGTATAGAATAAAATGGTGACGATCAAATAAATAAGCGCCATTTTTTAAATGTGCTTTCTTGCATTTCATACAGAGTCTACTTGTATCGTTATATCTGTAATGAAATAAAAGAACATTGACTTTGCAATGTTCTAATCTGAATATTTTTCTTTGAAAAAAGCCGACACTTTGCGTAATGATTCCAGCAGTTCCTGTTCTTCTTCAATATCAAGTTCATTCACGATCTTATCAATCATTTGTGCATGAAACGCATCATGTACGCTTAATACATCTTTTGCTTTGTCTTTCAGCACTAGGCGGACGATTCGACGATCGACATCATCACGAATGCGTTCTACATAGCCTTTCTTTTC
Source organism: Erysipelotrichales bacterium (assembly GCA_910576345.1). Lineage (GTDB taxonomy): Bacteria > Bacillota_I > Bacilli_A > Erysipelotrichales > Erysipelotrichaceae > C-19. The sequence continues at coordinate 94,263 of CAJTIT010000005.1, forward strand.
CAATCGGGTAACGGAAACGGTCAAGGTTCCCTGTGTAACCATGAGGTATTTTGAAATAGCCGACATCATATTGGAGTCGCTTTTTTCGACTGCTTCCAAAATATGTACTTCTGTCATGGAAAGCTCGACATTTTGTTTGCGCAGATTGTTTTCTTCAATTGCTAAGATATTATTGAACAATTTTACAAGAAGTTCATTGAGTGTCTGACGAGTTGTATTCATGAAATACTCCTGTTACTTACGCTTCGCTGTCTTTGTTTAACGCTTTTTTTGCTTTATCACAAATGCCGGTAAATCCTTTTGGATCTGCGATTGCGATTTCACTTAGCATTTTACGATTGACAGTGATGTTTGCCAATTTTAAACCATGCATCAGCGTAGAATATGTCATATCATTCATTCTTGCGGCTGCGTTGATACGAGCAATCCACAATTTACGCATATTGCGTTTTAAATCTTTACGGTCATTGTATGCGTACTTTAATGAATGCATGACTTGCTCATTTGCGGTACGATACAACAAATGCTTGGAACCAAAATAACCTTTTGCCAGTTTCAATACTTTTTTTCTTCTACGACGGGTTGTGTAACCACCTTTAACTCTTGCCATGTTTTATTCCTCCTTCAGCTATTTCTGCAACATCAATTTGATGCGTTTGTAATCTGTACTATGTACAGTCGCAGATTTTCTCAAATGACGTTTTTGTTTCTGTGTTTTGCCATGGAAACGGTGAGAAGTATAAGCATGACTTCTTTTTAATTTACCGGAACCTGTTTTTTTCACACGTTTTGCTAATCCTCTATGGGTTTTCATCTTTGGCATATTCTTTACCTCCTGTTAGTCTTTATTTCTTCTTTGGTGCCAATACGGTTGACATTGTATTTCCTTCCAACGCAGGACGTTTTTCAACGTTCGCAATGTCTGATATTTCTTCAATGAAGTTGTTCATGATTTTCTTTCCAACTTCCAAACGTGTTATCAGACGACCACGGAATCGCATATCTACTTTTACTTTCATACCGTTTTCAATCCAAGAGCGCGCATGACGCATTTTTGTATCGAAATCATGCTTGTCAATGACTGGTGACAAACGAAGTGGTTTGATTTCTGTGACATGCTGTTTCTTTTTGGCTTCTTTCGCTTTCTTTTGTTGCTCAAAATGATAGCGACCGTAATCCAGCACTTTACATACGGGCGGAGTCGCATTCGGCGCAACGCACAATAGATCCAATTCTTGATCATAAGCGATTTCCAACGCTTCTCTGCGCATTTTGATTCCCAGTTTGGTACCGTCCTTGTCAATGACCATGACTTCTTTGAAACGGATTTTTTCATTTACCAAATCGTCATTTACATTGTTTGGAACCACTCTTTTATTAATAATAGACACCTCCAATTGTTATCAATAGAAAAAGCGGATGCTATATCAGCACCCGCGTATCAAAACCAACTCTTATCAAGCTTGTTTGGCTATTTACCCATGTCTTAGGACATCAGGTGAGAAGGGTGCTTCTACTTTCCATTCACTTTTCTGCTGGGTAATCATAACATGGATATCAATGGATGTCAATTAAAATCAAAACAATGTGAGCATATTCAAGTAACTTTTTTGATACATGGAGTCATCCTGTAACACTTTAAATATTAGATAATGTGTATTTAAAAAGATATTGTATTTTAAATTTTTTACAGTTTTTTTAATCGCGAAAAAAAATAAGCAAAAAAATGAGCAAAAAAATAAGCGAAAAAAATAAAACTTGACGACAAAGGATGCCTGTGATAGACTTCATAAGTTATGAGTCATACAGAAAGAGGTAACAATGAGTAAATTTACAGAATTAAATATTAGTACAGAAATCATACGTTCGATTCAGGAAATGGGTTATGAGCAGGCGACACCAATACAGGAAGCCGCTATTCCTGCGATCATGGAAGGCCATGATGTGCTGGGCTTATCCAATACAGGTACTGGAAAAACAGCTGCATTTGGCATTCCTGCAATCGAGAGCATTCAAGAATATCATAGATATCCAAAAGTAATGATCATTTGTCCTACAAGAGAATTGGTGGAACAAGTCGCAACGGAATTAAGAAAGTTTTCGAAATATAAAGAAGGTGTGAAAATAGCGCCTGTTTATGGTGGTCAGCCGATAGAGCGCCAGATTCAGCTGTTGAAAAGAGGATGCGCGATTGTTGTTGGAACACCGGGCAGATTGATGGATCATTTGCGTCGTCATACATTACGGCTGAATGAATGTGATATGGTGATTCTGGATGAAGCGGATGAAATGTTGAATATGGGTTTCAAAGAAGACATAGAGGAGATTTTATCATCTATGCCAGAAGGGAAACACGCGCAAACGATTTTATTCTCAGCCACGATGCCGGATGCTATTTTAAAAATAACCAGAGAGTTTCAAAAAGATCCGGTCAAAGTTCAAATCAAAAGTAGCACAAGAACGATTGATACGGTGGATCAGGTGTATTACGAAGTGCCAAGAGGCAAGAAAGTCAATGCTTTGCGTGTTCTGCTTAATCATTATGATCCGGAGTTGTGCATGATTTTCTGTAATACGAAAAAAATGGTAGATGAACTTTGTGACGAACTCAATGCGCATGATATAAAAGCTATTGGGCTTCACGGGGATATGAAACAGTCTTTGCGTGATCGTGTCATGACGCAATACCGTTCCGGTATATATCCTATTTTAATTGCGACGGATGTGGCCGCCAGAGGAATCGATGTAGACAATATATCATTGGTAATCAACTTTGATTTGCCGCAGGACAGCGAATATTACATTCATCGAATCGGACGTACCGGACGTGCAGGTAAAAAAGGAAAAGCGATATCCTTGATTTCTTTGAAAAAACAGCGTCAGGAAATTAAAAACCTTATGCGTTATACAAAAACCACCATTGCCAAGCGTTTCTTGCCTACAACGCAACAGATGGAAGCAGTAAATCGCAGAAACTTCATTTCGGAAGTTTTGAATGCATGTAACGAAGGTGTCAACCAAGACAGTATGGAAATCGCCAATGAATTGCTTGCGGAAGGTGTTGCGGTTGAAAATCTGATTAGTGCATTGATTTCCATGAATTATAATAATGAAGTCATCGATATTGAAGACCATGAAACTGTGAAACATTATAGTGAAGCATTTGAGGCGGTACGTATCAATATGAATGTTGGAAAGCGCGATGGTATTCAAGTGGGGAATATTGTATCAGCGATTATTGAGGAAACCGGCATACATGCGAAAGCAATTGGACGCATTGATATCAAAAAACATTTTTCAAATGTCGATATTGATGCTTCAAAAGTTGACCTTGTTTTGGAAAAAATGCAGGGTGCATCCATACGCGGACATCAGATCGTTGTTCAGATTGATGAGGCGCCAAGGCGTAAGAAAATAAATGAAAATTATAAATCATTTTCCAAGGAATCCCAAAAGCGTAACGGCAAGCGTAAGGAACATAAGTCGCATGCCAAATTAAGAAAAAAAGGAACGCGCAGAAACAAAAGTGAGTACTAAAAGGATATCAAGTCCTTTTTTGTATGTGATGATTGAATTATATCGAAAATGAAAAGATGAAAGATCAAGCGTAGAGTTCTAGATATATGGATAGAAATCGTGTAGAATAAAAAAACATAAATATTTCATTAGAGGTTTCCAATAACTATATCGCCAATATCGGTGAGACAGATTTTGCGACGAACGGTGTCTACATTACTATAACGATGAACACCATGAATGTGAACGATAATGTAATACGTGATGTAAATCATACATGTATCAATTTTTCATCTTCCATTGTTCAAGCAGAAGCGAATGTTACAGGCAATGTGTCCGCTAACTGGAACAAAGATGGTACATATGGAAGTGGTGCCGGTAACAGTCAAGGTGACGGTATCTATATTACAAAAACAAATACATCCAATACGACGCCTATACGAGTCAATCATAACCATTTTACAAGAGACGAAACCTTGGAAGGGGTATTTGGAAAAGCAGTCCGTTGCTCTCTTAATAAAGGGATGATTAATTTAAATGAAAACTATTGGGGAACCGATTCTCCATCGGATGTGATTTCTGGTATTACATATGATAACGTTACGCTGACAACGATACGTGATGAAAACATGGTGATAAAGAAACAGTCGATATTGGATTTTGCGTTTAGCGCCAGCGACCTATATGTGAGTGGAAAAATGAAGGAAAGAAAGTTGTCTGCCACAATCAAAATGCTGGATAAAACAGTAGAAAAACCAGAAGTTGTTTATACAACCGATACACCGGACTTGATTGCGATTGAAACAAGAGATGATGGCGTATATTATGTTGCAAAGAAAGCCGGTGAAGCAAAGATCATCGCTACAGTGATTGATCCTGTATCGATGGAAGAGCGCAGAATAGAGAAAATACTATTAGTCAAAGATATAGAACTCGCTGATCAGAAGATCGAACCAAATGGGACGGTACAAATGACATTTAAAATACTGCCAACGAATGAAACTTTACCAACCTTTTATAAAAAGGAGTGGACATCCTTTGATGAAACAATAGCTATCGTCGACGAGAATGGATTGGTGAGTGGCAATGAAAAAGAAGGTATCACGGAAATTGGTTTAACGATAAAATCAGGAAGTACCATTTATTATCAAGGAACTGCCACAGTTACGGTAGGAAATCCGATCACAAATACAGCGCCCATTATTCATGCAAATGATAAAACATTGAGCGTGGGAGATATCTTTAATCCTCTTGATGATGTAACTGCGACTGATTTAGAAGATGGAAATGTGACCGATGCGATTGATGTTATCAAGAATAGTGTGGATATGAACCATCCCGGTATATATGAAGTTACATATGAGGTAAAGGACAGTGAAGGATTGGCTACTGAAAAAACGATTACCGTAACTGTAAAGGATATTGAAAAAATTACGGTGACCATGATTGCTGTCATGGATGGAACAAATGAAGTGGTTTGGACAGAAGATCGCTATACGAAAGGATATGAAATAGACAACAATCAATTAGCGGCATTTTATTCCGTCATGGAAGATATGGGCACCACCGGTTTGTTTCAAGATTATGAATGGAAAGGCTTTTATTTGGATAAAGAAGGAAAAAATACATTAGGAATCGGACATGTTTTTAATGAAAATACGATCATTTATGTATTAGGAGTATCCAAAGAAGATATGCCGGATGATTCAGATAAATGGAATCATCCTACAATTCCAGATGAGACGATAAAGCCGGATGTACCATTTGATGGAAACGCATCCATAGAAAAGAAGGAAGTTCTTGCAGAAGCAGGTAGCTTGCAAGCATATAATGTTTTGTTTAGCTTATCTTGGGCAGTTTTTGCGGCATGCTCATTATGTATTGCCATTATCTACATAATCAGAAAAAAGAAAGAAATCAATGCGTTTAAAGGTTGATGATTATAAAAGAACCGCTGTCTTATGGAAATGATTCTACCATAGGAACACGGTTCTTTTCTTCATTTTGTGTTTTCATTATATTCTTTCATGACTATTGTACGGTGAGGATAGGGAATATCAATACCAGAGGCGTCAAATCGTTTTTTGATCGCAATTCTTAAATCTGATAACAAGGCATAACCTTCTGCCTGATTTTTTGAATATACGGTGGTTTTTAATTTCATTCCGCTTTCCTCAAAGGCAATCAATCTTGTAATTACCGGCGGTTTCTTTGCGAGGATATCTTTTTCCTTGCGAACATCGATATAATTGGGATGTTTCATCACTTCTTCTTGAATGATACGCATAGCCAAATCCAAATCACTCTCATAGCTGATTTCCAGTTCTAGAAAATTTCCTTTTTGATTACCAACAGTGGTAACGTTTTCCAGCACAGCCTTATCGATTACACTGTTCGGTACAATGATTTTTGTGTTTTCATATGTTTGGATGACCGTATGTCGAATGGAGATATCGCAAACGATTCCTGTGAGTTCTCCATTGTTCACTTTGATTAAATCACCGATTTTAAATGGTTTGAATATGGTGATCATGAGTCCATTGATAAAATTGCCGGCAGCTTCTTGAGCCGCAAGACCAAGAACAACAGCAATTACACCTCCACTGGCAAGCAGTGTTTTCAGTATCGTTTCAAAAGGCGTTAATAAATCTAAAAAACCATAAGCAGCTATGGAATAAATCAAAATTCCAACAAAACGCAGAACATAACTTTTATTGGCGCCTTTGTATCGCTTTTCAATGAGTTGGAACAACAAGCGTTTGATGATCTTGGCACAAATCAGTATGACAATGGTCGTAATAACCGTCGTAAATAAAGAATATTTCAGTAAATCCGAATTGCTGCCCCAAGTCGTCAATTCCTGTATCCATGCATTCCAATCCATCGCACATCCTCCTGTCTTGTTACCCATATTATACATGATTTCCATAAAAAATATAGATGTATTTCTTTTTCGTCATGGAGGAATTGCATGAAAATAAGTGGAATTATGTGAAAGTGTTGAAATGAACAAAAAAAAGAATATAATAGTGATAAGCAAGAAGGTGTAAAGAATTGAATGTTCGCAGTAAGCAGTTAAAAATCAGGAATCTACCACAGGATGAAAAGAAAAAGGATTGTGTATCTACCAAGCCTTACTTATGGTTTCTTTGTACGCTGATTGTTGGTATTTCTTTAATATTCTTTTTTCACCTATATCTGATTGGAGGATTATTGGTTTCTGTATCGCTTTATTATTTGATTTTTATTAAGAATGAAATACTTGTGGATTTCTATGATACATTTGCGGTTTTTTATCATGTTTCTCCTTTGCCGGATGATTGCTTTTTATTGTACTGGAATGATGTGGAGTCATGGCACTTTCGTTCCCGCACATATGATTATGAGGAATTAATGGTACGGCTGAAGAATGGAAAAGAAATATCTTTGCGTTGTGCATGTAAGCATAAAATGCAGCGATTCTTTGAACAGAATACATTGTCTGCACAAACGCTGACAAAACAAATATCACAGTAAATGGAATAAGCAATGGTCTGATTGGACCATTGTTTTTATAGGAAGAGAGGAATGGATGATAATGCGTGAAAAAGAGAAGATGTTAAAAGGTGAATTGTATGATGCAAATGATGAAGAATTGGTGCAGGCACGTTTACGATGCAAGGATTTGTGTTTTGAACTCAATCATTTGCGGCCATCACTCATAGAGGAACAGAAAGGCATCATTCAAAAATTATTTGCGAAAACAGGAACGTCATTTTATATCACAACACCATTTTGGTGTGATTATGGTTCGCAGATAGAGATTGGAGAAGACTTTTACTGTAATCATAACTGTGTTATTTTGGATTGTGCGCCTGTGGTTTTTGGGAATCATGTGTACATTGGCCCAAACTGTGGCTTTTATACTGCGTATCATCCCTTCGATGTACATACCAGAAGAAAAGGTTTGGAATATGCATCAAAAATTATGATTGGAAATGACGTATGGATTGGTGGGGACGTCAAGGTCATGCCTGGTGTTACGATTGGCAATGACGTCATCATCGGTGCGGGTAGTGTCGTAACGCATGACATTGAGGATCATGTCATTGCGGTTGGAAATCCTTGTCGTGTTTTGCGTAAAATCAATAAACAGGATCATGTATGCAGAGATGAAAAAAAGAAACGATCATCATAGTCTTCGTTTCTTTTTTATATGCAGTGCATGTTTATTTGCTATGCTTTATTACATGTGCCTGCTAAACAATGTTTACTTACCGATATAAGTGAATCTTGGAACTTTTTGTCCGTCCACTTCTACGTTTTCTACAAACATGGATAATGGGCGAATCCAAACATTGCACTCGCCATACAGTGCCCGATAAACTACATAAGGTTCTTGTGTTTCGCTGTGTTTGGCGATATAAAGAACGGCATAATCATTTCCTTTGAAATGACGGTAGTGTCCTATCTGTATGCTCAAGGGCTGTGTTATTGTTTCTTTCGTTTCTTTCATTGCTTTTTTGAAGACAGGCTTTGTTTTCTTTACGCTAGGTTTCATTGATGTTTCTAATAAAATGGCGCTTTCATGTGATCCTAATGAAAATTGAACCTGGTTATTCTTTGATACATAAACTTCGTTTGTAAATGCATTTTTCAGTGACTGCGTGGTTTGAATCGTCAGTGACTGTTCACTGTCAGCGCAGTTGAACGCTGCATATACGCTTTCTTTTTCATATTTTCTAACAAAAATATATTGCTCATTTTTTAACATCACCTGTTCATAGTTCCCAAAACACAATGCGGGATGATTTGCGCGTATTTCACCCAGTTTTTTGATATGCTTAACAAGTGGATGTGTACGATTGTTTGGCGTCAATTCTAAACAAGGTCGTAAATTTGCATCACTTCCGCGCTGTTTTACCCCCTCACAAGAGAATTCACTGCCATAATAGATGCTGGGGATACCCGGCATTGCATATAACATAGTGTATACATTTTCAAGATCGCTCGTATTGTTTAAAGTAGACGAAAGCCGATTAACATCATGATTGTCCACAAAGTTATATAGATCTAAATTTTGATATATGCCGCCGTTTCCAAATTGTCGATTCAAGGAATATGCAATTTCAAAATAATTTTTCGAATTATGGGAGGAATACAGCCCCTTGTAACATTCATAGTTTGTGACAGAATCTAGCATATCCGGATTTGCCCACACCGCATAATTGCCATGAATGATTTCACCCATTAACCAAAAGTCGTCCTTACGTGCTTTCGTATATGCTTTTAAGCGACGGAAAAAATCATGATCGATGCAATCAGCTGCATCCAATCGCAGTCCGTCAATATCAAAAGCATCGATCCAGTATCCAACACTGTCTAACAGATAGCGTATGACTTCTTCATTACGTAAATTCAGTTTTACAAGATTGTAATGACCTTCCCATGATTCATAAGAGAATGGATCCCCATAAGGAGAGGATCCGTGAAAATTCACATGATGAAACCAGTCTTTATAAGGTGATGATTCGCCTTTTTCCAGTAAATCTTGGAATGCCCAAAATTCACGTCCCACATGATTGAATACACCATCTAAAACCAATCGAATGCCATTTTCATGAAGGGCGTTGGCTACTTCCATCATATCTTCATTTGTTCCAAGTCTATGATCCAATAGGCGATAATCACTTGTATCATATCCATGTTCAAACGATGAGAATATCGGACCTAGATATAATGCGTTGATGTGCATAGCTTTTAAATGCTCAATCCAAGAAATGATTTTTTTAATACGGTGTGCAGTTTCTTTTTCTTCACTCGCATATTGTGGTGCGCCACAAAAGCCTAGCGGATAAATATGGTAAAACTGTGCTTGTTTGATCCAATGCGTCATATTGTTTTCTCCAATCTAAACATACCTTATATTTTAACTGATTTTATTTCATTTGTATATCGTTTCTAAGGTGTAAAACAAAGAATTTTATGGCAGGTATAAAAAAAAACTGTTATAATTAGCCTGCTTGGAGGTATGGACACATGCGGATAAAGACGTTTGATGAAATAGAACTGCTTGCTTGTGCAAAGAAAGAATTTCCCGATACATATGTAGAAATCGTAAGTGTAGATATATTTTTGAAAGGAATCCAGCCGGGTCAATATCAGGCACCGTGGTTGGAACATACGTTTTTTGTGAGTACGCAATATGCTTATGAAGATGTAGAAGTAAATGGCAATCATACCAGATGCAAAATAGCGATGCAGTGCATCTTGGTAAAACCGGATCGATATACCATCTTGTATGATACAAAAGATGTATTCTATGCGGTTGTTGAAGAACAAGAAGAAATCCAATTCAAAAAATATAGGGAATTCATAGAAGATCTTCCAAAAACGGTGAAAGCATGTTAAACAAAATGACTTTCATAATGTTTAAATAAATGAATTGCTGCTGTTATGACTTTTATTTTTTAACGAAAACACTAGACGATATTGCAAGGATTGGTGAATTGTGAAAAGCAGGCGTATTTTGCATCATGAAAGATTTGCATTTTGCTTGTTATGCAAGCACAGAGACAATTGCATTCTCAAAGTTTATAAACTATTCCACATAGTAAAGGACGCATCATTGAAGTATGTGCGTCCTTTACTGTTTATAGGGGATAGAATGATATACGTAAATTAGGGATAGTTCGGGGATCATTTACGTATGGGGCAAGCAATGACCTCTTGCCAATGATAGTTTATCAAATCATAACGGCGAATTTTGTCGAATGGTGTAAGGAATGAAAAAAACTTCAATTTTATATTTGATTTGCTTACGTATAGAAAAAAGCCATCGCAAACGATGGCTTTTATAATCAAGCAGTTAATTTTTCATAGACATCCAATGACTCTAATACTTCTATATTTTCAATCGGGTTATCCACAAGTCGAAGTTCCGTTAAATTTTTTAGCTCTAAAAGTGGTGTGACATCACTGATATAGTTTGCTTTCAAAGTCAGTGATGTTAAATAAATCAATGATTGAAGCGGTGACAGGTCATAAATCGCATTATGATCCAGTCGCAGAGAAACAAGATTGATCAAATTGCGGATGGGAGTCAAATCACTGATCACATTTGCATATAAATTGAGTGTTCCTAAATTGGTCATGTGTGCCAGTGGCGTAAGATCGCTAATATAGTTATTGGCAAGACCAAGCTCTTCCAGATTGTGCATGTTTGATAGGCAGTGAATATTTTTAATGTTGTTATTGCCGACATCCAGATTTGTCATTTCCACACAATCCTGCAATATATCAATATCCAAAATATTGTTATTAAAAAGATTCAATTCTTTGATATGTTTTGCATTTTTTAAAAATGAAATGTCTTTGATGCCACAGCTACTCGCATTGAAATAACGCAGATGTTTCATTTCTGGCAATGCATCCAAATGTTCTACACGATTGTCGGAAATATCCAGTTTCTCTAAGTGACGCATGGAAGACAGCACGCGCAAATCACAGATTCCGGTTTGTAACAGACGCAGATCTTTTAAAAACGGAAGATCCTTAAGAAATGAGAAATCTGATAATTCATTATAGGAAATATCCAGCCCTTCTAATTCCGGCATCTGTTTCAGAACTTCATAGTTTTTCAGATATTTGTTATTGGCTAAGTTGATGCTTTTCAAATGTGTCATGGATGTAATTGGTGAAAGATCAGAAAACAGATTGGTTGAAAGATCGAGTACTTCCAGATGTCTTAAATAGGTCAGATCCGATATTTCATACATCCACATTTTATTCATGTGCAGTTCTTTTAATTCGCTTAATGTTCCAAGAATGCCAAGTGGAAACGGCCCATTTTCAATGCCGAGCCACAGTTTTTTTAAATGTCGGCAGCCTTCCAAATACGTAATTGCGTCTACTTTGCAGCGGTTTAAGTTCAATTCTTCCAAATTGATCATTGTATTGATACTGGATATATCCATCACAAACAGATGATTGCGTGATAAATCCAATCGTTTCAGATTGCGGAAATCACGCAATGCAGAAATATCATGTAGAAAATTCTTGCTTAAATTGATATATTCCAAACTATGAAGATGGGAAAGCGGCTCCAGCACTTCAATTTGATTGCCGCTTACATCCAAATGTGTAATATTTTCACAATGCTCCAAACCTTCCAATGATTGGATATTCAAGCCTCTTGCATGAATGGACGTTATGTTCTGTAAATCTTCTATTGTAATGTCTTCTTTGCTTTTATGCAGGGAACAGGCAATTGTCTCTGCCAGCATAGGATCTTTGATAACCATGAAGCATCCTCCTTTTTTTCTTTATTATACCCCATATTCCTGAAGTTCGTAAATGCTTATTTTGTATTCTGGCAATAGTTCTCAGATATATCAAGCTAATTGTAATCTCACGGTTTGTGATGTTGTCATGATGAAAATCGTATGGATTATGTACAATAGCGTTTTACACAACACTGCTATTTGGAAACTACATATCAAAAATGGATTTTATTTAGGCTTTTAACCTTTATTGAGGCGCTTGATTTTAGCTTTCATAATCTTTTGACAAAAAAAGAATCATGAAACTTATTATTGACTTAATTCGATAAAAAAGCTTATTAGAAGCATTCACAGATATTGATGTATATTTTGTGTTATTGCGATATTTTTGATAACGATTACACAAATAATGAATGACCATGTTATAATAAGAGTGATAAAAAAATGATTCATATTCGGTGAAAGGACTCATATGATAGGAAGAAAGGATGTGCGTTAAAATGGATCGGTTAGAGAAAATTCGTATGGAAGTAGATGCGTTGTTAAAACAATTACATCAAGAAAGTGATCGAAAATTTGCTTATCTTCATTTATATGGCGTTTCACAGTTTGCGACCATGTTGGCGCTTATAAGAAAAGCAGATGCACAGCTTTGTGCAGTAGCGGCTATGCTGCACGATATTTCTATGTATGCATGTAACAGCGGTACGCACAATCATGCTGAGAAAAGCGCTGCATTCACAAAAGATCTGCTTCAAAAGAGCCAATTATTTTCAAATGAGGAAATTCGAGAAATCGTGCATGCGATTAAAGTACATTCCAATAAAGCCTGTAAAGAAGACGGTGAGATGGCAGAGATCTTAAAGGATGCGGATGTATTGGCACATTATCTTTACAATCCGAATATACCAATGTCAGATAAAGATCGTGTGCGTTTATATTATGTATTGGAAACTTTTACACAAGCAAGGGAGGAGACAAAGTATGAATGAAGCATAAAATAAAGCGATAGCAATAGCGACACTTGCCCATCAAGGACAGGCAGATAAAAATGGAGTCGATTATATTGAGCATCCCAAAGCCGTCGCATCGCTTGTGAAAGGCGATCAGCAGAATATAGTCGCATATCTTCACGATGTCGTGAAAGATACAGACGTTACTTTGGATGATTGAATACAAGACGGATTTGATGACGAGGTGATTTTCAAAATGGATCGTATTACCAAACGTGCGCATGAATCTTTAAAGGATTATTTAAGTCGAGTCGCAACATCTTCTTTGACTGTGCAAGTCAAATTGGCAGATATGCGGCATAACAGTGCTGTGCATAACCAACAAAACAAGATGTGGCGTGTTGTGAAAACTATCGAAACAAAATGTAATGTTAAAGGCAATGGTACATAATTTGAAATACAAAAAGATTAATGATAATGAAACTTATGATGGGTGAAATCTGTAGGAAATGATTTTTTTACAAAAACCATGTATAATAGAATCATCTAAAGCGAGGGATGATAGGTGAATAAAGTCGAATTATTGGCGCCCGCAGGATCCATGGATGCACTACAAGCTGCCATTCAAAACGGATGTGACGCCGTATATTTGGGAGGCGTCATGTTTGGTGCCAGAGCATATGCGAACAATTTCAATGATGAGGAAATGATACAGGCGCTTCAATATGCACATGGATATGGTGTCAAAGTCTATGTAACGATGAATACGCTGTTATTTGAACATGAGATGGAGCCGGCTTTTCGATATGCGGAATTTTTATACCAACAAGGTGTGGACGCGTTGATTATTCAAGATTTGGGGCTTTTTGATCTGCTTCACCAAAGTTTTCCGGATTTGGAACTGCATGCGTCTACGCAGATGCATATTCATAATGAAGCTTCCATTCTGTTTATGAAAGAAGCGGGCATGAAACGAATTGTCTTGCCAAGAGAAACAAGTATAGAAGAAATCCAGAGGTATACAAAACTGGGTATCGAAACGGAGGTTTTCGTACAAGGCGCCTTATGTGTATCTTACAGTGGGCAGTGTTTGATAAGCGCAAAAAAACTGGCAAGGAGTGGCAATCGGGGAGAATGTGCACAGATGTGTCGTATGAAATATCGATTGGCAAATGAAAATGGCTATATACAACAGTGTGGCGAATATCTGTTAAGTCCCAAAGATTTGAATACGTTGCATCATGTTCCGGAATTGATGGATGCAGGAATCACCTCATTTAAAATAGAAGGAAGAATGAAACGGCCTCAGTATGTAGCGCTGATGTGTCAGATGTATCGAAAGGCAATCGATGCACATATGCAAGGGAATCCTTTTAATGATTTGACAGCTTTGGAAGATATGCAAAAGATCTTCAATCGCGGCTTTACCAACGGACATATCTTTCATGAAAAGGGCAGTCGTTTGATTAATGCGACCAGACCCAATCATGTGGGAGTTGTGATCGGTACTGTGCAGAAGAAAAAGGGAAGACGTGTAACAATACAATTATCAAAACCGCTTAACCAACATGACGGTATCCGTTTTTTATGTCCGAAGGAAGATGTCGGATGTATGGTAAACAAATTGTATGTTCATGGTCTTTTACAAAATCATGCGGATGTGAATGATAGTGTTGAAGTAGAAGTAGATGGATATATTCCAAACAATACAGTTGTGGTCAAAACAAGTGACACTCACCAGTTGGAATCGATCCAAACATATGTACAAAAGAAACTGAGAAAAGTGAAAGTTTTCATGCAGGCACAAATCAAATGTCAAAAAGAATTTTGTTTGATCGTTCGTGACATGGATGGACATCAGGTGGGTGTAAAAAGCGATGTCTGTGCAGAGAAAGCTGTAAAGACACCACTTGATAAAGAGCGGATACAAGCGCAGCTGTCCAAATGCAAAGATACGATTTTTGAAATTGATCAATGTAAGATCGATATGGAAGACGGTATTACGATACCAATTAAAACCATCAATGAAGTACGAAGAAATGCTTTACAAAAATTATATGAAAAACGCATTGCACGATTACCAAAACAAAGCAAACAGATATATAAACGCAATATTGAAATCCATCCAAGTGATGAAACAATTGTATGGCTTCATCATCACAGTCAGTTGAATGCGATCAATTTGGATGAATGTAATTGTTTTATAGATGATTTAACAGAACAGGATGATATCAGAATTGGTTATGCAGGAAAGCGTGTGATGAAACAAGCCTATCCAAACAAGCCTTGTCTGATTTCAGAAATAGGTGCTTTATATCAACCAAATACGAAAATGATCGCTACGCAATATCTCAATGTCACAAACTCTTATGCGGCTGCGTATTTGTT
This sequence comes from Erysipelotrichales bacterium, assembly GCA_910576345.1. Classification (GTDB taxonomy): domain Bacteria; phylum Bacillota_I; class Bacilli_A; order Erysipelotrichales; family Erysipelotrichaceae; genus C-19. The sequence goes on from CAJTIT010000005.1 coordinate 109,381, forward strand.
CGATCATCATGTTTCACAGATTATGTTGTCCACAGAATGCGATGAACAAAAAACAAAAGAACTGAAAGAAGCATTTTACAATCGATATGGTTGTAGAGGAAATTTTTTGGATTTTGTTTATGGCAGGGAAGAACTAATGATCATGGAATACTGCCCGATCAATTATTGTGAAAAAGACAATGATAAAGTGAGATGTAGCTTATGTAAAGGGAAACATCGATATTATTTGGAAGACGTGCATCAGCGCCGATATCCACTGTATGGTGATGAAGACTGCCGCATGCATTTATTAAGTGATCAGCCGTATGTTTCACATAAGCAATCCGCTGACGCAAAATGTTTGGTGTTTTTTGATGAAACAAATGATGAAATCAAGGATATCATGAAAAAGATGCGTTTAGATAAGAAACAAGAAATGGATGGATAGAATATGGCACATGTTCTAAACGATGATTTGATTTATGAGATACTGAGCGCAGTAGGAGAAATACCCAAAGGCTGCGTTGCGACTTATGGACAAATTGCACGGTTAATTGGAAGGGAAAAAAATGCGCGTCTCATCGGCAATGTTTTGAAACATGCGGCGTTGTATGGAGATTATCCTTGCCATCGAGTGGTCAACCATGCCGGAAGACTGGTATCGGGATGGAGAGAACAAGCAGAGCTGTTACAAAAAGAAGGGGTTGCTTTAAAAGATGCGCAGCACGTAGATTTAAGCATCTTTCAATGGGATTTGTAAAAAGGAGCGATCATGATGATCAAAACAATGTTTTATGATTCGCCAATCGGAAGGTTATTGTTGGCAGAGGAAAATCAAGCACTCATTGGCGTATGGATACAAAAACAGAAATATTATCCAAATGCATTGCTTCATCATATGAAAGCATGTGGCGATTCCTTGATATTACAACAGACCATCACATGGCTGAAACATTATTTTCAAGGAGAACAGCCATCCATTCATGAATTAACATTTTCTTTAAAAGGCAGTGATTTTCAAAAAGAGGTTTGGAATATTCTTTGTGAAATTCCATATGGACAAACAATGACATATGGAGAAATTTCAAAAAGAATGGCGAAAAAAAGAGGACTTGACCATATGTCGGCACAAGCTGTAGGTAAAGCAGTAGGACATAATCCGATTTCGATCATCGTTCCTTGTCATCGTGTTGTGGGAACGACGGGTTGTCTGGTTGGTTATGCAGGCGGTATCGATAAGAAGATGTGGCTGTTGGCACATGAAGGTTTAGATTTGAATAACTTTTCAATTCCACAAAAAGGAACTGCTTTGTAATAAAAAAACCACCGCTTTTTTTAACGGTAGTTCAAATGATTATGATCGAATTTGCCCATTACCTTCTACGATATATTTTAACGTGGTTAAGGCTTGTAAACCCATAGGACCACGTGCATGCAGTTTTTGCGTGCTGATGCCGATTTCTGCTCCTAGTCCAAATTCAAAACCATCGGAGAAACGTGTGCTGGCATTGGCGTATACACAAGCAGAATCCACTTCTTTTAAAAACTTGTTAATTGCAAATTTGTTTTCACTGACGATACATTCGGAATGATGAGTGGAATATTGATTGATATGACAAATCGCATCTTCCAAAGAATCCACGCATTTGATGGAAATTTCCAAAGCAAGGTATTCTTTCGCATAATCCTCTTCATTTGCCTTTACAATCTGTGCATCAAAGGAACAGATTGTTTTATCACCATGTAATAGTACGTGGTGTTTTTTTAATTCCTTTATCAATCTTGGCGCAAACGCAGAAACAATATCACGATGCAACAACACACTCTCACATGCGTTACAAACACTGGTCCGCTGTGTTTTCGCATTGAGGATGATCGGCAGTGCTTTTTCAAAATCGGCGTTAGCGTCCACATAAACATGGCAGTTGCCATTTCCTGTTTCTATTAAAGGCACATTGGCATGTTCCACACATTCTTGGATCAATTTAGCGCCGCCTCTTGGGATCAAAACATCCAAATAACCATGAAGGCGCATAAAAGCTCTTGCGCTTTCATGCGTGGTATCTTCCACAAGCATAATCAAATCTTCGTTGAAACCTTGTCGCATCAACGCTTGTTTCATGATGTTGACCAATATGCGATTGGTTGCCAAAATATCTTTACTGCCTCGTAAAAATACAGCGTTTCCGGATTTTAAACACAATACGCATGCATCAACACTCACATTGGGGCGTGCTTCATAAATTATGCCAACGACGCCCAAAGGAACGCGCAGCTGTGACAATGTGCATCCATTATATAAGGAGGGATGTTTGATGCGCTCTCCGATGGGATCTTTTAGTGCGATCACTTGTTGGATGCCCTCTAATATTCCATCAATGCGTTGTTCATTTAACATCATTCGATCAATGCGGTTTTCCGGCATATTTTTTTCTTGCGCAGCTCGCACGTCGCATGCATTTGCTTCTAAAATGGCCTTGCGATGTTGATCTAGCTGCTCGTATATTTCTTTCAACAGATTGTTTTTCTGTTTTGTGTTGGCATTCATGATTGCATAGGATGCTTGTTTCAACCGTTTTGCTTGTTTTAAGATTTCCATTTGGATTGCTCCTTTCCTAAAAAGCGAGTACAACGTGTTGTTCCCTGTAGTAATTCATATACAATATCGGGATGCTTGCCATTGGCAATGATCATATCCATATTGGATTCCATCGCAATTTTTGCGGCTTGCAGTTTTGTGACCATCCCGCCGGTTCCAACATTACTGGATGTATCTTTGGCAAGTTGCATCAAGGATGCATCCAGGTGTGTGACTTCTTCAATGAAATTTGCATTTGGATTTTTGCATGGATCATCATCGTATAAGCCGTCAATATCGCTCAGTAATATCAATAAATCCGCATGAATGATGCTGGCGGTAACGGCAGATAAGGTGTCGTTGTCACCATAAGCAATTTCATCAACCGCAACACTGTCGTTTTCATTCACAATCGGAATCACGCCATATTCTAATAAAGCAGACAATGTATTTACTGCATTTTCACGCAAAGAATCATTGGTCAATACTGTTTTTGTTAATAACAGCTGTGCCACGATTTGTCCATATTGAGAGAAAAATTTGTCGTAAAGAAACATGAGTTCACATTGTCCGACGGAAGCTGCCGCTTGTTTTTCTTTCATGGTATCTGTACTCTTTTGCATTTGCAGTTTGGCACGTCCGGCTGCGACAGCGCCACTGGAAACCAAAATTATTTCATGTCCTTGATTTTTCAAATCTGATAATACCATGGCCAGTCGATCGATTTTTTTGAAATCCAAATTGCCGGATGCATGCGTCAAAGACGAAGAACCAATCTTTACGACAATGCGGCGATAGCGTATATTGTGCATTCTATCACTCCTTGTTATTTTCTTTTTGTTCTAAACGACGGATGGTATCAAAGATTTCACAGTGTGCATATGCATAGGCAATACCATCCTCATCCACAGGTTTTGTAATATAATCCGCAAGCTGTTTGGCGCTTTCACTGCCTTGCCCCAACACAATCGCATAATCGGCGTTTTTCAACATGCCAAGATCATTATCGGAATCTCCAAAGGCGACATATGTATCCGCATGGAGTATATTCATGACTTTGGCAATACCGACTTCTTTTCCGGAGCCTTTCGCAATCACATCGCAATAAGTTGATTGACCAGGCAATAAATCAACACCTTCCATTTGATAGGCTTCGTAATTAAAGCCTTTGGGCCCGTAAAGACAGATCATGAAAACATCTTGATGAATATCGCCAATCGCTTGCGGAATGGGGAGATTGAAGTAATCATGTGCTTCTCTTTGATAATCGTTTACTTCCTGAAATTGATACCAGTAAGGAGTGCCAAGCAACAGCGGTTCTTTTCGCTGTTTCGCAATGGACAAAAAGTTATCAACAATTTCCGGCTTTAACGGATTTCGATAGATTTCTTTATGATTGGCATCATAAGCCAATTGTCCGTTGTTACAGACATATACATCCCATGGATACATTTCTGTAATTTTGAATTCAAAAAGGGTATGCAGCGAGCGTCCGGTTGCGATGCCCAACAAATAATGCCTGCCTAATATTTGTAAGGTATCAATGGCGCTTTGTGGTACTTTATGATGTTTGTTATCAAACAATGTTCCATCTACGTCAAAAAATAGTATCTGTTTCATATGTTACACCTCAATAAACGTATTATATCGCAAAACATTTTGATTGTCACGGTTGAGCGATGTGACTACGACGATTTTCAATCCGTTTTGATAGAAAAAAAGCAATGATTTCATGAATCAATGCTTCATCGGTATTGAGGAAAGGCTAAGAATCGAATTCTTCATCAAAGTAGAAATAATAAGGCAGTCGATCCTTACGATTGGTTTTGATAACATCATAGGCCAGCGGCAATAAAATCAAATATATGCCAAAAAATTGAATAACGAACATAATAAGTGAATTCGCATTATGATTGATGGATCCATAATATAAGTATGGATGGAAATACTTATAGATTGAGGGAAAAAGTAAATATATGCATTCATACGCATAATATGCGATAGGCAAGCCGAGCACAATTCCCAGCCAGATCCAACGATTAATGAAATAATTGTTGGAGAACATGATCATCAAAGAAATACAGACGCTGATGATCGCAAAAATGGTGTACCAGAAATATTCTTCCGGAAAGCTAAAATATAGAGTAATCCCAACCGTATAGCAAAATAAAATATTAAAACTCGTTAAAATACCACGAAAGATTTGCTTCCTTTTACCCATGTTGATTCCTCCATGTCCTACAATATATAGAATACTTTTATTAACGAAAAGTTCTAAATTTCTCAGAAAAATTGATGAAAAAGCTTAGAGGATATCTATATGAAAATAATCATATTCAAGTTGAAAATGAAATGGAAAATTAAGGAAAATATGATATAACCCAAGTTTGCCACTTAAAAAAAGAGAGAAGACATAAAAAAGCTACTATTTATACGATAAACAAGCATAAATACTAGCTTTTCCTATTGAAAATTTATATACCTACATTATAGACTTACGTTGTAATTTTAATGCTCGCTTTTAATGCT
>CAJTIT010000006.1 GCA_910576345.1 Erysipelotrichales bacterium
ACGTCGATAGTATACCATGAACTACGATTTTACTTCAATACTTCCTTAAAAACTTCTCATATTTTCTTTATTTATCGCTTTTGTATCGCTTATTTCCACTATATATTTTTCAACCTTTTGAAGTGGAAGTTACTTTTGCACTTCACGCTTTTTTCTGCTTCTTCGCTGTTCATCTGTGATATCGTTCATTATAAATGTTTATTTCATTAAAAATGAACAAATGAATCTGAAAAACTTGTGTTTTTAATTTATTTGCTTTATAATTACGCAGGATGTGTTCTAATAATGAATAATTCAATGAATGGATGTGAATTCATGAAAAAAATATTTCTGTTTATAACAGTTATTACAATAACGCTACTATTATATGTATCAAAAAACAAAGATGAGACGATTATAATTTATTCCAGTATGGAACAATTTCGCGGCGAAGAATTACAGCGACAGCTGGATGAGCATTTTCCAAACAGTTCCATACGTGTCATGTATATGCCAACTGCGAAAGCAGCTGCGAAAATCCATATGGAAGGTATTGGAACAGATGCAGATATCATTGTCGGATTGGAAAGTTCTTACATGGATAATATCAAGACTTCTTTAGCTGATATTTCAGGATTTTCTAAGTTGGACTTTTTGGATGATTTGAAACCGGCTGTACATGATAATCGCTATGTCACATGGGAGCGTCAAGCTGGTTCGTTTATCATCAATAAAAAAGTGCTGGAAAAACACAATTTACCAATTCCTACCAGTTATGAAGAACTATTGGATCCTCGATACGAAGGATTGATTGCGATGCCGGATCCCAAATCTAGCGGCACTGGTTATTTTTTCTACAAGAGTCTTGTAAATACATTGGGGGATGAAGCAGCGCTTTCTTACATCGATCAGTTGGAACATAACATCAAGCAGTTCAGTGAATCTGGATCTGGTCCTGTTAAACTGCTCATTCAAGGAGAAATTGGCATCGGTTTGGGTTTGACTTTTCAAGCTGTAAATGAAATCAATAAAGGTAATCAATTCGAAATCATTTTTCCAAAGGAAGGATCTCCATATTCTTTAACAGGAACGGCTTTGTTAAAAGGCAGAGAAGAAGATGAAGAAATCAAGAAAGTTTTTACTTTTATCGTAAATGATTTTCTTGTATATGATAAGGAATATTTTTCACCGGAACAGATTTTGAAAGACCAAGTCAATACGATTGAAAACTATCCGAAAGATATTCATTATGCAGATATGCAAGGTATTGAAGAAATCAAAGAAAAAGAAAGGCTGTTGGAGTTATGGAAGTATTAAAGGAACATATCAAATTACAAGTCAAAGATTTATATAAAGATTTTGATGGAAAAACAGTGTTGAATCAATTATCGTTCGATGTCAGAGAAGGGGAGTTCCTTAGTGTACTTGGACCATCCGGATGTGGGAAAACAACATTGCTTCGAATTTTGATCGGACTAGAAACGCAAAGCGGAGGAAGTGTATTGCTGGATGGTGAAGATATTTCTACCAGGAAACCGCATGAGCGTGATATGGGCATTATTTTTCAAAATTATGCGCTGTTTCCCAATATGAGCGTATTGGAAAATGTGGAATATGCGTTGAAATTGCGTGCTGACTTAAAACCAAACAGTCGTAAAATTGCGGAACAAACATTGGATCAAATCGGTATGCATGATCAGTTGGACAAGCGGCCGAACCAATTATCCGGTGGTCAACAACAACGTGTAGCAATCGCCCGTACATTGGCTTTAAATCCAAAAATCATTTTGCTGGATGAACCAATTTCAGCATTGGATGTCAGTATGCGCGAAGTTATGAAAAAAGAATTGAAGGAAATTCAGAAGAAGTTCAATTCGACAATGATTTTCATTACACATGAACAAGAGGAAGCATTTTATTTAAGTGATCGCATTATGGTCATGAGTGAAGGGAACATTGAACAGCTGGATACCCCAAAAAATATTTACGATCATCCAGCCAATCAATATATCAAAGATTTTGTGATTGCACATCTAGATCAGAAATTGCAGTCGCTGTTACATTGCACCGGAAGGTCTTTATATGAAAAATAGAACGTATTACAGCTTAAAGGTGCTGATCTGTGTATTTCTCTTTGTTTCTGTGATATTGCCTTTAATCATGTTGATATGCAATATACATCCTCAAGATATTCAAAAAGTGTTCCAGGCACCGCAGTTTTTTCCAATGCTGGTAAATTCGCTTGTTTGCACCACATCCGCCACGATCATTTCAATTTCTTTGGCTTTGGCACTTGCATGGTGTGTCAATCGCAGTAGTATGCGCTATCGATCTTTATTTTCCATGGCGTTTACGCTTCCTATGTTGATTCCTTCCATTTCTCATGGTATGGGGTTGGTATTTTTGTTTGGCGATAATGGTTTGATTACGAATTTTCTAGGCATCAATATCAATCTGTATGGCTATACCGGCATTATCATGGGATCGATTCTTTATGCATTTCCGATGGCATTTCTAATGCTGAACGATGTGTTTCGTTATGAGGATTATACGACATATGAAGCCGCAAGTGTGCTGGGATTAAGCAAGGCGCAGCAGTTTTTAACAATAACGCTTCCAAATTTAAAGCGACCGTTATTATCTGCGGTGTTTGCGACGTTTACGATGATATTTACAGATTATGGTGTTCCGTTGATGGTGGGGGGGAAAACGATGACGTTGCCGGTGTATATGTATCGTGAAGTCATTGGTCTTTTGGATTTTTCCAAAGGTGCCATCATTGGCGTGATTTTACTCATTCCGGCATTGATTGCCTTTTGGTTGGATTTAAAAAATGAGAATGCGACAGGTTCCTCTACTATTATACGGTCCTATCAAATCAAGCCGAATAAGAAACGTGATCGTATCGCTTATATCTTTTGTGTGACAATCGTATGCTTGATTTCATTGCCGATTTTGTCATTTGTGGCATTGTCGTTTGTTGAACATTATCCAATTGATCTATCTTTTTCTTTTTCGAATGTACAAAAAGCATTTGCACTAGGTATTGGATCTTACTTCATGAATTCTTTGGCAATCGCATTTGCGACTGCGCTTATCGGTCTTTGTTTCACGTATATGAGTGCTTATATTACCGCAAGAGGAAAACGCAACCTTGCCAATATCAGTATTCATTTGATTTCCATGATTTCACTTGCCATTCCCGGTATTGTGTTGGGGCTTGGTTATGTGCTCACATTTCGGGGAAGTGCGATTTATGGAACGTTTGCACTTTTAATCATGGTCAATATCACACATTTCTTCGCATCACCGTATTTGTTGGCCTATAATTCCCTGTCTAATTTCAATGAAAAAATGGAAGATGTTTCTGTGACATTGGGAATAGGTAAATGGAGAATGTTAATGGACGTTTATCTTCCGTCCACCAAAGCAACCATCATCGAGATGTTTTCCTATATGTTTGTCAACGCTATGGTTACCATATCGGCCGTATCCTTCTTGGCAAATTTCCGCAATATGCCGCTGGCACTCATGATCCCTCAGTTTGATTCACAGTCTTTGATTGAAGCGACTGCGTTCATATCGGTACTGATTTTGTTTGTCAATGGCATGATGAAACTAGTGGTCTACGGAATGAAGCGAAAGCTTACGAATCAGTGATTAGAGAGGAAGAAGAAAGATGAATCTTACATGGAATCAATTTGAAGTATTGGTGCGCATTGAACGTGCGCAAGATAAAAAGTATACACAGCGTGAACTTGCCAAAGCATTGGATGTATCTTTGGGCGTCATTAATCGCACACTACAGGAGCTTTGTACGATGGAGTTGATACAGACAATCGCCAGCGGACATTATCAAGTGAGCTTAAAAGGTTATGAATGGTTGGAGCCACATCGTGTAAAAAGAGCCATCTTTCTGGCGGCTGGTTTCGGTTCAAGGCTTGTACCAATCACATTGAATACGCCAAAGCCGTTGATTCTTGTACATGGCAAACGTTTGATCGAAACTCTGTTGGATGCGGTATTGGATGCGGGCATTGAAGACATCACGATCGTTCGCGGTTATTTGGGAGAACAATTTGATGTATTGCTCAAAAAGTATCCTACGATCAAATTTATTGAAAATCCAAGATACAATGAAGCCAATAATATTTCCAGTGCTGTGCTGGTCAAAGATTTATTGGCGAATGCTTATGTTTTGGAAAGTGATTTATTATTATACCATTCTGAAGTGATCCGAAAGTATGAATATACATCCAATTATTTGGGAATGAAAGTGGATCGCACAGATGACTGGTGTTTTCATACGAACAAAAAAGGCATGATTACAAAATTGTCTGTAGGCGGTGAGAATTGTCATCATATGTTTGGAATCTCTTACTGGAATAAGGAAGATGCTGTTCAAATGGCCACAGATATTGAAACTGTGTATCAGATGCCGGGTGGAAAAGAGAAGTACTGGGATGAAGTCGCATTACGAGAATGTATGGATCATTATCAGATCATGGTGAAACCGGTGCATAAAGGTGATATTATTGAAATTGATACATTTAACGAATTGAAACAGATTGATCCTATATATAAAGCTTAATAATTTTCAAGAAACCATGAGAAATCATGGCTTTTTTTTGGGATTTGCGATAGAATAGGATGGAAATAAAATAAGGAGGAATTGGAATGGAAATCATCAATCGCTTACAGGCGTTGCGCAAAGAGATGGAGAAACGAAATATTGATGTGTATTTGATTCCGACCAGTGATTTTCATGAAACGGAATATGTCGGCGAGCATTTCAAAGCACGTGCATGGATGAGCAATTTTAGCGGTTCTGCGGGAACGTTGGTGGTTTGTAGAAAGTGTGCGGCGCTTTGGACGGATGGCCGTTATTTTATTCAGGCTGCGAAAGAATTACAAGGAACGACCATCAACTTAATGAAGATGGGAGAAGAAGGAACTGTTGCCATAGAAGATTATGTGGCGGAACATCTTTCACAAAATGGCGTTTTGGGATTTGACGGACGTGTGGTGAATACCAAGCTAGCGGAAACATTGAAAGATAAGATCAAGCAAAAACAGGGAAGCATGCATTTCAATGAAGATTTGGTTGGTCTCATTTGGAAAGATCGTCCATCACTTCCAAAAGAAGACGCATTCTATTTGGATGAGCGTTTCAGTGGAAAAAGCATTACGTCAAAATTAACAAAGATACGAAAAGAAATGAAACAGCTACATGCGGATGTTCATATTCTATCTTCTTTGGATGACATAGCATGGTATTTGAATATGCGCGGCAATGATATTGCTTGTTATCCGGTTGTATTGTCTTTTTTCATCATCGAAGAAAATACTGCGAAATTATTTGTAGATGAATCAAAACTTAATGAACAGTTAAAAAAGAAGTTTGCAGAAAGTCATATTGAACTATATGCTTATGAAGCGATTTATCATGCTGTAGAAAATGTGAGTGAACATGCGCGTGTGCTTTTGGATAAACATACCGTCAATTATAAAATTACATCCAGTCTACCAAGAAACGTTCAAATCATTGATCAGAAAAATCCTAGCCAGTTATGGAAATCAATCAAAAATGAAACAGAACTGGAAAATAATCGCAAAGCGCATATTAAAGATGGTGTGGCAGTAACCAAGTTTATGTACTGGCTTAAACAAAATATCAAAAATCAAACGATCACAGAAGCTCAAGCCGCAGATGTATTGGAGGATTTCCGCAAGCAACAGGAAAATTTCATCGAAATCAGTTTCGATACGATTTCTGCTTATCAAGAGAACGCAGCGATGATGCATTATCATTGTGATCATGAAAGTACTAAGGAATTAAACCCACAAGGTTTTTTGTTGGTAGACAGCGGGGGACAATATTATGAAGGTACAACCGATATCACAAGAACATTTGTATTGGGAGACATCAGTGATCAAATGCGTCATCATTTTACATCCGTATTAAGAGGAATGATCAATCTGTCCAGAGCGAAATTCTTATATGGATGCAGTGGCATGAATCTTGATATTTTGGCACGTGAGCCTTTGTGGTGTGAGGACATCGATTATAAATGCGGCACGGGACATGGTGTTGGTTTTGTGCTGAATGTGCACGAAGGACCCAATGGTTTTCGCTGGAAAGTTGTTCCAGAGCGAAACGATAACGTTGTTTTGCAGGCCGGGATGGTTACGACCGTTGAACCGGGCATTTATTTAGAAGGACAGTACGGTATTCGTACAGAGAATGAATTGATTACACGAAAAGGCGTGAAAAATGAATACGGTCAATTTATGGAGTTTGAGACCATTACATTTGCGCCAATTGATTTGGATGGCATCAATCCAAAGGAAATGAGCAGAGATGAAAAAAATTGGCTGAATGCATACCATAAAGAAGTATATGATAAAATTTCTCCATATCTTAGCGATGAAGAATGTGTTTGGTTAAAAGAATATACACGTCCAATCGATTGATATTGGATTATAAAACAGTCAGATTTTGAAAAAAGCTCTTTTCAAAATGTGTTAAAATAAAAAAGCAGTAAGATGACTATGTAACTTTAAACTTGTGGCTCTTACTGCTTTTATAATGGTGTAAGCTTAAACTGATAAGTACGCACATGTGATTTCATTATAGTAATGATAAGTAACAGACTTTTGTAGAATCAATAGATTCAATACAAGTAATTTCGGTTATAAAAAGTATCCGGAATCTAAATGACAATAAAATTTAGCACTTAACGCTTGACTGTGCTAACAAAAAGAGATATACTATTAGCAGTTTAAAAGGCAGAGTGCTAACGGAGGTAATTATATGAGCAGAAAAAAACAGTTTAAAGCAGAATCAAAACGTTTATTGGACTTGATGATCAATTCCATTTATACACATAAAGAAATCTTCTTACGTGAATTGATTTCCAATTCCAGCGATGCTATTGACAAATTGTATTATCGTGCATTGCGTGATAATTTGCAAGATGTTAATCGTGAAGATCTTCATATTCAAATTGAAACAGATAAAGAAAACCGTACCATTACAATCATCGACAACGGAATCGGTATGGACAAGGATGAACTTGAAGAAAACCTTGGTACAATCGCTAAAAGTGGATCTTTGGCTTTCAAAGAAAAACTTGCGACAGATGAAAAGAAAGAACAAGATGTGGATATCATCGGTCAGTTTGGCGTTGGTTTCTATTCCGCATTCATGGTTGCGAACCGAGTAGAAGTTACCAGCAAGAAATATGGTGAAGAAAACGCATATCGTTGGACTTCTAGTGCAAGTGACGGCTATACGATTGATGAAGTAGAAAAAGATACCTATGGTACGACCATTGTATTGTATTTGAAAGACAACACGGATGATGAAGATTACGATCAATATCTCAGTGCGTATGAGATCGAAGGTCTGATAAAAAAATACTCTGACTATATTCGCTACCCGATTAAAATGGAAGTAGAAACACAAAAGCAGATCGAAACAGAGAATGAAGAAGAACCAAAATATGAAACGGTACAGGAAATCAAGACCTTGAATTCGATGGTTCCTTTATGGAAACGTCCAAAAAAAGATATCAAACAGGAAGAATATCATGAATTTTACAAAGACAAATTCAATGATTACAGCAATCCACAAAAAGTCATCCATACAAGTGTAGAAGGCAATGTTTCCTTTGATGCGCTGTTGTTCATTCCTGGAAAAGCGCCATATGATTATTATTCCAATGAGTACAAAAAAGGACTTCAGCTGTATAGCCGTGGTGTATTCATCATGGATAAGGCAGAAGATTTGATTCCTGAATATTTCCGCTTTGTAAAAGGACTGGTGGATTCTCAAGATCTTAGTTTGAATATTTCAAGAGAAATGTTGCAGCATGATCGTCAATTAAAAATCATCGCTTCTCGCATTGAAAAGAAAATCAAAAGCGAATTAACGCTGATGATGAACAATGATCGTGAAAGTTATGAGACATTCTGGAATAATTTTGGACTGCAGTTAAAATTTGGCGTTTATAATAATTATGGCATGGATAAAGAAAAATTACAGGATCTGCTTATGTTCTATTCTTCCAAGGAACAAAAATTGATTTCACTCGATGAATATATCAACCATATGGAAGAAGGACAGGAATATATTTATTTCATGTCCGGAGATTCTGTAGAAAAAATTGATAAACTGCCACAGTGCGCCCTTGTAAAAGAAAAGGGATATGAAATTCTCTATCTCACAGATAATGTGGACGAATTTGTGATGCAGGCATTGGGTACCTACAAAGAAAAGAAGTTCAAAAACATCTCGCAAGGAGATTTGGATCTAGCCAGTGAAGAAGAAAAGAAAGAATTGGAAACAAAAGCAGAAGAGAATAAGGATTTAATGGAAAGCATCAAAGAGGCATTGGGTGATAAGGTCAAAGAAGTTAAAATTTCGTCACGTTTGGTCAATGATCCGGTTTGTCTTTCCACAGATGAGGGCTTGTCATTTGAAATGGAGAAAGTTTTATCTGCAATGCCGGAGGGCAATCCATATGGTATGAAAGCAGCGAGAATACTGGAAATCAATGGGAATCACGAAATCTTCCACGCGCTTCAAAGCATATATGCGAAAAATGCGGACGCCATCAAGGATTATGCTGATTTATTGTACCAGCAGGCATTGTTGATTGAAGGATTTTCCATCGATGATCCGATGGAGTTTTCACGCAAAATCTGTGATTTCATGATCAAAGCAGCGAATTAAGCAGTAATCAAAAACAGGAGAATGTAAAGGCAATCTTCTGTTTTTTTACATGGTTTTTTCTTTTACAATAATGATGTAAAATCATCGTTGTTATCGTTGGGATTTATCAAACAATTCTTTTATATGGTGTCAAGCAAAAATGAAAATGTCTCAAAAAAAGTTAAACATTAGCACCAGATTGACGGTGCTTTTGTTTCGCAAGATAAGATTGAAAAGAGGCATGTTTCCACGGATGTGACATAGGTGGAATATAAATCTTTTTTTGCTTATCAGCTGTAACTATGTGATCAAATGTTTTTGATTTGGCTTCATGAGTCGCAACTTCTTCTAAAGCAAAGATATGATCTAAAATATTCACATACAGATTACCATCGAAGGCTTCAATCACCATGGCAGTCATTCCTTTTTTCAAATAAACCTTATTTGCATTGCGTGTAACAGGCATATAATACTTATTCTTATAACGAAAGCAATTTCCACCATTCAACTTCCTACTAAACAGAACGGAAAGAATTTGATTGATTTTTTGATTTGAAGGTTGCTTTTCAAACACGTTTTTTGTATGATTAAGCGGTAGAGCGAACAAAGCGTTGAATTCTTTTATGTAGGAGTTTAAGAATTTATTCGCAGCCTCTATGGTGGTAATACCCGCAAGTCTGAGTTCAACCACTAAACGAGATTGTAAGGTTTGATTGAGCCTTTCGACACGACCTTTGGCTTGCGGGACACTAGAACACTGCAGTTCAATGCCAAGCTGATGACAGGCATAAGAGAACTGAGTGAACGTATCTTCTTCATCAGAGGATGCGTTTTTTCTTTTATACTCAAAGACTGAACGCCGATCCGTAAGGAACTTAGCAGGGATACCGTATGAAGTAAGGATTTGATGAGTGATTTCATAATAGGCACGGAGCGTTTCCTGTGTATCAAAGAAAGCGCCCAGAATAGAGCCGGTGGCATCGTCAATGGCTAAATGCAGGTGAGATATGGAGTTACCAAACCAGAGATGAGGAGAAGCATCCAATTGAATCAGTTCACCCATATAAGCACATCTGGGGCGTCTTGGATGGACATCAGATCTATTTAACAGTTCCAGTTTATCTTCAATAACAGCCTTCAGTTTTAAGGAAGAAGAGGCTTTTTTACGATTTCTCAGATCAGCTTCCAGACGACGTTTGGTTTTTCTTCTGGCTTTAGGAGAAAGAATATCCACATCACGAAGCCAATGATTAAGGGAGGAATCACTGATAAGAATCCCCTCATGTTTATTAAGAAGTTGAGAAAAATGAGCGAAATTAGCGCCGAAGTATTTGGTATTGTATAAATCAATGACTTTGGCTTTGATGTCATCCGTAAAAGCAGTGGCAGGTTTTCTGCCTCTGTTTTTATGAACAAAGCCCTGTTTACCTTCCATTTTATACTTGATGATCAAGCGATTCACAGTGCGTAGGGAGCAATTCAGTTTAATAGCAGCATTCTTCTTATTACCGTTGGAATCCACAAGTTTTTTGATAACAACATACTTAAATTGTTCATTCATTCTAAGATCAACCTTTCTCGTAATGACCTCGCTTTCTTATGAGGTCTTATTTTATAACATCTTTTAGGACAAAATCAATTTCGTTACATTAAGACATTATCATTTTCGATTCATAGGATTTATCAAACAATTCTTTTATATGGTTGAGTTTCTTCTTCATTTGTCTTATAATAGGCTATGCAAAAAGAAAGGATGTGTCAATATGCGAAAGAATGCATGGAATACATATAATGAAACAGATAAAAAAGCTGTATTTGCACTTGCCGACGATTATAAGAATTTTATCTCCAACTGCAAGACAGAAAGAGAATGTGTGAAGGAAGCAATTCAAATTGCGGAAGCAAACGGATACAAAAATCTGGAAACGATGATCAAAGAAGGAACGCCGTTAAAGGCGCATGACAAAGTGTATGCGAACAATATGGGAAAAACACTTGCGCTTTTCCATATTGGAAAAGAACCATTGGCAAACGGGATGAATATTTTAGGTGCACATGTGGATTCTCCAAGATTGGATCTAAAACAAGTACCTCTATACGAAGACAGTGAACTGGCAATGTTGGATACGCATTACTATGGCGGTATCAAGTATTATCAGTGGGTCACATTACCGCTTGCGCTACATGGCGTCGTGATAAAAAAAGATGGCTCAAGCATTGATGTATGCATCGGAGAAAAGGAAGACGATCCAGTGGTTGGAATCAGTGATCTATTGATCCATTTATCGCATGATCAAATGAGCAAAAATGCAGCTAAGGTCGTAGAAGGCGAAGATTTAAACGTAACAGTAGGATCGATTCCGTTGAAAGATACGGAAAAAGATGCTGTAAAAGCAAATATTTTGAAATTATTGAAAGAACAATATGATTTCGAAGAAGAAGACTTCTTATCAGCGGAAATTGAAGTCGTTCCGGCTGGCAAAGCACGTGATTATGGATTGGATCGCAGTATGGTCATGGGATATGGTCATGATGATCGTATTTGTGCTTATACATCTTTAAGAGCCATTTTAGAGGAAGAAGATATTCAACGCACTGCGGTGTGCTTATTGGTTGACAAGGAAGAAGTCGGCAGTATCGGCGCAACCGGTATGCACTCCAAATTCTTTGAAAACTGCGTTGCAGAAGTATTGGATCGCATGGGCGTATACAGTGAATTAAACGTACGGCGTGCATTAAAAAACAGCAATATGTTGTCAAGCGATGTATCTGCGGCATTTGATCCAAATTATGCAGGCGTTATGGAAAAAAATAATGCAGCTTATTTTGGAAAAGGAATTGTTTTCAATAAATATACAGGTTCACGTGGCAAAAGCGGTTGCAACGACGCCAATGCAGAATATTTGGCGCAACTGCGCGATATTATGGAAAAAGAAAATGTATGTTTCCAAACAGCGGAATTGGGAAAAGTGGATCAAGGCGGTGGCGGAACGATCGCTTATATCTTGGCACAATACGATATGCAGGTCATTGACAGCGGCATAGCCTTGCACAATATGCATGCGCCGTGGGAAGTCGCATCCAAGGCAGATATTTATGAAGCCACAAAAGCATATAAAGCCTTTTTAAAACACGCAAAATAATGAAATCAAATAAACGCAAGACATACGTCTCTGCGTTTTTTTATCATGTGATTTTGATCAATTCATTCTTTTATTTTATTTGATTGACGAAAATTTTTTATTCTGTTAGGATGTATGCGAGCAAGATCTTACTCAAATATATTTGAGGAGGTACATTTGAATTTATGATACACGCAAGATTTACACATACACCTTATGAAGCAGGTTATCGCTGGGGGAAACGTTTATATGACCACGGATTTCATATTCATCAAAACACGCATTTTGTCATTGATGAGAAACGAAAGAACTTCGCATCCTTATGTATGCCCATTTATGAAAGGTATGCGCAAAATATCCTGTCAGAGATCAAAGGAATTGCGGACGGACAGAAAATGCCTTTTGAAGAACTCTGTGCATTTTTATTCAGTATGTATTGTTTCGATTTGGATCATCATTGTACGTGCTTTGCCTGCTATGATGATGATCATATCTTTCTGGCAAGAAACAGCGATTTCTTAACAGAAATGGAACAACAGTATATGAATTGCCTATATCAATGCAGCGATATGATTCCGTTTCAAGCAAACACGACCGCATTCGTTCAAATGGAAGACGGTATGAATGCATATGGATTGGCTGTAGGCTTAACGTTTGTGTATACAAATCAAAGAAAACCGGGACTCAACGGTGGCATGTTGATACGTTATCTTTTGGAACACTGTCGAAATGTCAAAGATGCATATGCCATTTTGCAAAGAATTCCGATCGCTTCTTCACAAACGTTAACGATGGCAGATTCACAAGGAAATCTTTTGGTTGTAGAATGTATGCCGGATCATATAGAAACGATCAAACCCAATCAAAACAAGCCATTTGTGGCTGGTGTCAATCGTTTTCAAACATCTACACTCAAACAATTTCATGTACAAGGTGTGGATGATTGGCGATCAATGGAACGTTATCAAACAGTACGCAACACATTACACCAACATGCATCCGATTTTTCACTCCAACTTGTGGAAGACATTCTTTCCGGAAACTATGGTTTTATGTGCCAGTACGACCGTAAACAAGGCGCAGATACCGTTTGGTCTGTGGTTTATGACGTCAAAGCGAACGCCATCTATCGTGTAGAAGGAAATCCAAGTCGTATAGCATTCAAAGAAGATCTGCGCTGGAAGAAAATATCAGAGCACATATGAGAAATGGAGTGAAACGCATGGAAACAATGATATTTCGACGGTATCGTTTGATACCGCATCAACTCATATCCTATGGCTTCATTGAACATGCAGGCGTCTATGAATATCAAACGAGTTTCTTACAGGATGCATTTCAAGCAGTTATCATCATCCATAATGGAAACGTCACAGGCAAAGTGATGGACCGACAAACTAATGAAGAATATGTAAATTTACGCATTTCATCACAAACCGGTGCATTTGTAAAAAAAGTCAGACATGCATATGTGGAAGTCTTAATCGATATCAGAGACCATTGTTTTCAAGAGTGTCTCTATATTTCAGATCAGGCCATGCGCATCCATGAACACATGGTGAAGCGTTACCATGATGACGCAGAACACCCATGGGACAAAGATCCATATAGCGCTGTTTATCGCAACAAACAAAGTCGTAAATGGTATGCTCTCATTATGCGTCTTCCTGCCAAAACACTTCATCACAAACAAGCGGAAGATATACTCAATATAAAGTTGGATCCAAATGAGATACAAATGCTGTTACAAAAAGATGGTTTTCAAAGTGCATATCATATGAACAAGCAACATTGGATCACCATTGTTTTGGATGATACGATTACAGATGAAACAATTATGGATTTGGTTGAAAAAAGTCATGCTTTTACAGAGTCATCATCGATTACAACACTTTCCAAGAAATGAAAAAGTAATGGTATTCCAAGGTAAAACATGCTATAATAGGGCATGAACAGGAGTGAAAATATGGCTCAAGAAAAATTTTTGATAACACAAGCAGGTTTGGATGAATTAAAAAAAGAACAAGACGAATTGATCCATGTTGTACGCAAGGAAGTCATTCGTGAATTACAAGAAGCACGTGCGCAAGGTGACTTGAGTGAGAATGCTGACTATGATGCCGCAAGAGATCATCAGGCACGCGTAGAGGCAAGAATCCGTGATTTGGAAGCGATGATTGCCAATGCCGAGATCATTGAAGAAGATAAAAATGCATCTTCCAGTAAAACGGTTACACTTGGTTCCACTGTGACCATCATTGATCTTTCTACCAATGAAGAAGAAACCTATACCATTGTAGGTTCGATTGAAGCCGATCCGCTCAATGGGAAACTGTCCAATATTACACCGTTGGCCATAGCGCTCATGGACAATAAGGCAGGAGATGTCATAACGGTACAAGGCGCAGAGATTCCTTATGATGTAAAAATCAAATCATTGAAATAATCATTGAATAAAAAAGCAGAAAGCTGACTTCTCATATAACTAAAATGCAGAAGGAATTTTCTGCTTTTTCTTATGAAAAGTAATATACCAAAAACAGCGACAGTATATAATTTCACGACTGAGCAATCATCAAAAGAAGAAAATGATATTATGTGAAAGAGACATGAAAAGACTTAGAACGTAAAATTGCACAAGGATTCACTATATATAATAAAATCTTTTTCATTTATCACACAACCGTATATTTCAAAACTTTATAAATAATTTGTAAAGTTTTTTTTGTGATTTTGGATTTTAACTTGTATATAAGAAATAGGAGGTGAACATCAATGAAAAAAATCGGAAAGCTGATACCGTTGATAATCATACTGTATATAAGTGCAGGACATCAAGGAAAAACGACTGCTTTGAACATGCAAAAATCACAGAAAAAGCAAGTGGAATTAAAAGGCGAAGTACAGCAACCGGGAATTTGTGAAGTGAATTGGCATGCGACCATGCAAGAAATTCTGGATCAATGTGGCGGTGTAAAGGAAACGGCCCATCTTGACCAAATGAATCTGACGCAAGTGCCAAACAATGGCGATGTGATCATAATCACGAAGAAAACGACATCCGCTTGTATTTCTATCAATACGGCTGATGCGAAGACATTGGATCAGTTGCCCGGTATCGGACTCAAAATGGCTGAGCGCATTATCCAAGAGCGAACGATTGCGCCGTTTCAAACACTGGAGGATATCAAGCGAGTCAAAGGTATTGGCGATAAATCATTTGAAAAGATGAAGGATCAGATATGTCTATGAAAGGAAAATGGCTGTATACTGCTCTATGCGTCTGGCTGATTTGTTTGATGCATCATATGCTAACATGGATCTTGTTTCCGTTTTTCTTTGTGTTTCTGAATCAGCGTCTAGGAAAATGGTCTTGGTTCATGTTATGTATTCTCATCTGTTTTCAACTGCGCACCTTGCCCATCATCCCTGTTCCACCCGCAAATGAATTACAGGTAACGGTAAAGGAAATAAAGGCGAACTCCATCATCGCACAAACAAGTGATCAGCGTATCATCCTATATGGCTTGGAAAATGCAGGTCTGCAAGATACGTTTCATGTCCAAGTGACTTGTAAACCACTCAGCTTTCAAAGAAACTTTGGTTTGTTTGATTTTACGAAATACTACCAAAAGCGATCGATTTATTATGCCTGTGATGCAAAAAAGGCAAAACGACTCAAACAGGGGAGTGGGTTACAAGCAAAACTTTGGAATCATATAGAAAATCTTGATGCGCCTTATCAAACATTTCTGAAACAGTCTTTGTTTGGCATTCAGGAAGAAGAAAATGCATCGTATTTAATTCGTTCCAGTGGTTTGCATTTGTCTTTTTTGGCTTCACAATGCAAAATGATTTTGATGATGTTTTGTTCACCGCTGATGGCAGGAATTGTGTCGCTTTTACTCATCACAGGGATTGGAGCGCTCACATATTGGAAAGAATCCTTGGCAAGGCTATTGATTTTTCGCTTTATGCAGACGCTGTTTCCAACATGGGATCGCAAAGATCAACTGGGCTTTTCCATGATGATGATATTATTCATCTATCCATATATAGCGGATGAACTCTGTTTTGTTTTGCCGGTGATGTTTCGCATGGTTTCTTTGTTTCAAACGCATAAGCGAAATCGTATCTTGATTTCCTGTTTGATTCTCATACCGATGCAGTTTTACTATATGCATGAAGTTGATCCGGTCCATATTTTGTTGTTTCCACTTTTGCGTGCATTCTATGCATATGGGTATCTGTGTACATGGCTGTTATGTCTGTTTCAAAGTCAAGCAATGCTTTCATTCCTACAGATGATGTACAAAGCGGCACAATTTTTTGAACAAGATTGTAGTTTATATTATCAAGCGTCTTTGTGCTTTCTATTGATATGGTTCTATTTTGTATTTCGCTATATATCCAGAAACAAGAAAAAAGATGTTTGGATACTGCTTATGTTAATGATTTACACGCAATGCGCTGCTTTTTTTCATCCCTACATGGAAATATTAATGATCGATGTCGGACAGGGAGATTGTTTTTTAATAACGCTTCCGTTTCATCAAGGGAATATTTTGATTGATGCGGCAGGCAGTGAAAACAAAGATTTGGCAAATGATGTCATCATACCGGTTTTACAAGCAAAAGGTATTACTTCACTGGATCTTGTGATCATCACACATGATGATTTGGATCACAACGGTTCTTTGTCTTCGATTCAACAGCAGATATCAATCAAGCGAATCATCACAGAAAAACAACAAAAAGAGCTGCATTTTGGAAATTTCACGCTGCATTTTCTTTTGCAGGAGCAAACCTTTGACAATAAAAATGATAACAGCTTGATCGTATATATGCATGCGTTTGATACCGATTTGCTGTTTATGGGCGATGCGGGCGCAAATACAGAACGTGCCATTATGAGAGAATATCCCAACCTGCGTGCCGACATTCTAAAAGTCGCTCATCATGGTTCCAAAACAGCATCTACGCGCGCCTTTCTTCATCAGTTGCATCCACTTCTTGCACTTATTTCCTGCGGCGCCAATAATCGTTATGGACACCCACATGAAGAAACCATTGATTCATTAAACAAAGAACAGATACATATGCTCAATACGGCCAATCATGGTGCCATTTCCATAAAACTTACAAATTTCATTCGTTTTTACAAGACGACGGATGATGAATTTGGTATAATAAGCACAGGTGATTGAAACATGAATTATGTCATATACGGTGAAGAACAATATCAAGTGAAAAAAGCCATTCAATCCGTGCTTCAAAAAGAATTGGGAAGCCATGATGATATGAGTTCCACTGTCTACAATGCTTTGGATACATCGATCGATGTCATACTGGAAGATGCCCAGACCATACCTTTCTTTACCGAAAAAAAAGGAATCCTTATCCAGAATGCGAATTTTTTAAGTTCCAACAATGATACGGATATCGCTTTGGATAAGTTAGAGGCATATTTGTCAAAGCCCATGGATTCTACCGTTTTGATTTTAACCGGCGCTTTTCCAAGAATGGACATGCGTAAAAAAATCGTAAAGAAAGTTGCTTCGCTTTGTAAAGTAACCGTCTGTAATAAACTGGATAAGCATAATTTATCCAACTATGTCAAAGAAGAAATAAACAAGCGTCATTTAAAAATGGAGGAAACCGTATTTCGTCAATTATGCGAACAGCTTCCTTATGATATTGCCACTATTCAATCAGAACTAGACAAATTGGAATTGTATGGCGGTACCATTGATGCGCAAACGCTTATCTGTTTGACCACAAGGACATTGGAAGATGATGTGTTTGCGCTTGTCAATGCGGTGGTAGAAAAGAATGTAAAAAAAATGTTTTCCATTTGGGAAGATCTACAGATCCTTAACAAGGATCCAATTTATTTGATTGCCTTGATCGCTTCCCAATTTCATCTGTTGTTTCAAGTCAAATGCGCTATGATTAAAGGCATGCACGATCAAAGTGAAATCGCATCTTTATTAAGCGTACATCCTTACCGCGTGAAATTGGCGCTTCCTGTATGCGCACGCTTATCCGTGGATACGATTATGGATCTGTTGCATCGCTTGGCTGATTTGGATCAATCCATCAAATCAGGAAAACTCGATAAAAAACTTGGTTTTGAAATATTTTTGTTGAAACTGAAAGGATGAATATCATGAAATCATTGAAAGAACTGTTTCGCATTGGTCCAGGGCCTTCCTCTTCTCATACGTTGGGTCCGCAGCGCGCTGCCAGAATGTTTCAAAAAGAAACGCGTTTTGCCACGCGTTATGAAGCAGTGCTGTTTGGATCATTGGCACTAACAGGAAAAGGACATCAAAGCGATACCATCATCAAAGCTGTTTTTTCACCCATTCCTTGCGATGTGCATTTTCAAATCGGAGAAGACCTGAAACATCCCAATACAATGAAACTGACTGCGTTTGATAAGGAAAATCAAGTGTTGGATACATGGACGATTTATTCCATTGGCGGCGGCGCCATTGAAATTGAAGGAAAAGTGCTAAAGGAAGGGAAAGAAGTATATCCCCATCATACATTCAAAGAAATCATACAGTATTGTAAAGAGCACAATCTACATTTATATGAATATGTCGATTGTTTTGAACAGGTAGATGATTATTTATTGGAAATCCTGTTACAAATGTGTAGAACCGTTGATAACGGACTGAACCAGCAGGGACTTTTGCCGGGTAAGCTGAAATTGGAGCGTATCGCCAGAAAGCTGTTGGACAAAGCCAATGCTTGTACATCACTCATGGAACGTGAAAAATTGTTGTTAAGCGCATATGCATATAGTGCAAGTGAAGAAAATGCGGCCGGAGGAATGGTTGTTACGGCGCCAACCCTTGGATCCAGCGGTGTTTTGCCAGCTTTGCTTTATTATTATTACTATGATTGTAAATATCAAAGAGAGGAATTGTTAAAAGGATTAAAAATCGCAGGTTTGTTTGGAAATTTGATCAAACAAAATGCGACAATTTCCGGTGCTCAGGGAGGCTGCCAAGCAGAGATTGGCGCAGCTTGTGCAATGGCTGCCGCAATGGTGGCATATTTGCGTGGATTAAATGAAAAGCAGATTGAATGTGCCGCAGAAATGGGTATCGAGCATCATTTAGGCTTGACGTGTGACCCGGTTGGCGGTTATGTGATGATTCCCTGTATTGAGCGTAACGCCGTGGCGGCGTTAAGAGCTATGGACAGTGCCGTATTGGCAGAATTTATTTCGCAAGTCAAAGAAAATCGAGTGAGTTTTGATATGGTCGTGAATACAATGGGCAATACCGGAAAACAGATGCCGATGGAATTAAGAGAAACTTCATTGGGGGGACTGGCCCTCGTCGTGCCGGTGAGTGAATGTTAAAACTACCTGATCAAAAAGGCTTTTATGTCTATATTCTGGAATGCAGGGATCATACTTACTACACTGGGTGGACAACCAATTTGAACAAGCGATTTCTTGCGCATAAATCGGGTAAAGGCGCACGCTATACGAAATCGCATCCACCACTTTCTTGTGTCTATTACGAATGTTTTCAAGATCAACCAAGCGCAATGAAACGTGAATATGAGATCAAACAGATGACACGTTTGAAAAAACAACAACTGATTGATACAATGATGAAATAAATATATTTTTCTGCAAGGAAAATAGGATATAACTTGTATTGCAATAATAAAGATAGAAATTTATATTACAACCAAATGTGATTTCTGTCTTTTTTTAATATTGTATAATGAAATAAAGATGTGAAGATTGATTATGAAATATGATTTTATAGCATGATTGTATGCATTTTCCATGATCTTTGCACTTTTCATCAGGAAGTACATCCAGGTAGGGGATATGGTAGCGATCACTTTTTGTATCTCCCAATCATATTCTCATTTCATGTATTTTTATAATTGTCACCTCTATTACGTAATACATTCATTGGGTGTTTTTATCAAAATGATCATTTGGATTATTTAAATTCATGATTTATATAGGGATAAGTATCCATAAAAAGATGAAAAGAAGTAAATGAAGGTATCCTTAATGTAAATAATCAGATATAAAAAAACCGCATAATATGCGGATGATGCGTGAATTAAGCAATGGTGTTGATTGCCTTAGATAAACGTGATTTCTGACGGCTAGCGTAATTCTTGTGATGAATTCCTTTTGCTACTGCTTTGTCTAGTTTAGAGCTGGCATCATTATAAGCAACAAGTGCAGCTTCTTTATCTTTTGCGTCAACTGCAGCCAATACTTTTTTGATTGCGGTTTTCAACGCTGATTTCTGAGAAACAGCTGCCATTGTTCTTTTGTTGTTCGTGAGTACACGTTTTTTCTGTGACTTGATTTGTGGCATATCCTACACCTCCTAATTTCAATTGCCAATAAATTATATCAAACATGATTGAAAAAAGCAATAATTACCTTGAAAAATTCCATACTATCCATATATGAGGTGATGAACATGAAAAAGCATTATCAAATACGAACAGATTTTGCGGATGAATCCGAAGGGTGTACATTAAACGATGAAACGTTTACGCATGAAAAAACAGTGCATGGCTCTATCGTCAGTAATTATATCAAAGTGCTAAAGGATGAAAATGCGTTGGGAAAAGAAATCGGTGATTATGTGACCATCCAATTTGAACAGCTGTTTGATCATGAAGAGCGCGAAGAAATCGTCAAAGTGGTATGTGAACAGATGCATCGTATGCTACGATCTATGAAATTGATGCCGAAAAAAGTTTTGGTTGTTGGTTTAGGCAATCGCTTTATCACTTCGGATGCTTTGGGACCGGAAGTGGCGAATGATATTTTGGTCACGGCGCATTACTATGCGAATGAAGATAAGGAAATGCTGAAAGGAACCGGCAATGTGGCAGTATTGCAGCCGGGGGTGATGGGACAGACAGGGCTTGAATCTTCCCATATCGTGAAAAGCATCGTGCAGCAGTTTCAGCCGGATCTTGTGATTGCCGTGGATGCATTGGCAACCAGAACCGTATCCAGAATCAACCGAGTCATTCAGATCAACAATACCGGCATTCAGCCAGGCAGCGGTGTTGGCAACCATCGAAACGCTATTAATGAGGCAGTGCTTGAAGTACCGGTTATTTCTATTGGTGTTGCAACCGTGACCAGTATTGGTGCGATTTTATCTGACCTTTTGCAGGAAACATCTGTCGCAATCGATCAGCTGATCGATGAAATACAAACTCCGCAAGATTTAGATTTGGTCGTCACACCAAAGTCTATGGATGATGAATTAAAACAACTCGTCTATTTGCTTTCACAAAGCATCAACCGTGTCATACACCCCAATTATTTAAAGCTTTAGCATAAAAACACTTCCAATTTCATAAAGTTATGAAAGAGGGGGTGTTTTTATTGAAAACGACCAGTAAAATCTTTTTGAAATTGGCCTTGTTGATTTCTTTTTTATGTATCACACCTTTTTTTAGCGGAATTTCCAATATGTTACAACAGAACGGCTTTTTGAATGCTTTTGTCTATCATCAGCGTACTATTGATGAAAGTGTTTCCATAAAGAATCAACTGAATCTGTTGTCTTATAATACGAATTTAACGATTGAGGATGATTTTCAGTTTCAGACGACACAAGATGTCGAACAAACAAACGATAAACAGGATGAAGTAAAACAAGAACCAAAAACAAAGGAAAATGAGAAAACACCCGATCCGAAACCGGCAGAACCAAAAGACACCGGTAAAAAGGTCTATATTTACAATACACATCAAAATGAAGGTTATGCGGATGGAAAGACCGTTATGGATGCGGCCGCAATCTTAGGCAATGCGCTGGAAGAAAAAGGTGTGCATGTTGTATTGGAAACAGCTGATTTTCAGGCATATGCAAAAAATCAAGGATGGGATTATAATCAAAGTTATCAAGTTTCCTATAATTTTTTAAATGATGCTTTGGTCAATTATGGTGGTTTTGATCTGATCATTGATTTTCATCGTGATGCGATCCCAAGAGAAGCAAGTTTCATTGAAATCGATGGGAAGACCTATGCCAAACTAATGCCGGTTGTCGGTGGTTTGGGTAAGAATGCGGAAGCAACAAAAAAAATCGCATCGACTTTATCTGACATAATGGACGCCAAATATCATGGTATTATGCGTTCAACCATGGTACGTGAAGCGTATTACAATCAAGAAGTTACAGATCATATGATCTTGATTGAATGTGGCGGTGATGTGAATACGTTTGAGGAAGTAAAAAATTCCATGGGAATATTGTCGGAAGGAATTTATGAGTATTTAACGAGGTGAGCAAGATGCGAAGATTTTTGGCGGATGCGCTTTTGGTATTGATGTTGGTGTCTTTGGTAACGTATATTACGGAACCAAAGGAAAAAAAAGAAATTGATCAAAAAATAGCGGAATTTGAAGATGATGTCGCAAGACATGATCGTGCACAACAGAAAGTAGAAGATACAAGACTGAATGAAATTCATGAAAATGGTGCAGCCAGATTGGCACAATCAAGCAGTGAAGCCGTGATTGATTTGATGCATGGCAGTGTGGATGTATTGTCGCAGTTTTTCATGGGATTTCAAAGATAGATACAGATGTGCTATGCTGTCAGTGTGGGGCGTGGAAAGCACCCCGAAAGAAAGGAGCAGGATAGAATGAAGAACAAGGACAGCTTAAAAATCACAGCACTTTATGAGAGATTGTCAAAAGATGATGAACTGAATGGCGAAAGTAATAGTATCACAAACCAGAAGAAAATACTAGAGGATTATGCGGAAAAGAACGGTTACGCCAACCTCTCCCACTACACTGATGACGGTTGGAGTGGGGCGAGTTTTGACCGCCCGAACTGGAAACGTCTGATTGAAGATGTGGAACAGGGAAAAATCGGCACAGTGATTGTAAAGGACATGAGCCGGGTAGGGCGTGACTACTTGCAGGTAGGATTTTATACCGAGGTATTGTTTCGGGAAAAGGGAGTGCATTTCATAGCAATCTCAAACGGAGTAGACAGCGAGTAAAGGGAAAGTGCGGAGTTTGCGCCATTCCTTAACATTATGAACGAATGGTATGTGCGTGACACAAGCAGGAAGATTACCACTGTCTTACGGGCAAGGGGAATGACGGGGAACACCCACACATCAAACCACTGCCCTTACGGTTATAAAAAAGACACGCTTGACAGCACCCACTGGGTAATTGATGAACCCGCAGCCGAAGTTGTCCGCAGGATATTCCGCTTGTGCATTGCAGGAAAAGGACCGTATGACATAGCGAGGATACTCTATGATGAAAAAATCGAAAGACCGTCCTACTACATGGGGCAACGGGGATTAGGAACACACTGCACCACCTATGACACCGAAAACCCTTATATGTGGCGTGGAAGTACGGTTGCAACTATCCTCTCCAAACCCGAATACATGGGGCATACGGTAAACTTCCGCACCTATAAAGAAAGCTACAAGGACAAGAGGGCAAAGAAAACCCCAAAGGAAGAACTTGTAATCTTCAAGAACACCCAAGAGCCGATTGTTGACGAGGAAACATGGAACATGGCGCAGGAACTCCGCAAGACAATCCGCAGACCAGATATTTTAGGGGAGGCAAACCCATTGACAGGCAAGATGTTTTGCGCTGATTGCGGGGCGAAGATGTATAACCACCGCCACAGGACGGCGAGGTACAGGAAAGACATCTACACCAAAGGCAAAGGACGCTGGATTGCCCCCGAAGATGATTACAACTGCTCCAACTACAACTTAGGCAGGCAGAAATACAGACAGCAGTGTTCCTCACATGGAATACAGACAAAGGCGGTCAATGCGCTTGTCCTTGAAACGATAAAGGAAACGTGCAATTATGCGGTAGCCAACGAGGGCGAGTTTAAGGGGATTATCTGCAAACTGTCCTCTGACAGAAAAGCAGACGCAGGAAAGACCGTCAGACAGCGGATAAAAAAGAATGAAAAGCGTTATGATGAAGTGAACCGCCTGATAAAGAAACTCTATGAGGACAACATCAGCGGAAAATTAAGCGACAAGCGTTTTGACGCAATGCTGATTGACTATGAGAGCGAACTTGCGGAACTGGAAAACAGCCTTGAAACAGACAATGCGGAACTGGAAGAAATCAACGCCGACAAAGAGAACGCAGACCTGTTTATGGAACTTGCAAAAAAGTATACCGATTTTGAAGAACTCACCCCTGCCATGATTAACGAGTTTGTTTCAAAAATCGTAGTCCATAAAGCCGAGGGCATAGGCGCAGGACGGACGCAGGAAGTGGAGATATTCTTAAACTATATCGGCAAAATCGAGATACCCCATGCGGAAACCGAACTGACCGAAGAAGAAAAGGCACAGCAGGAGAAAGAACGCATACGTTTGGAGAAAAAACGGGCGTGCAACCGTAAGTATATGGCGAGGAAACGGGAGGAGATACGCAGGGAACGGGAAAAAGAACTTGCCGAAAAAGCAAATTAACAGAGAAAAGGGATTTCCTCAATGAAAAGGCTATGACAGTAACAGTTATAGTCTTTTTTCATGCGGTAATTACCGTAAGGAATGAACCCCTATTCCCCCAAGCGGAGAAATACCCGTTAATGATATTCCGCAATTCAAACTCCCGACAATTAACGGAAGAAAATCATTTATCCGCACCGAAACCAATCAATCATATCAATCAATCCATATCACAGGAGGGCAAAGACCATGAATAAAAGGCAGGAACAGCAGATTTTGGACTATTACAGTACCGCCGACAAATATATCCATAGCAAGACACACTCCAGTGCGCATCAGACTGTATTCACCAAAGAAAGCGATAAATACCAGTGGCTTGTGTTTGAGCAGAAAAGCCAGTGCGAAGTTGAGGTAAGGCAGACTGACAGTCATGGAACAATCACAGCGAGGGATAATTATGAACTGACAGGAAATCTCCCTAAGTGCGTGGGCGTGGAGCGTTTATGTGAGGGCGCAAATTTTCAAATACCTTTTAATGCTGATGAAATCAACTTAATCTATCAGTTTGGGGAGCAGGGCAAAGCGGAAACGTGCGCCAGTCTGTCCGCTATTCTTCCGCAGATAAAAGATGATAACACAAAGCAGATAGTAAGCGACACCTTGAAGAAATTAAATGCCCTGTCAGAAAAAACGTGTGCGGAACTGACCGCCACCACCAAAAGACGGAAACTGACCGAGCGTGACCACTCCATAAAGGCAAGGTTAGCCAGAGCAAAGGAACAGGCAAAACAGCCGGCAGTTGCCGAGGGAAAAAAGCACTGGACACCACAACATCCGATGTTGTCCGCCGTGGTATCGGCAAGGTGTATGACGAACTGGAAAAATAACGGAGGCGGCGAACCCCTGTAAAGAATTGCGCCACCTCACACTGCGCCCACCTGCAAGGCAGACTGCGTAAATATTATACACTACACATTCTTGTCTTGCAAGCGGCGCATGGAGCAAAACGGAAAGGAAACAGATAAAAGTATGGGAAAAATCCTAGACGCATTTTTAGATGACCAGCTTCATGTAAACGCTGTAACCGCAAAAAGGACAAGACACCACCAGTATCTTTGTGAACAGGTGGAAATACTCCATAACAAACTTGCAGAAAAGCTGAATGACGAAGGCACTGTTACAAAAACTTGCGGACACATACTTTGATGAAAGCTGTTGCGATGCGCATAGTTACTTTGTCAGAGGGTATCGGCTAGGTGTCCTTATGACTATGGAGGTATTTGAGGGGCAGGACAGCTTCTTAGGAAATGACGAATAAAATAAACTGAATATTGGTGCTTATGGTGGCGGTTTATCCTAACGGAAAATCAGCCACCTTTTTATTTGCAGAAACCATCAACACAGCACAGAAAGAATGAGGTATCAGAAATGATTGAGAACAAGAATGACGCAAGCAGAAATTTAGAAAAAGCATTACAGGCACTGGAACAGGCGAAACAGCGTGTAGCCAATGAAAAGAAAAAGCAGAACGAGAAGAAACGCAAAGCCGAGAACCACCACAAGTACATCATGGGCGGTATCATTGTGAAGTATTTCCCCGACTGCTACCGCTATGACGAGGGTGAGTTAAACCGTATCTTATCGGTTGCCTTGCAGACAAGGGAGTGCCAGCAGATTATTTCTAAAATCAAAGCGGAAAGCACCTAAGAAAAATATCCGACAGAACCGCCTTGCAGTCAGCCGACAATGCGGAGAAATTCATCACCACAAGGAAGATAGACAGCTTTGAGAGCCTTGCGAAATTCACAGCGGATAAGGAACAGAAATACAGTCAGCTTGAAACAGTGCATTTGTCAAAGGGGCAGAAACTAAGCCGATTAAAGGAACTGTCAAAAATGTATGCCCTCTTTGCGCCAATCCAAGCAACCTATAAAGAGAGCCAGTCACTAAAAGGACTTGCGAAAATGCGATATGATAAAGAGCATAAGGACAGCTTATCGAAGTACCCCGAATTAAAGGAGCGTATGCAGAGCCTTTTACAGAATGGCGAGAAGATAACGCCGAAACAGTGGAAAGCCGAGATACAGTCTTTGCAATCTGAATATGACAGTATCAGCAAGGAGCAGACCAAGACCGCCACAGAATTAGCATATGCGGAAGTAATCAGCTACAACAAAATGAACCTTGAAAGGGAGCTTCAGAACGAGAGCCGACAGCATAACAGACAACAGAGCAGGACTAAACGGAGGGAGGAAGAAATTTAATAAAAATTTGATAGAAACGTGAGCGTGATTGTGGTATTCTATTAGTGATACAAATCGGAATATGGAAGCAAGCTATGAGTGTAAGTGAACGAGAAAATATTCATACCCTCTTTTTAGGGAAAAATTATCTTGAGCTTTATAAAACGCAGTCAAAGGTACTACAAGCAATGTTATTTGTTGAAACCCAGAAAGAATTTGAGGATTTCTTAAAAAACGAAGAAAGATTAGAAGAAGATATATTCTGGCTTTACTATGAAACAGTACAGGGCGAAAGTTTGTTAATTGGCGGGTATGAAGAAGATGTTACTTCTAAAGTAACTACATTTATGAAAAAGAAACTGCCGGAAACTGCGTTCACAGCTATTCAGGAATATTTACAAGATATTTATGTGGACATTGACGATATGGATAATCTGCAAGAAAAGATGGATATTCTCAATCAGCATTTATCAGAATACGGCTATCATGTTCAGATAGAAAGTGAAGATACATATTGTGCATTAGCCTACTTCTTGATGTTAAAGCAAAAGTAACTATTCCAGTTTGTCGAAACAAACATTACCACAATCACAACTGAATAAGTAATACAACACAGCGTCAGAGCGTATAGAAACCAGTCTATGCGCTCTATTTTTATGTAAAGGAGCAGAGAATATGGCAGAAACCAAAAACGAGCAACAGCCCCACAGTTTCAAGCGAAAGTTGGGGAACACCACTTACACCGTCAAGGTACATTTCAGTAAAGACACTGACAAAACCTTTAAGGACAGAGTGCAAAAGCTGATTATCAATGAGTGCCTTGAAAAAAATCAGAAATAATCCACGTCAACACTTTACACCCCTTATCAGATGATTGTCTTCTAAACGAACTTGTTTAGTCTTTTTCATTTCACCTGTTGATTTCTATGTCATCGTATGTTTTTGTATGATATAATGGTACACATGAGAGGTGATCATTGTATGACAAGAATCGTTTTTATGGGAACTCCGGATATTGCGTGCGGCATTTTACATCAATTGATTCAAGATAATTATGAAATTGTTGGTGTTGTAACACAGCCGGATAAAAAGGCAGGAAGAAAACAGGAACTCAAAGAAAGTGAAGTTAAACAAATGGCGCGTAAGCATCATATTGAAGTTTTTCAACCGATGCATATCAAAGAAGACTATGAACAGATATTGGACTGGAAGCCCGATCTTATCGTGACATGTGCTTATGGTCAATTTATTCCTTCGCATATATTGGATTTTCCTAAATTCGGTTCCATTAATGTTCATGCATCCTTATTGCCGGAGCTGCGCGGAGGAGCGCCCATTCACTGGGCTGTCATTCAGGGGCATAAAAAAACTGGCATGACCATTATGCGAATGGTCAAGCAAATGGATGCAGGTGCGATCATGAAACAAAAAGAAGTGGAAATCGCTGAAAATGATACGATGGGTGATGTATATGAAAAGCTGAAACGATGTGGTGCTGCGCTTATTCATGAAAGCATGAAAGACATTCTTGAAAACAATATAGAGTGCATCGAACAAAATGAAGCGGAAGCAACGTATGCCTATAATATTACCAAAGAACAAGAACATATTGATTTTACACTAAATATACAACAAGTGTATGATCATATTCGAGGACTCATTCCATTTCCGATTGGTTACGCAATGTGTGATGGAAAGAAAATCAAATTTCATCGTGCAAGAATGCAGCGTTGTGCACATTCATATGCAAAAGGTGAAATATGTGGTTATATGAATGGCGGTTATGCAATAGCTGTTGAAGGTGGTTATATTATCATTGATGAAATTCAAATGGAAGGCAAAGGCAAAGTGGATGCGAAATCATTTGCGAATGGTCAGGGAAGATCTTTAATCGGAAAGCGTTTTGAATGAAGTGATGAATTATAATAAGGCTAAGGTGTTATTTAACCTTGTCTTTTTTTATTAAAAATTGAATTTATCCTACTTGTGAGATAGTTTGATCTTTGTTATAATTGTAGAAAATTCAAGGAGAATGGATATATGGAGATTACTTCAATACATAATGCGAATGTGAAGGCATGGATGAAATTAAAGGAAAAAAAAGGCAGAGACAAAGCAAGACAGTTTATCGTGGAAGGAAGACATTTGATAGAAGAAGCATATCGAGCGAATTGTCTTCGTTGTTTGATTTTATTAAAGGGAATTGCATATCGAAAAACGAAGTTTCCGGTTTATGAAGTCAGTGAGGAGATCATCCGGAAATTGACGTCTTTAACCTCAAAGGAAACGATGTTGGGCATCTGCGATTTTCCAAAACAAACGATACAAAAAAAAGAACGCTTGATTTTATTGGACGATGTGCAGGATCCCGGCAATCTTGGCACGATCATACGCACTGCGATTTCTTTTGGCTATGATGCGCTTCTTATGACAAAAGGATGTGCAGATGTTTTCAATGAAAAGGTCATACGCTCTACACAAGGCGGGATTTTTCATCTGCCAATCTTGAGAGACGACATTGATTCACTGATTCAGTTTTGTAAACAGGAAGATGTGTGCATTTATGCGACTAGTTTGCATCAGGCAAAACATCTTCATGAAGTGAAAGTAAGCAAACCCTATGTTTTGGTTTTCGGCAATGAAGGAAGCGGCGTAGGAAAACAAGTCTTGGCTTCATGTGATGAAACGATCAAAATTCCAATGGAACAATTTGAATCATTGAATGTCGCTGTGGCTGCCGGTATTTGCATGTATGCGTTTCGCTATGGTCCATACATAGGAGATTTAAATTGATGATTTTATATGTATATGTAGGCATCCTGGGAGCGATCTTTGCCAGTTTTGTGAATGTTGTCGTTTATCGATATCCAAAAGGCATGCAATTTGTGAAAGGCAGAAGTCATTGTCCTTATTGTCATGCGACACTGGACTGGATTGCCATGACGCCTATTTTGGGTTGGTTCATTTGTAAAGGCAAATGTCGATATTGTCATTCCACTATTTCTTTGCGTTATCCGCTTGTTGAAACAATGGGCGCTGTTTTTATGATAATGGCAGTGTCTTGTTTTGGTCTTACTGTACAAGCAATTTGTATTTCTATCATTTTTATGGTGTTGTTATGTATTGCATGGATCGATGTAGATACATTATGGATTTCAAATGATTTTTTAATCCTATTGATGATTTTGGCAGTTTGGTTGACTTTTTATCAAACGAATCTTTCATTTATGAATCATCTGTTGGGAAGCATATCAGCCGCATGTCCCATGCTGTTGTTGAATCTAATTGTAAAAGATAGTTTTGGCGGTGGAGATATAAAACTGATGTTTATATGTGGGTGGATGCTAGGTATGCCATGCGCTGTTGTGGCAGATCTGATAGCGGTATTCAGTGCCGGTCTCTATGCTTGTTATCTTTTGTTTTGCAAGCGTATCAAAAGATACGATCATATTGCTTTTGGTCCATTCCTGTGTCTTGGCATTGTCATATCCATGTGTTATGGAATGCAGCTATTGGAATGGTATTTGTTATGGTAAGTGTTTCCTTTTTAACGTGTTGTCATATACAATCTGTCTGTTTTCATTATGAAAATGGTTGAAATTTGTAACAACATCGTGTATACTTACACCGATAAATGTTGATCAGGCTAAGTATGCAAATCGTTTTTTATCAGGGATAGGTGATCATGGACTGAAAGTCATCTTTAAAAGGCCTTGCAGAAATTCACCTGGGAGTGAGAGCAAACCTCTTCCGTTTTACATGACGGTTATCCATGTATGAAAGGTAATAAAGTGTGTCGTTTGACAAAACAGGATGGTACCGCGCAAATAAACTTGCGTTCCTGTGTTGAGCGACATTTTTATTTGTTACAGAAACAGAAAGGAATATGGCGATGGAACATTTAACAAAAATTAAAGAACAGGCAAAAACAGAAATCGAAGCCTGCGAAGACAACGCAAGTTTACAACAGCTGCGCATTTTGTATTTAGGAAAAAAAGGGCCGATTCAAGAAGTAATGAAAACAATGAAGGATCTACCTAAGGAAGAACGTCCTGCATTTGGCGCACAAGTCAATGAAGTGAAAAATGAAATCTCACAGTTGTTGGAAGAGCGCAAAACGATTTTGGAAGAAAAAGAAATGTTGGAAACGATGGAACAAGAAAGGATCGATATTACGTTATCCGGATATCGTCCTCATATGGGAAACATGCATCCGCTGATGATCGTACAACAAGAATTGGAAGACATTTTTATCGGATTGGGATATCAGGTAGCGGAAGGACCGGAAGTGGAATGCGATCTTTACAATTTTGAACGCGCCAATATTCCAAAGGATCACCCTGCTAGAGACATGCAGGACACCTTCTTTATCAACGCTGAAGAATTGTTGAGAACTCATACGACGGCAGTGCAGATGCGGCAGCTTGAAAAGTATCATGAAGAAGGCAAGGAATTGATCAAAGTCATCTGTCCGGGAAAAGTATATCGCCGCGATGACGACGATGCAACCCATTCCCATCAGTTTATGCAATGTGAAGGATTGGTCGTAGGCAAAGATATTCAATTATCTGATTTAAAAGGAACGCTTTCTTTCATGGCGAAAAAAATGTTTGGTGATAAACGAATCATTCGTTTTCGACCAAGCTATTTCCAATTTACAGAGCCAAGTGTGGAAGTGGATGTTTCTTGTCATATTTGTGGGGGAAAAGGCTGTCATGTATG
This sequence comes from Erysipelotrichales bacterium, assembly GCA_910576345.1. Classification (GTDB taxonomy): domain Bacteria; phylum Bacillota_I; class Bacilli_A; order Erysipelotrichales; family Erysipelotrichaceae; genus C-19. Next base: position 31,263 of record CAJTIT010000006.1, read on the forward strand.
TAAGGGAACCGGATGGATTGAAATTCTAGGCGCAGGCATGATCCATCCGAATGTTTTGGAAATGGCTGGCTTTGACAGCACGAAAGTAAGTGGATTTGCTTTTGGTATGGGCATTGAGCGTGTGGCAATGCTGAAATATGGCATTGATGATATTCGTTCTTTTTATACGAATGATCTTCGCTTTTTGAAGATGTTCAACCGGTTTGAATAAGGAGGTATCTCTATGTTAATCAGTAGAAAATGGTTAAGTCAATATATGGATTTGGGAAATCGATCCATGGAAGAAATCGCAGATAAGATTACGTCTGCAGGTCTTGAAGTTGAAGGTATCATAAAGATGAGTGAAGGCAGCAATCTGGTCATTGGTCATGTATGTTCCTGCATCGATCATCCGGACAGCGATCATTTGCATGTATGTCAAGTTGATTTGGGTGATAATATAGAACAGATTGTATGCGGCGCACCCAATGTCGCTTCCGGACAAAAAGTCATCGTCGCAAAGGTCGGAGCGAAACTTCCCGATGGTGAAATTAATGCCGGTATGATTCGTGGTCAAGCATCCAACGGTATGATCTGTTCTTTATTGGAATTAGGCGTCGATCCTCATCTGTTGAGTGAAGAAAGCAAAAACGGTATCGAAGTGCTGGATGAGAATGCACCGATCGGTCATAGTGATCCATTGGGATATCTTGGCTTGGATGATGTGATTTTGGATATCGGTTTAACGCCAAATCGTAATGACTGTATGGCTGCTTGGGCAATGGCAAAAGAAGTGGGTGCAATTTTGAATCTGCCGGTAACATTACCTGTCTGCGATGGTATGGCGATGCAGGAAGGGTTGAAAGCAACTTTAAAAGTTGCCAGTGACACAGAGAAATGTCCACTGTTTTTAGGAAAGGTCATTCATCATGTGACGATCAAGGAAAGTCCAAAATGGATGAAAGAATTGTTGCATGCATCCGGTGTAAAATCCATCAATAACGTGGTGGATATTTCCAATATCGTTATGCTGGAGACAGGACAGCCGATGCATTTTTATGACAAGGATGCGCTGCCTTCTTTGGAAATCACTGTAAAAGATCAGATGCAGACCTCCTATACGGCTTTGGATAAAGAAACATATAAAATCTTACCTGATGACATCATGATTACCAATCAAGGGAAACCAATTGGCATTGCCGGTATTATGGGTGGGAATGATTCAAAAATCGAACAGACGACAAGAGGTATCGTTTTGGAAGCGGCGATTTTCCATCATGTATCGATTCGTAATACGGCAAGGCGTTTGAACTTGAATACAGATGCCAGCATTCGTTATCAAAAAGGTATTGAGCCGCTTGCGACGTATAAAGCATTGGATCGTGCCGTGCAGTTATTGATCGAATACGCAGATGCCTCTAAAATAGAAGAAACGGTTGTTTGTGGATCCAATCATTATGAACCAACAGAACTGGATGTGAATTTGGAAAGAATCAATCATTTGTTAGGTACAAATTTTACAGAAGCAGAAGTTTTGAACGTATTGGAACGTCTGCATTTAAGTCCATCTAAAACAAGCGACGATATTCATTTGATGATTCCAAGTTATCGTCAGGATTTGCGTATTGAAGCAGACATAGCAGAAGAAATCATTCGCATCCTTGGCTATGATCATTTGGATGAAACGCTGCCAACCATGCCTGCGACATTGGGCATGCTGGATGCGCGTCAACAGATGCGTCGTCGCTTGCGTAATGAATTAACGATTTGTGGCTATCAGGAAGCAATTACCTATACGCTGGTATCGGATCAGCGCAATGAAGATGCCATCTTGGGACTGGATGAACCTGTTGTATTGGCATCACCAATGAGTGAGGATCGCAAAATCGTTCGTCGTAGTATCCTACCATCTTTATTAGGTAGTGTAGCTTATAATCAGAATCGATCCATGAAGGATGTTGCGTTATTTGAGATTTCCAATGTTTATGGAAAAAATCATGTGGAAGAACATCTTGCCATTGCGATGAGCGGGGATATCCAAAGTAGTCGTTGGCAGGGAATCAAAATCAAAGCCGATTTTTATACAATGAAGGGGATGTTGATCAGTTTGTTAAGTTCTTTGGGGTTTGAGGGCAAGCGAATCAGTGTACAACCAAATACGCTAGACAAGGTGCATTTTCATCCATATCAGTCCGCATGTCTGTATATGGGCAAGGAGTTATTGGCGATATTTGGTACGATTCATCCAAAAATGGCAAAGCAATATGACGTTTCCCATGTGGTCATGGCAGAGTTGACATTAGAGCCGTTAATGAAACAAAAACCAAGCAAGGTAAAATATATGCCGATTTCTAAATATCCTTCAGTTACACAAGACCTTGCATTTGTAGTTTCAAAGGATGTAAATGTTGCGGATATTATCAAAGCAATAGAAAAGAACGGTAAATTGGATAAGGAACAGGTCATTGTAAATATAGAAGTCTTCGATGTTTATACAGGAGAACATGTAGAACAAGGGTATAAATCTATAGCACTTTCTGTTACATTCCAATCATCAAAACGCACGCTTTCTGAAACAGAAATTCAATCGTTGCGTGAACAGATTTTGAGTGCATTGGAAAGTGATGTACATGCAATACTAAGAAAATAAATCAATAGAAAAAGAGGTTGTCCTCTTTTTTTGTTTATTCTGTCTTTTGTTCATTCTTATTTGTTTCAACTTTTGGCTGTGTCTGTATCTCTTCATGCTGTAAACGATATACAATCATTTGCGGCGGAGAAAACAGGCGCATGTCCATCGTAGATGTACCAAGACCGTTGGTGATATGCAGCGTCATATTTTTTATCGTATGCTTGCCATGATTGTATCGCTGCGCACCTTCTTCAGATGATAAAGAGCCAATCAAAGGGAGAGAAATCTGTGCTGCATGCGAATGTCCGGACAGCATCAAATCAATTTTATCATCCGGGAAGTTTTCCAAAAATGCTGTATCGGGACAATGTGCGACAAGAATATTGAATGAATCACTTGATACATTGCTGAAAGCACTCTCCATATCTATCAATCCGTTGATGTAAGAATCCAATCCTATGAGTGTAATGCTTTCTTTCGATCCGTTTCGGATTTTAATGGATTTGTTGTCTAGCAGTTCAAAATCGGCGGTATATAAAACGTCTTTTACCATTTTTGTGACATCTTCAGCAACATTGTCCTGTTCTCCTAAAACTGCAAATTTTCCAAGTGGGGCATGAATGTCTTTTAACAACTGACTTACTTCTTGTTTTGTTACATCATTAGGCGCATAAGTCAATGGAAGATTGAATACATCGCCGCCAAAAATCACAACATCCGGTCCTGCTTCATTGATTGCGTTGACCATTTTTGTTAAACGCTCTTTATTCATGAAATGGTTGTATTCCAAATCGGAGAGAAAAGCAATTTTGACATCATTCATGGATGAAGGTATCTTTGCACTTTTAAATGATTCATAATCTACATTTAGACGTTCTACAGATACAAAAATTGAATAAAAAAAGATACCTGCGGCACAGACGGCCAAAAACAGCAAAATGGAAACAACTTTCAGTAATTTTTTAATCATGAAGATACCACCTCATATATAGTACTATTTTACCATAAACGGCACAAGGGGAAAAGAAAACTCCATTTGAAGTTTTCTTAACTTGATTTCGTATTTGTTGTTTTTTTACGATTCTCTGTTTTTGTCGTTGATGCAATTTTTGCATTTCGATTTGCAAGCATTTGTTCCATTGCTTTTTTTGAATTCAAAATAACCGGTATTACAATGGGATTTCGATGTGTTTTATGATATAGGAATGGTTCCAGCGTAGAGCGTATGGTATTTTTCAATTCTGAGAAAGTGGTGCGCTGTGCCATTTTTTCTTTCAATGCATGATAAACGATGTTTTCTGCCTCTTTTAACAACCCTTGTGAATCCTTGATGAAAACAAAACCGCGTGATACGATCATTGGGCGTGCAAGAATACGGTTTTCACTGGAATCAATCGCTGCAATGACGGCAACCAAACCATTATCCGCCAATATTTTGCGATCCTTCAAGACTGCGGTAGAAACGCCGCTGATATCATTGCCATCCACATAGATATCGTCTGCTTGAATGCGATAAGAAGAAGGAAAGACTTTGCCGTTTCGCATGATCAGTACGTCACCATTTGCACACATGAAGATGTTTTCTTCCGGAATACCGGTTTCCATCGCTGTTGCGCCATGTTGCTTCAACATTTTGTATTCGCCATGAATGGGCATGAAGTATTTTGGTTTGATCAGCTGCAACATCAGTTTTTGTTCTTCTTGGGATGCATGACCGGTCGTATGCAAATTGGTTAAAACAGATTTTGTCAGCACATGTGCGCCGAAACGGAATAATTTATTGACAACTTGGTTGACGCTAGCGCCGTTGCCGGGAATCGGAGAAGAAGAAAATACGACCGTATCGCCTGGAATCAGTTTGATATAGCGATGTGTTCCGTTAGCAATGCGGGATAGAGCAGCTAGGGGCTCTCCTTGACTTCCGGTGCATACGATACATACTTTATTTGCAGGTAGCGTATTTAATTGTTCCGGGGTTATAAAGTGTTGTGCACCAACTTTGATCGTGCCTAGTTTTCTACCAATCGTTACTACATTTTCCATGCTTCTGCCGAAGATGATGACTTTACGGCCGCACTTTACGGCAGCTTCCAATATTTGCGCCACACGATGAACGTTAGATGCAAATGTTGCGACGATCAGTCGACCTTTGGTCTTGCGCATGATTTCAAAAATTTCATTGGCAACTTTTCGCTCTGAAATGGAAAAGTCTTCCACACCAGAATTGGTGGAGTCACTCATTAACATCGTGACGCCAATTTGTCCAATATACGCCATGACTTGATAATCTGCGTTGGTTCCGACCGGTGTCAAGTCGAATTTGAAATCACCGGTATGTACAACACGCCCGTTTGGCGTATTGATTAAGATTCCCAAAGAATCAGGAATGGAATGAACCGTATTGAAAAAACCACATGTAAAATGCTCCATCGTTACGCTGGAGTTGGCGTTAATTTCATGAATCTGCACAGAGCGAAGCATTTTGCGCTCTTCTAGTTTTTTATTAATCAACGACACCGCAAAGCGAGGCGCGTAAATATCTGAAATGGAAACTGTTTTTAACAAAAAAGGTATTCCACCAATATGATCTTCATGTCCATGGGTAATAATCAACACCTTTTTCTTTGCCTTGTTTTTGACCAGATAGGCATAATCCGGAATGACATAATCCACACCGAGCAAATTTTCTTCAGGAAAACGAACACCGGAATCCACGATTAAAATTTCATCTTCGTGTTCAAAGCAGTACATATTTTTTCCAACTTCACCCAGACCGCCCAAAGCGTATACGAGTGTATCGGAACGTCTATGATCGATTCGATTATACGTGTTTTTAGAATTTCCTTGATTTCTCGGTGCATTCGTACGATGATGATTGTTCATAAAAACTCCTTTCTCTGCACCTTGTCTGCAAGACATTATAACATAGTTTCATAGAAATACCTATGCTTTTTTTGGGAAATGTTGAAATGCGTATACGAAAAACAGTTGTTATTCAATAACAACTGCATCAGGATCTTCTTTCCATGGATCTTCTTTATTAATGTGGTCATAGAATAAACGACCGCTCAAATGATCGATTTCATGTTGTAAAACAATCGCTTCATAACCATCCGCATGAATCAACACTTCTTTTTTTGCCAATGCATCATAAGCCTTCACTTTGATTCTGGCATGACGTACAACATATCCAACATGCTCCTGATCAACGGACAGGCAACCTTCTCCGGATTTCAGATAGGCGTTTTGTGCGCTGTGTGAGACGATCCTTGGATTTGCCAACAGATATTCTTTTTTACCATCTTCTCCATAATCAATGGATATGGCTACCAGCTGTTTTAAAATTCCGATTTGCACAGCCGAAATACCTACAGAAGGGCGCAGATTTTGCTCTTTGCTTTTGATAGGATCAATAGAATCACGTACATACGTCAACATCGTTTTTAGGATTGTATCATCTTCATCCGTTAAAGGAACAGCTACTTTCTCACTCTTTAAACGAATTCTTGGATCATCGTCTTTTACGATTGTTTCATTGTTAATGATCATAGGAAAACTCCTTTCTTCTTTCATGCAATATTTTACCTGTATTTTCTTAGAAAAGAAAGAGATTTTTTAATTTTCACTTAAAAAGAATCCTACTTTATGGTATGATGTAGAAGATGAATTTTAGATACGTAAGGATATGATGCAATGGCAAAGCAAAAAATAAAACTTACCTTGAAAATGCCTAGAAAATATGATTTTTGGCTTCATCTGTCTTCTTTGATTTTGTTGTTGTTTGGCTCATTGATGATTTTGTCTGCGAATGTGGGAAACACAGAAAGTGATTCCATGATTGTGGCAAAAGTCATTTTGAAACAAACGGCATTCATCATTATATCATATTTTATGATGATCGGACTTGCCAATAATTTTACAATGGTGCGGGCAAGACGCTATGGAAAACTTATCGGACTGATCTTGATTGCTTTATGTTTGAGCACGATGTTTTTTACACCGGTGCAAGGCTCGCGTGCCTGGATTCATTTGGGCAGTATTACGATTCAGCCGGCAGAGTTTGTCAAAGTGTTTATGATCGTTGTGATTGCAGTATATATTGAAATCGCCGGTCGAAGAAATTTTGACTGGTGGACGATCATCAAGACACCGTTTACTTTTTTCTGTGCTTTTATTGGTATCGTGATTTTACAGCGAGACTTAGGAACGATGGTCATCATCGCATTGATGTCCGTTATATCTTTCTTGATTCCTTCACATAAGAATTTAAGAAAAGTGCAGAAAATTGTGAAAATTGGATTATGTGGAGGTTGTTTGACTACGATTTTTCTGATGACGCCGGCAGGTGTAGGGATTTTAGAAAATCTGCCGGTTTTCTCCCATGTTTCTACGCGTTTTGAAAATGCGTTAAATCCTTTTTCTGATCCTTATAACAAAGGTCATCAAGCGATACAAGGGCTGGTGAGTATAGCCTCAGGTGGTTTGACCGGAAAGGGGATCGGTCAATCCCAACAAAAATTTGGCTATTTGACGCAGGCGGACAATGATTATATTATCGGTGTGGTCATCGAAGAATTGGGGATTTTTGGGTTGGCTTTCATTATGATTGGCTATGTAGTCATCATCCAGCGACTATTTCAGTATGCGCTGCGTACCAAAAGTGAAGGTTATAAAATCATACTCATCGGTACTGCCATGTATATCTTTTTGCATTTCTTCTTTAATGTAGGCGGTGTCGGTGGTTTGATACCATTGACCGGTGTCCCGCTATTATTTATTTCCAGCGGCGGCTCATCTCTTATGTCCATTATGTCGGCAATCGGCATATCGCAAGCTGTCATTTCCAGAATACGCAGGCAAGGGGAATAGGAAAAGCATCCCGATTATGGGATGCTTTAAGAAAGGGAAGAGGAGAAACAAAGATTGGGGGAGCATCCTTATCGGATGCACTATTATGTTGCCCGGATTTGTGCATCATATACATGAGGAGTTGAAAAAAATGCGAATTGTTGCAGGAACCTATCGATCCAGAATCATTAAAGCTGTAGAAGGTACCCATACACGACCAACAACCGATAAAATAAAAGAAGCTGTTTTTTCCAGTATAGGACCGTATTTTGACGGCGGCGTTATGTTGGATCTTTTTGCGGGCAGTGGCAATATTGGTTTAGAAGCATTGTCAAGAGGAATGGATACGATTTATTTCTGTGATCACCATCCACGTTCTGTTGCTACTATCAAGTCCAATTGTGCATCGCTTCATGTACAAGATGCATGTCATATCTATACATGTGATTATCAATCGCTGTTGCGACAGTTGGCGCAAAAAAATATGACGTTTGATCTTATTTACTTGGATCCGCCATATCGAAAGCAGCGCATTCATGATATTATGACATTTATTTCGCAACATGCATTATTAAAGAAACAAGGTATTGTGGTCGCAGAAAGTTTGAAAGAAGATACATTTGAGGATACATATATTGATTTATATAAATGCAAAGATAAAACTTATGGAATTACGAGAATAACGATATATGAGAGGTCATTATGAAAACAGCTATTTTTCCAGGAACATTTGATCCAATCACGAACGGTCATATCGATATCGCAAAAAGAGCCGCCCATCTGTTTGATGAATTATATGTGGTGGTATTGAACAATACGGATAAGCAGACATTGTTTACGAAAGAAGAACGTGTACAGTTGGCAAAACAATCCTTGTATGATGTTTCTAATATCCATGTCGTTGCTTATGACGGATTGACGACGTCTTTTGCAAGACAAGTGAGCGCAAGTGCAATCGTACGTGGTGTGCGACAGATCAAAGATTATGAGTATGAATACAATATTTCTTTATGCAACAAATTTATTGATGATGAATTGGAGACAATTCTGTTGTTTACCGGAAGCGAATATGCTTTTGTATCTTCCGGTATTGTAAAAGAACTTGCACTTTATCATCAGCGTTTGGATGGACTTGTAAGTGAATGTGTAGAAATTGCATTGAACGAAAAATATAAATAATGTTCAAACATAGGGGAGTGTGGTATACTATACTGTAAGGAAAGGAATGATCGTTTTGTCGAACGCAAAACAATCAACGCAGAATGAGATGGTGAAAAATAAACTACTGTTTCTATTCTGTATGTTGATGATTATGTCAAGTTTATTTCTGGTCTGTTATATCTGTTTTTTTCGGACCGTTACGATAGATGTTACAAAAGATATGAAGATTGAATACAGTGGAGAAAGTGGCGCTGCCACTGTCATGGTTACAAATACATCCAATAATCTCAATCAGCGTACACAAGAATTTTTGGATACGATAGTATATACGGTGACACCGAATGCGAAGTTGTCCAATGGTACGAAAATTACGATCCAAGCCAGATATAATCAAGAACTTGCAGATAAATACCATATTCAAGTCATCAACGAAACAAAGGAAATCACCATTTCGGGACTGGAAGAGCGTTTTTCAGATGCAAAACAGATTACAAAAGAATTTCAAAAGAAAATCGATCAAGTGGGCAACGATTATTTGGATAAGAATATAACTGAGATTTTACAAGCATCGTTTGAGCTTTTTGATCATGACAGTGATATTCAACTGGTTGATCAAAAGCATATATATCGTCTTTTTCTTAAATCTCTTAATAAAGAAAATAAAGATAAGATCATCGATATTTATCAGATATTCGCAAAAGGAACGGTTTCAAATGAGAATCAAGCACAAGTAGGAAAAGAAGAGGCTGTTTATTATGTTATTACTTATGACAATATCAATTCATCTCTGCAGATTCGTGATGAATCAGTATTTGGTGAAAGCTGGAATGTCGATGATATTTCTACACAGGAGAAACTGATACCGATAGTACAAAGCAAATATCAGTTTGGTTATCGAGTTAGTATACTCAAAGACGGCAAATAACCGTCTTTTTCTTTCTGTCTTCTTATGGTTTGGTGTTCTGTTTTTTTTCACAATCTTCATATTCTTCGCATATACATGAATAAGGAGAGGTATCGGATGAAAAAAGAAGATGTGTATCTTTTGGGTTTGTTCGCTTATCGAAAAAAAATTGAGTTGTGGCTGAAGGAATCCAATGAAAAAACATTATTGTTGGATGGGGAAAAGGCATCGATGTTGTTTCCGGTTCTCATATCTTCTTTATTTGAAGAAAAACTTCTTTCCATGACGCTTGGCATTTCTGCGCATCTGATACAGGAATTGAAAGATGAACTGCGCAATTAAAAAGCATGGCGCAATACCATGCTTAATCCATTTTCAATAATGCATGCAATGCTTCCATATCTTGTTTATCGCTTTCTTTAAACGAAATGACACAGGCATCTTGCGCACTCCAGCGTGGAATCAGATGCAAGTGAACGTGTGGTACGCTTTGACCCGCAGCTTCATTTGCATTGCTTAACAAATGCATGCCATTCGCACCTGTTTTTTTCATAATATGATTGCCCAGTTTCTGGGCTGTCTGCGTTAACTTTTTCAAAATGATTTCATCGCAGTTTAGAAAATTGTCATAATGCTTTTTTGGGATGATCAGCGTATGACCTTTCGTTACTTGTGAAATGTCTAGAAATGCAAGAACGTCTTCATCTTCATATAATTTATATGCCGGTATGTTTCCTTTTACAATATCACAAAAAATACACATGTTTTGATCTTCCTTTCCTTTTGTAAGAAAAGAAACAGGCGTTACCTGCTTCTTATTCCTGATCCTGAACGAGATAGTCAGGATTATTCGTTTTATATGTATTATAGATGTCAATGTCGTATACACGGAAATTGTATTTGTTCAAATAGAATTTCATCGCATCTGTTTTTGCGGACGTTGCTTTATCTAAAATAGACTTTATTGCTTCATCTTTAAATTCTTCCAATGCTTTTGTGTTTGTGACCTTCACCACATAATAAACAGGGTTTTCTGCGTCTGTCACACTGTCGGTGATGACTTCATTGATCATCGCTTCTTTGTCGGTAATGACAGAAATTTTAGACCATACGGCAGATGGCAGTCCACTGGATTGATTGACAATTTCTTCTGCTCCTTTGTATGTGTCTGTTTTTCCATATTGTTTTGCGGCTTCTTCAAAGCCGGTGCCTTTTTGTACGGCTTCCAGAGCTTTCTTTGCATTATCTTCACTTGTACAAGCGATGATGCGTACTTTCACCGGTTTATAAGTTGTGATTTGTTCTTCGGCATGCTCATTTAAGAATTTTTTTGTCAATGCGTTGAGCTGTGCGTTTGGCAAAGAAACTTTTGTATAGAACGCATCTTCGTTTTCACATCCGTAATATTGCTTAATTGTTTCCAAGAAGTTTTCGCCCATATCTTTTTTTGCTTGTGCGAGCGCATCTTTTGCTTCTTTTTTGATTTCGTCATTTTCCGGAACTTCTTTGTCGTATATGATTTTTGATACCATGGAATTCACTTCACTGTATCCGCCGTTTAAGAACAGGGAGCGGAAAATATCATCATTGGTCACTTTGGTATTTCCGACCTTGAATAATTCTTCACTTCCGTTTGAAATATCTACACTGGCATCTTTACATCCGGAAAGCGCCAGCATCAGCACTGCGGCAAAACTCAATATTGTTGTCTTTTTCATCACTAGCGCTCCTTTCTATTCTTTGACTTTCATGTAGTCCATCAGCTGTTTCTTCACATCGTCATTTGCGAATGTGACATCTAGCTCTTTGCTTTTTTCCCAAACGATATCCATTTGCAGATTGGTATTTGCATTCATAATGGCTTGATAAACACCGTTTTTTACCATTTCGTTTTCGTCTTCGTATTTCACGATGGCATCTTTTTCTGTTTCCAAAACAACGATTTTATGCCATCCCTGATAATTGGTGGACGCCACTTTCACCCAGTCGCTGACTTCGCCTTTTTTAAGTCCCATGGCTGTTTTTTTAAATTCTTCCACTAGGGAACTGTCTTCATCTACATAGCCGATCAATCCACCCAATGTCGCACTGGAATCATCACTGAATTCTTTGGCGATTTCTTCAAACGTCTTGCCGTTTTTAAATGCGTCTTCCACTTTTTTTACTTTTTCTTTTTCTGCGTCGCTTGGACTTGCGCTATTGTCCATCTTGATGAGAATGTGCGCCACAACGCGTGATTTTTTCTTGTCATAAATTGGCTTAAATAATTCTTCCATGTGCGCATCCATATAATCGGTATATAATTTCTGCACCTTTACGCTTTTGAGACAGTAATCATTCAAATCACTATATCCCATTTTTTCCAGTTGCGATTGAATGTTCGTCTTGTAGTTGGTCGCATCGCTTGCTTTGAAGTTTTCTTCAATCGCGTTTGCCTGTGTGCTTGCATCTTCCTTGATTTCGCTTGTCGTTTCAATTGCTTCATCTGCGACGGCATCTTTGAAAGCTTGAAACATGAGTGCATCCGCAGACTGTGATTTTAATTGCGCGAATACATCATCCGCAAACACATTTTGATCCGCTACGCTTGCGATTACATCTTTTCCGTCCGCTGTTTTGCCTTTCAGCTTTCCTTTGTTGGTATCCCAAATACTGAATACCGCAAAAGAGATCAGAATGACGGCAATCAAAACAACGAACCATTGTTTTTTTAATATTTCAATCATAATGTCCTCCTAAATATTTTTCACCTGTACTATTATAGAATAATTGGCTTAAAAAAGCAATTTCTTGAAGTGCTGAAACATAATTTCCCATAATATTATGGTGAAAATACATAAAGAAAGAGAGATTGGCAAAGGATAAGTAAGAGCGGCAATCGTTTTCGTTGTAGAATTTCGCTTTTTTTGATATGATATACGCATATTTTATAAAGGAAGGATGTATCTGCATGGCAGTTTTGAATATCAGTGATTTACATGTGAATGTAGAAGACAAGGAAATACTAAAAGGGGTGAATCTTGTAATCAAGGATCATGAGACGCATGCCTTGATGGGACCCAACGGCAATGGGAAATCCACATTGCTGGCAGCGATCATGGGACATCCCAAATATACGGTTACCAAAGGCACTATTATGTTGGATGAGCAGGATGTTTTAGCGATGCGTGTGGATGAGCGTAGTCGTGCCGGTTTGTTTTTGGGTATGCAATATCCAAGTGAAATTAGCGGTGTGACCAATTCTGATTTTTTGCGTGCTGCGATCAATACCAGAAGAGAACAGCCAATCTCATTATTCGCATTTATCAAACAGATGGAACAGGCAATCAAAGATTTGGATATGAAAAGTGATTTGGCGCATCGTTTTTTAAATGAAGGTTTTTCTGGCGGGGAGAAAAAGCGTAATGAAATCGTACAGATGAAACTGTTACAGCCAAGTATTGCGATGCTGGATGAAATTGACAGCGGACTGGATGTGGACGCATTGAAACTAGTCGCAAATGAAATAAAAGCAATGCAGGAAAACAATCACATGGGATTATTGGTTGTATCGCATTATGAGCGTTTTTATGAGTTGTTAAAACCTACGCATGCACACGTATTGATCAATGGTGCCATCGTTATGGATGGCGATGAACGACTCATTCAGAAAATCGATACGCTTGGTTATGACTGGATCGAAAGTGAATTGGGCATCGAAATTCAAGAAGAAAGCGTCAAGCAAGTTTCATCGATTGGATTATGCGGTGTTAAACAGCGTGGTGATGGACAATGATGCAAGATAAGAAACAAACCATATATCTTACAAAAGATGGCTTTCAAGAAATACAGGTTGATTGTGACAAACAGCGTTCACTGTTGATTCATGTGGACAAACGCCGTTTCATCCAACTGTATGTCACATATCTTGGAAAGAGTGCCACACTCGATATAACGATACAGATGGATCAAGGCGCCTATGGAGAAATCGTTTTCTGGAATGAGACAAGAGATAAGTTTCATGCCAATATATGGATGAGAGGAGAAAAGGATGCGGTGTTGAAATTAGGCATCGGGGATCTTTCTTCTTCCAACAGTGAAATAAACATTTGTGGTGATCTTGATCACAGTGGTATGCAGTTTCATGTGACGACTGCGATTCTTGCGCTTTTCAAGCATGTGCAGATGGAAATGCATCATAAGACGTCCTATACGGAAGCAGTCATGAAAAATTTTGCGGTTGTCACTGATTTAGGCAGTTATCAAATGCACGCAAGCGGACGCATTGACAAAGGCGCAAAACACAGTGTTTCTCATCAGCAAACAAGCGTGCTGACTTTGTCGCAGAATCAAACAAGTGAAGTGCTGCCTATTTTGTATATTGATGAAAATGACGTCAAGGCATCTCATGCGACAACCCTTGGGCAACCGGATGATTTACAGCTATATTATCTATGCTCCAGAGGACTTTCCCGAGCGCAGGCGATCGCGCTTTTGACGCATGGTTATTTAATGCCGATCGCTGGCGTTATTCAGAAGGAAACACTGTCTGCGCGACTGGCTGATTTAATAGAAGAAAAGGTGATGGTTCATGCGAAATATTTATGAAATACGTCAAGATTTTCCAATGTTACAAAACAAGCAAATGCAGGGACACGATCTCATTTATTTTGACAATTCCGCAACCACATTGAAACCATATTCTGTACTGGATGCGATTGCTTATTATTATACAAACATCACCAGCAATGCGCATCGCTCCGATTATGATTTGGCATTTGCGGTCGATCAGGCTTATGAAAATGCGCGCCTTAAGATCGCAGAACTGATTCATGCGAACAAAAATGAAATCGTCTTTACCAGTGGCGCCAGTGAAGGGCTGAATTTAATAGCGTATGGATATGGCTTACGATATTTAAAAGAAGACGATGTGATTTTGGTCAGTGAAGCAGAACATGCATCATGTGTTTTGCCATGGATGCGGGTATGTGAAAAAACCGGCGCCAGATTGAAGTATATACCACTAAATGAAGAAGGTAAGTTAACGATTGAGGCATTTCGATCCATAATGGATGCCAATGTTAAAGTAGTTGCGCTGGCACAGATTTCCAATGTGCTGGGATATGAAGTGCCAATGAAGGAAATTTGCGAATTTGCCCATGCATATGGTGCCATTGTCGTAGTGGACGGTGCGCAAAGCGTACCGCATCTTCCTATTGACGTTAAAGATATGGATTGTGACTTTTTAACGTTCAGTGCGCATAAAATGTGTGGACCAACCGGAATTGGCGCTATTTATGGCAAATATGAATGGCTGGAAAACATCGACGCATGGATGCTGGGAGGCGGCAGCAATGCACGTTTTGATGCCTGCGGGCATATTCTGATGAAAAAACCACCCGCAAAATTTGAAAGCGGCACTCAGAATATAGAAGGTGTATTGGGGTTTGGAGCGGCTGTTGATTACTTGCAGGATCTTGGAATGCATCAGCTTCATGCTTATGAACAAAAGCTGCGTCATTACATTGTCTCACATATGAAACGCATGGAGAATATTCGATTATATAACGAGGATGCACAAAGCGGAATTATCACATTCAATGTGAAAGATGTGTTTGCACAAGATGCGGCCAGCTATTTTAATGCGCATGGCATCGCAGTACGCAGTGGACAGCACTGTGCCAAATTGTTAAGCGAGCAATTGAAAACGGCTGCGACGGTGCGTGCAAGTCTGTATTTCTACAATACGCGTGCTGAAGCAGATGAATTTTTGAAAGTTTGCGCAAATGCGGATATGCATACTTGTCTTGATATTTATTTTTAAAGGAGAATGTATATGGATGATATGAGAAACGATCCGATGATGTTAAGATCCATTATTATGGATCACTATGAATATCCAAGAAATCATGCATTGGTGAATGAGGAAGCCTATGTACAAAAACATATGGCTTCTGATTCATGCATTGATGATATCACGGTTCAGGCAAAAATCGTACAGGATCGCATTGAAGATATTCGCTTTGACGGTGTTGCCTGTACAATTTCAACAGCTTCCACATCGATCATGAGCGAATTGTTAAAAGGAAAAACCAAAGCGCAGGCCAAGGCGATTATGGATAACTATTTTGCGATGATTGACGGTGCGGATTATGATGCGAATGTATTGGAGGAAGCGATTGCGTTTTATACGGTTGGCAAACAGGCAAACCGGATCAAATGTGCAACGATTGGATGGAATGCGATGAAAGAATTGTTGGAAACTAGCGAGGATGATGCCAATGAACAAGGATAATTTTCCCAACAGTGAATATCAATACGGTTTTCATGATCAAGATGTCTCTGTGTATAAAACAAAACAGGGCTTGCGCAAAGAAACAGTGATCGAAATTTCCCATATGAAAAAGGAACCCAAATGGATGTTGGAGTATCGCTTAAAGGCTTTTGAAGCGTTTGAGAAAATGGACATACAATCATGGGGACCGGATGTGAGCGATATTAATTTTGATGAATATACATACTATATCAAACCAAGCGAAAAAGGCGAACAAAGCTGGGATGAGGTACCGGAAACAATCAAGAATACGTTCGATAAATTGGGAATTCCGGAAGCAGAAGCAAAATATCTTTCCGGTGTGACGACCCAGTATGAAAGTGAAGCGGTATATCATAACATGCTGGACGAAGTCAAAGAAAAAGGCATTGTTTTTCTGGATACGGATAGCGCTTTAAAAGAAGTACCGGAATTATTCAAACGATATTTTGGTAAACTTGTGCCTTATACGGACAATAAGTTTGCGGCGTTGAATAGCTGCGTATGGTCTGGCGGCAGTTTCATTTATATTCCCAAAGGTGTGAAACTGGAAAAACCGCTGCAATCTTATTTTCGTATCAATTCCCAGTCGATGGGGCAGTTTGAAAGAACCTTGATCATTGTGGATGATGGTGCAGAAGTGCATTATGTGGAAGGGTGTACGGCACCTACGTATTCCAAAGATTCTCTACATGCGGCAGTAGTGGAAATTTATGTTGGCAAACATGCGAAGTGTCGCTATTCAACGATTCAAAATTGGTCAGGGAATATATTGAATCTTGTCACAAAGCGTGCAAAAGTGATGGAGCAGGGAATGATGGAGTGGATCGATGGCAATATCGGCTCGCATGTCACGATGAAATATCCGGCTTGCGTACTGGCAGAAGAAGGCGCCAAAGGCTTGACAGTTTCCATTGCGGTGGCATCTTGTCATCAGATACTGGATGCCGGCGCAAAAATGATCCATTTGGCGCCACATACATCTTCTACCATCATTTCTAAATCGGTTTCACGACTTGGCGGTGAAGTAAATTATCGCGGTTTGATTCAGCATAATAAACATGCGCAATATGCGAAAAGCAAAATTGAGTGTGATACGCTGATTTTGGATCAAGCGTCCAGAAGTGATACGATCCCTACCAACATCACACGCAATCAGACATCGCAGATCGAACATGAAGCAACCGTTTCCAATATTTCGGAAGAACAGCTGTTTTATTTGATGAGCAGAGGATTGAGCAAAGGACAGGCAACGGAAATGATCGTGATGGGGTTTTTGGAGCCGTTCACAAGAGAGTTGCCTATGGAATATGCGGTGGAACTCAATCAGCTGTTGAAACTGGATATGAGTGATTCGATTGGATAACCAAGCGATTCGTAAAATAATACAAGCAAAGTGTAAAAAAATGACGATGAAACAGCGAAACCATGCCAGTCAAAGGATTGCGTGTGTTTCCCAAGGATTTATCCAAAAACAAGCGATCATTGGACTTTTTATGCCCATGTCCTATGAACCGGATATTACTTCTTTATACTATGACAATGATAAAATGAATCGTTTTGCGTTGCCAAAAGTCACTTCCAAAACGGCGATGGAATTTGTATGGTGGGATGAAACGACAAAATTTCAAACAGGTGCTTTTTCTATTTTAGAGCCTGGTCATTCAAATTACATCGCACCTAATGCGCTTTCTGTAATTTTTGTCCCGGTCGTTGCGTTTAATCATCGCTGTGAAAGACTGGGGCATGGGAAAGGGTATTACGATCGCTATTTGAATAAAGTTGATGCGTTAAAAATAGGGATCGCTTTTTCTTGTCAACAAAGTGAAGATATACAATGTTTTGCCCATGATGTTGTTTTGGATGTTGTTATTACGGAAAAAGATATTTTTTATAAGGTTGCATGATTATGTGTATATTTATTTAGAACAGCCAATCGGCTGTTTTTCATTCTTCATTATCTTTTCTTATTGATTCTGTATGTTTCATCATTCATCAACCACACTAAGAATGATCAGGAGTGATGAACTTGAATCAACGGATGAAATTGAAATATTATTGTTTAGATTTTTTGGCATTTTTTGCGATTTCCTTGGTCAATACACAAATGATACCATATTTGACCAATATCGGTTATGATGTCATTACCAGAGGATATATACTGGCCGCAAATGCCGTCGTGGCAATTGGGGGACAGTTTTTATTTGGCTATATCTGTGATCGTTATCAGAAAATCAAACCGTTTTTCACTTTGGCTTATACATTATTGATGGTCAGTGGTTTGGCGATGTTGTTTTATGAGGAACGTATTTTTTGGTATCATCTGATCAGTGTCGGCATGATGGGTGGCATGGTTAAAGTGATCATGGGTTTGAATGAAACATGGATGTTGGAGGCGGACAGCGAACATTATGGAGCGCTGCGAGCCGCTGGCGCAATTGGTCTTTGCGCAGGTTCTCCGGTGGCTGGCGTGTTGGTAGATATGTATGGTTTTTCAATATTACGCTGGGCGCTAATAATCACTTCGCTGTTATGTTATCTTTTCTTATACCTTGTCAAAGATGTGGAAAAAGAAGGTAAACCGATACAATTAAAAACACTGACCCAGCTACTTACCAATATACCTTATCTCATTCTTGTGTTGATTTATTTGTTGGTGTATATGATCGGAACGGCAGATCAATACGTTGTGGTAGATAAAATGCTTTATCTAGGCAGTGCGCACTCCTTAGTCGGAATCAAATGGGCGCTGCAATCCTTTATGGAAGTGCCGCTGTTTTTATTGGCCGGCAAAATCTTAAAAAAATACAAACCGGGAACGCTTTTGATATTTGGTACCGTTATGTACGCTGTAAAATTTATTTTATATGGACTTTCACCCAATGGATGGTGGATCATTGCGACTGCGTCTTTGCAATTGGTAACGTTGCCAATCATTATGTTGACCAGCAAACTGCTGATCAAAGAAACGACGCCGGAAAACTTGGCCAGCAGTGCACAGATGTTTGCAATGGCCGTATTTATCGGTGGATCCGGATTGATTACACCGTTGATCACATCGTTTTTGTCAGAGCGTTTTGGTTATGATTTGACATTGTTTATTGTATCAGTTTTTGCGATTTTGCCATTGGTGATTATCTTTCTCTATCTTCATATGCGCAAACAAAAACAACCTACATAAGAAGATATGCATAACACATTGATTGTATTGTTTTTTTATTTGTCTGTCATGTACTCTTGTTTCCAAGTAGAGTGCATTTTTATTTTGGAAAGTTACTTGCGAAAATCTTTAACAATGCAGAAAAAAACGCTTTCATTTGTGCGTCTTTACTTAAAAATATACAAGATGAAATAAAAAATATTGCAAACTCATTGAAGTTTCACGGTGAAACTATACTCTTTTATGTAAAAAAATGTAACAGAAGTTGTAAGATGAGTGAAAAAATAAATGAAAAATGTATTGAAAAAATGTGAGAAAAATTGTATTCTATATATATGTTCATTCATATGTTGAAGCATATCGACAGTTTCTGTCAGAAAACATATACCTAGTCATTATGCGGATTTTTTGATATTCTGCATCATATTATATGAACAAGTTTAAGGAAAAAAGGAAAGGTGAAATGCATGTTTAAATACGTTTTCAAACGTGTTATGGTGGGAATCGTAACCTTGTTTTTACTGGCAAGCGCGACATTCTTTCTTATGAAATTAACACCCGGATCCCCCATTTCTTCTGAGAGATTGAAAACCGAAGAAGCAAGAAAAGCCGCCATGGAAAAATACCATTTGGATAAATCCATACCGGAACAGTATGCGATTTATATTGGAAATGTACTGCATGGCGATTTGGGCGAAAGCATGACTGCGAACACGAAAGGGCAGAAAGCGACTGATTTAATTGGCAAATCGTTTCCGGTTACTGCGCGCTTGGGAACTGTCGCGTTCATAATTGCTTTGATTGGTGGTATCGGACTTGGAACGGCCGCCGCTTTGTCCAAACGCAAATGGGTCAATAACGTTTGTATGTTTGTGGCGACGATTGGGGTTTCGGTGCCTTCTTTCTTATTGGCGCTTTTGTTAATTATCGTATTTGGTGTATGGCTACATGCCTTACCGTTTATCGGCTTAAAGTCACCGGTGCATTATATTATGCCAGCTACAACGTTGGCGCTTTATCCGATTGCGACAATTGCACGACTTACCAGAAGCAGTATGTTGGAAGTGATGAAACAGGATTATATCATTCTTGCACGCTCCAAAGGTACGCCTTATAAAAAAGTTGTGATCAAGCATGCTTTGAAAAATGCCATGTTGCCGGTCATCACATATGCTGGACCGATGTTTGCGTTTATGTTGACAGGAAGTTTTGTAATTGAGAGTGTGTTCTCCATACCGGGCATTGGTCAGTTAATGGTATCCAGCATTCAGAATCGTGATTACAGTATGATTATGGCAGTGACGATTTTCCTTGGAGCACTCGTCATTACCTTTAATATTTTGGCGGATATCGTATCTGCGGCAGTTGATCCGCGCATCAAATTGAAATAGGAGGTTGCTTTATGGAAGAGAACAAAGTATCTGATTTCACGCTATCTCCTGAACTGTTTGAAAAATTGGATGATAGTGAAAAGAATGCGGAAAAAATCGCATATGAAAGTTCCACTTATCTACAAGATGCGTGGAAACGTTTCAAACAAAACAAATTGGCATTGATTGGCTTGATATTCTTGCTCATCATGCTGATATTATCCATCGTCGTACCTATGATTTCACCTTATACGTATGATGGACAGGATTTATCACTGCAGCATGCGGGAAGCAGTCTGCAGCATTTAATGGGTACCGATAAATTTGGACGCGATATGCTTGTGCGCATTATGTGCGGAGGACGTATCTCATTGGCCGTTGGATTTGCGGCTGCGGCAATTTCATTGGTCGTTGGTGTTGTGTATGGTGCGATCAGTGGATATTTCGGTGGAAAAATCGATATGGTCATGATGCGTATCGTTGACGCTATGTATTCAATACCGGATATGTTGTATGTTATTATGGTCGTTGTAGCGATGGGCGCCAATTTCTTATCGATTATGATCGGTGTCTGTCTCACATTCTGGATGGATATGGCACGACAAGTAAGAAGTCAAGTCATGACGCTGAAAGAACAGGAATTCTCATTGGCAGCATTCGTATTAGGTGCCAGCAAGTCAAGAATTTTATTCAAACACTTGATTATCAACAGTATGGGACCGATTATTGTAACAGTTACCATGATCGTTCCACGTGCCATTTTCTATGAGGCGTTCTTGAGTTTCTTGGGGATTGGAATCGCAGCGCCACAAGCTTCTTGGGGAACGCTTGCCAATGATGCGAAAGGTCTTGTCAGTACTTATCCTATGGAAGTCATTTGGCCAGTGTTGGCAATTTGTTTGACAATGTTGTCACTGAACTTTATTGGCGATGGACTAGGGGATGCCCTGGATCCGAAGAAGAAGTAGGAGGTAGATGCTATGAGTATGTTGGAAATCAAAAACCTTTCTACGGAATTTACGACAGATAACGGCATTGTTCGTGCCGTTCGTGATGTATCCTTGCATTTAGACAAAGGTGAAGTATTGGGCATTGTAGGCGAGTCCGGCTCCGGAAAAAGTCAGACGATGTTTTCTACGATGGGATTATTGAGCGCAAATGGAAAAGTGGTAAATGGTGAAATTTGGCTGAACGGAAAAAATATTTCACCGCTGGCTTTTAAAGACAGTCGTGAATATGAAAAAACAATGGATGACATTCGTGGAAATGACATGGCAATGATTTTTCAAGATCCCATGACGTTCTTAAATCCGGTATTGCGTATTGAAACGCAGTTGATTGAACCAATTTTGAATCATCATCCGGATATGGATAAAAAAGAGGCAATCGCAAAAGCAATTGAATTGATGCGAAAAGTTGGTATTCCTTCACCGGAAAATCGCATTCGGCAATATCCGTTTCAGTTTTCCGGCGGTATGCGTCAGCGTATCATCATTGCAATCGCTCTTGCTTGCGATCCAAAAGTCATCATTGCCGATGAGCCAACAACTGCATTGGATGTAACCATCCAAGCACAAGTGCTGGATTTGATCAGCAACCTAAAAGACGAAATTGATTCCAGTATTATTATGATTACCCATGACCTTGGTGTCGTGGCTTCTATATGCGATCGCATTGCGATTATGTATGGCGGTAAAATTGTAGAAAGCGGAACAACGGATGAAATATTCTATCAACCAAAGCACCCATATACAAAAGGTCTATTGTCCTGTATCTCCAATCCGGAGGATCCGGAGCGAAAAGAACTGCATCCGATTCCCGGTTCTCCGCCTGATTTGTTAAACATTGCGGAAGGATGTCCGTTTGCGGATCGATGTGAGTCCGCAATGAAAGTCTGCAAGATGAAGATGCCGGATCGTACAACATTCAGCGATACGCATGTATGTTCTTGCTGGCTTCAGCATCCAATGGCAGAAGGAAAGGGTGAGTAGTATGAGTAATCCAATTCTGAAAGTTACGGATTTAAAGGTTCACTTTCCTGTCGCCGGGGGCGTATTTGCAAAAAAGCAAGTCGTAAAAGCCGTAGATGGTTTGAATTTTGAAATCATGCCGGGTGAAACCTTTGGATTGGTTGGTGAAAGTGGCTGTGGAAAAAGTACCACAGGACGTGCGATTGTTAAAATCTACACACCAACGGAAGGAACCGTAGAATTTGATGGCAAAGATATTACCAAAATCAAGGGCAAGGAATTAGCAGAATTCAGAAAAAATGTCCAGATGATTTTTCAGGATCCATACGCAAGTTTGAATCCTCGTATGACTGTTGGTGAAATTATCCGTGAACCTATGGATATTCACAATATATTTTCAACGAAGGAAGAGCGCGAAAGCCGTGTTCGTGAACTTCTCGAAATCGTTGGATTAAAACCTGACCATATTCGTCGTTATCCGCATGAATTTTCCGGGGGACAAAGACAGCGTATCGGCATTGCCCGAACGCTTGCTTTGAATCCGAAATTCGTTGTATGCGATGAACCTATTTCAGCACTGGATGTTTCCATTCAGGCACAAGTTATCAACCTGTTGGAAAACATTCAGGAAAAAATGGGAATTTCTTATTTATTTATCGCCCATGATCTGAGCATGGTTAAACACATTTCTGATCGAATCGGCGTGATGTATTTGGGAAATATGGTTGAGATAGGAGAAGCTGATGATGTTTATAACTCACCGCTTCATCCTTACACGCAGGCTCTTTTATCAGCGGTGCCTATTCCTGATCCAAAAGTAGCCCGGCAAAAGAAACGGATCGTTTTGGAAGGTGAACTTCCCAGCCCGATCGACCCACCAAGCGGTTGTGTCTTCCGCACTCGCTGTCCGAATGCAACGGAACGTTGTGCGAAGGAAAAACCGCAAGCGGTGAAGGTCGGTAATCGAACCGTAGCTTGTTTCTTATATGAATAGGCGAAAGGAGAAAGAAAATGAAAAAGTTTTTGACTTTAGCTGCTTGCAGTTTGTTGGTCCTTTCCGGATGCGGCGACGGCGGTAGCTCAAGCAGTGATGGAGTCCTGAAAGTCGGCGTTGGCGGTGATTTTTCACAGTTAGATCCGGCAAAGGCTGATGACTCTATTACGGCAAACGTTCTGAACCAGACTTATGAAGGATTGTATACGCTGGATACGAACGGCAATGCAGTGCCAAATTTGGCAACGGCAGACGCAGAGGTTTCTGAAGATGGTCTTACCTACACAATCACATTAAAAGACGGCGTTAAATGGAGTGATGGTCAGGATCTGAAGGCAGAGGACTTCGTTTATGCATGGAAGCGTGCAGCTGCGATCGGTAATGCAGACTCTTACTATTCTCAGTTTATCACTACGAATATTGAGGGTGCCGTAGAAAGCGGAGATGTTGACAATATGCCGGATTTCGGAGCCGTTGCAAAGGATGACAAGACTATTGAAATCACTTTGAAACAGCGCACTCCTTATTTCCAGGCACTTTTGACCAATACCGTATTCTACCCGGTTCGTAAAGATTTCATCGATGCAAACAGCAACGGTGATTACAAGGGCAGTGAATGGACGAACAATCCGGAGGCTCCGGTTTTGAGCGCATTTAAATTCACTTCTATCAACATTAAGGATGAAGTCGTATTGGCTAAAAATGAAAACTACTATGATGCGGACAAAGTAAAATTGAGCGGTGTAAGCTTCAAAGTAATGCCGGATATGGATTCCGAGACCAATGCATTCAAAACGGGTGACTTGGATTTCGCTACTTCGGTAAACCGTGAAACGGCATTGAGCGATGAATTGAAGGGAAACGTTTATGTTATTGAACCATTTGTATGTAACTACTTCATGTTGGTAAATGCCGGTAATGAAAACGATGAATCCAATGAAGCGTTGAAAGCATTGAAAGATCCTGAAATCCGTAAGGCAATTTCTATGGGAATCGATCGTGCGGCTGTTCTTCAAGTCTTAGGATACGGTGATTTGGCTTATGAATTGCATGGTTTGATTCCAAAGGGAATTCCTGGTGTTTCCAAAGACTTCCGTGAAGAAGCTGATGAAGCAGGTGCTTATGCAGCAACGGATGTAGAAGCTGCGAAGAAAATTATGGAATCCAAAGGATACAGCGCAAACAAGATGTTAACGGTTAAGTATAGCTACAATGACAACCAAATGCATAAAGACGTTGCACAGTCTATGCAGGCATCTTTGAAAAATATCTATATCAATTTAGAATTGACTCCAACAGAAAAAGAAGCATTCTTCGATGATCGTGATAACGGAAGATTTGAATTGGCTCGTCATGCGATGACTGCTGACTTCATTGATCCGATGGCTTATTTATCCATGTATTATAATAATCCGGGCGCTAAAGCTAAAACTGCCGGTAATACGGTAGATGATACAAAATATGAAGAATTGATTGACAAAGCCAATGCATTGGATGGTGAAGAACGTTTGAATGCACTTCACGAAGCAGAAAAATATCTGATTCAGGAACAGAATTACATTATTCCGTTGTTCGGATATTCTGAACCTTACTTGTTGAACAGTTCCGTTAAGGGAATCACTTCTTCTCCGGAAGGACACTACAGTCTGCACAATGCATATTTTGAATAACATTCCTATTCTCATTCTCGTATGAGAATGAGGATATAAAACAGGGAATACACAGCAGCGTTTCTATGAGACGTCTGTTGTGTTTCTTTGTTTCATGTCAAAGGAGGATGCTATCATGTTTCAAA
Organism: Erysipelotrichales bacterium; assembly: GCA_910576345.1. Taxonomy (GTDB): domain Bacteria; phylum Bacillota_I; class Bacilli_A; order Erysipelotrichales; family Erysipelotrichaceae; genus C-19. The sequence continues at coordinate 56,368 of CAJTIT010000006.1, forward strand.
TCAAGACAGTAAAAGAACAATATGAAATTAGGGATCAGATTTTAAAAGAGCGTTTGGAAATCTTACTTCCAAAAGTAATGAACAACAGCAAAGCCGATGCATGGATCATAGCCAGTAAGGAATATCATGAGGATTTATTGTTTCCTTTATTGGTGCCGGCTTCCTATATTACGGCACGCAGAGTAACCATGTTGGCCTTTATCAAGGACAAAGAAAACATACGAAGATTCTCATTGAGTTTGCCGGATGATGATTTAGAGCAATATTATGAGCGCTATTGGGATTATAAAAATGAAACCCAAAGTGAAGCATTAAATCGTTTGTTTACGGAATTTAACGTTTCGCATATTGCATGGAATACATCTGAAGACAGCGCTTTTGCAGATGGTTTGAGCAGTGGCCTGTATAAGCAGTATCAAAGAGAAATCGACCCAAAATTTGTGGCGTGTTTTATGGAAGATAAACTGTTGCCTATCAAACTGATGGAAATTCGCAGCGAAACTGAGAAATCATTGTACCCGCATGTTTTAAAGGCTGCGTTTTCTGTGATTGAAGACACGTTTTCTAAACATACCATCACGCCGGGCGTAACTACTTGTGCAGATTTGGAATGGCATATGAAACAAAAAGTACAAGATATGGGACTGATGTTCTGGTTTTCTCCGACGATCGATCTTCAACGAGTTGGGCAAGGACCGCGTTTTTATGGAGTGATTGAAAAAGGTGATTTATTACATTGCGATTTTGGCATTCGCTACATGAATCTTTGTACCGATACACAGCGCAATGCCTATGTGGCAAAAGATGACGAAACGCAAATTCCGGAAAAAATCAGAAAGGGATTTGCGCTTAATAATCGCTTTCAAGATATTGTCTGTGAGAATTTTGCATTAGGAAGAACGGGAAATGAAGTATTCAGCGCATCGATAAAACAGGCGAAACAAGAGGGCATACGAGCATGTTTGTATTCACATCCGTGCAACGTATATGGGCATGGTCCCGGTACGTTGATGGGATTGTATTCCAAACAGGAAGAAATACCAATCAGAGGGGACATTACACTTGATTATGATACGGTTTTTGCATTAGAATTGAATATTCAGTATGAGGATATGACATTGTATAGTGAAGAAACTGTGTTGTTTGATGAATCCGGTGTGCATTTCTTGTATCCAAATCGAGACCAGATTTACTTTATAAAATGAGGAGAACGACAATGAAAAAAGGAACATTATTGATTTTAACAGGTGCCAGCAGTGTAGGAAAAGGCGATATCCGTGATTTGCTGATGGAAGATAAAGAACTGCATTTATTCTATTCCATTTCCATGACGACACGTCCACAAAGGGAAAATGAGGTAGATGGAAAAGATTATTATTTTGTTGATTATGAAGCATTTGCACAAGCGGTAAGAAACAAAGAGCTTTTAGAATTTGCGGAATTTGATGGGTATTATTATGGAACACCACGCAAACAAGTCGATTTTCTGTTAAATTCAGGGAAGAATGTGCTGATCGAAGTAGAAGCACAAGGTGTTGGTCAAATTAAACTCAAACATCCGGATGCAGTATCTGTTTTTGTCATGCCGGAAAGCATTGAAGATTTAGAAAAGCAGATCTATTTGCGCTATAATGATGATGCAAGTGCCAATCGTCGTATTTCCAAGGCAAGAGTGGAAATGGAATTGGCGTCCTTATTCGTGCATCAAGTAAAAAACACAGATGCCAAACAAGCTGTATCACAAATCAAAACATTTGTGAAAGAAGCGATGGAAAAGGAGTAAGTCTATGTTGTTAAAAGAAAAGATTTTGCCGTATCGAAAACAAGTGGAGATTATGGACCGCTGGTTGAAACAGCGTTTGGACAAGATCATACCGATGATCATGGATCGCTGGGATCAGGATATGTGGATTGTGGCGTGTGAAGAATACAATGAAGATCCTGTTTTTCATTCTATGACGCCTTGTGCTATGATCACGGCACGTCGTATAACGATTCTGGCATTCTGCCGCAGCGAAAAAGGAATTGAGCGTTTTTCATTGGCACGTCCGCATATTGGATTAGATGATTATTATGAATCCATATGGACAAAGGCGACCGGTCAAAACTGGAATGTGCAAAGTGACAGTGTTTATCAAAGTCCGAAAGAGGAAACACAGATGGAATGTTTAGAGCGATTGATTCGTTTAAAACAGCCAAGAAGCGTTGCGCTCAATGTTTCCGATTCCGTTGCGTTTGGTGATGGTATTTCACATCGTTTCTATACACAGATCGAAACGATTTGTAAAAGTGTCGATATACCAATCGTACATGGTGACAAGCTTTGTATAAGCTGGCTGGAAACGCGCACAGAGGAAGAAATGGCTGCGTATCACGGCATTGTGGAAATCGCACATGAAATCATTGCGGAGGCCTTTTCATCACAAGTCGTTTTGCCAGGTGTCACGACAAATCTGGATGTGAAATACTGGATGATGCAGAAAGTAATCGACCTTGGTTTAACACCATGGTTTGATTTTGAAGTATCTATCAAGCGTGAAGGAAAACAAGAATATGAAAGTGAAGAGATGACCATTCTTCCTGGAGATTTTCTGCATTGTGATATCGGCTTGAAATATTTGCAGCTTTGCACGGATACTCAAGAAAATGCTTATGTGTTAAAAGCAGGTGAAAGTGATGCGCCAGACGGACTGAAAGAAGGAATGCGCATCGTTAATCGTTTACAGGACATTGTGATGGGAAATTTCAAAGCAGGTAGAAACGGGAATGAAATTCTTCGCTTATCACGCATGCAGGCAGAACAGGAAGGAATTCGCCCATGCATCTATACGCATCCAATTGGTTATCATGGACATGGCGCAGGACCAACGATCGGTCTTTGGGATATGCAACAGGGTGTATCAGGACTTTCTGGTAGTTATCCACTGTTTAAAAACACGCTGTATTCATTGGAACTGAATGCAACAATTGATTTAGCGGAATGGAACGATGATGCATTTGTATTTCCAATAGAAACCGATATCATTTTTACAAATGGAAAAGCTGTTTTTGCCAAAGAGCGACAGACGAAGTTCCATTTGATACGATAATATGAAACAAGATATAAAGAAAGGCGCTCTGTATTTGCTGGCGGCATCCTTTCTTTTTTCCAGTATGCAGGCAGCGTCCAAGGCGCTGTATTACATTTCCAGCTTTGAGCGTACCTTCTATTTTTCCGCAGTGGCAGCTGTCTTGTTTTTCGCTGTTTGTCGATATCGCAAAGAACCGCTACGTGGAAAGCGGCCGGATTTATTGTTTCTTCGATCGTTGTTTGGCTTTGTATCCACCATTTTTCTGTTTTTATCATCCACCAAAGATTTTCCGATTGCCAATGTTTCTTTATTGAGTTCAACTTCTACGATTTTTGCGTTGGTAGCTGCTTGTGTGTGGCTGAAGGAGAAGATGAACAAAGGACAGATTGCGGCATTGATTTTGGCATTTATCGGTGTTATTGCCATATTGCAGCCTCGTCTTACCGGAATCGAAATGTCGGCTGTTTATGGCTTGTTAGGTGGCTTGTTGGCTGGTATGGCTTATACAGTGGTGCGACGATTGAAAGATGATGCGACGCCTTATACGATGACGTTTTATTTCATGGCATTTTCCGCCTTGGCTTCACTTCCTATTGTGATGGTACAAGGATTTACGCCGCTGCATGGAAAGGAAATCGCATTGTTGATCTTCATGGGGCTTTGCATGTCGTTTGCGCAGCTGTTTCTTAGCTATGCTTATCAATATGCTCCTTCTACAAAAATCAGCGTGTATTTATATTCCCAAAATCTGTTCGCGTTTTTGATTGGTATTATAGCGTTTCACGAAATACCAGATATCATTTCTATATGTGGCGGGATTTTATTGATTGGAGCCGGCATATTGAACTTTTATGAAGTGAGAAAGGAAGCAGAGTATGAAAGAAAAAATGAAAAAAGCGTTTCAGGTGTTTGAAGGCGGCTTGTTTAGCGATGTTGAAAAAGCAGATGTAGGTGATTCCTATCAAAAGCTTGGTGAACAAGGCGTTGCACTAATGGGATGGGCAGATCCGTTCACTCCTGATTTCAGTCTTCCCAAGCATGTCTTAGATAAAACAATAGATGCATTGCGCTCACCACTCTCTGCACATTATACAGCGCCAGTAGGCAACGATGCACTGAAAGAGCTGATCGCAGAAAGAAGTCGCACTTTCCATCATTTACATGTAGATCCAAGACGCAATGTCATTATCACACCGGGCAGCGACAGCGCTTTGTTTTTCGCAATGTTTCCCTTTATCGAAAAAGGCGACGAAGTTATGATTCCTTCGCCTAGCTATCCAAATAATTTTACCAATGTGAAGATGATGCAAGGTACCATTGTACCTATTCCCTTACATGCAGAAGATGGTTATCAGCTCAATATCGAAGAATTTGAAAAACGTGTGACACCAAAAACAAAAATGGTTGTATTAACGCATCCAAATAATCCAACCACAACGGTATTCAATCGAAAATCACTGTTGGATTTAAGCAATTTTATACAGAAACATGATTTGATTTTGGTTTGTGATCAGGCGTTTGAAGATTTTACATTTGAACATGAGATGATTACACCGGCTTCTTTACCTGGCATGTTTGAGCGTACCATTACGGTTTGTAGCGTATCAAAAGGAATGGGACTGAGTGGATATCGCGTTGGCTATATCATTGCGAATGATGAAATCATGGATGTGATGTATGGATGTGCGGTCAGTGTAATTGGCGCTACCAATACGATTGCGCAAGTAGCGGTGATGGAGGCGTTTAAGGATCCATCCTTTATGGAGCGATTTCACAAGTCTTATGATGTAAGAAGACATGCCGCATACGAGATTTTGAATCAAGTGCCCAATGTCAGTGTACAGCTTCCACAATCCGGTTTCTTATGTTGGGTCGATGTATCTCAATTAGGAAACAGCAGTGACATCTGTGCTTATTTGATTCAAGAAGCACGGGTTGCGCTCAATGATGGTGTGAATTACGGTGTTGGCGGCGAAGGACATTTGCGTATCGTTTTGGGCGTTTATGAAGAGGATGCTAAAGTAATCGACGCATTACATCGTATGGCGGATGCTTTGAAAAAGTATTCAAGCATAAAATAAATAAAGGGGAAATGTTAAATGAATCGATATGTATCATTGCTGTTGATGTTCTTGAGCGCTTTCTGTTTGAGTGCCTGCCATACAAGCAAATCCTATACGTTTCGAATTGAAAACGGTGAAATGATCGAAGTGGAACTTGATACAAGTGATGGTTATGATTTGACACAGGAAAATGGCAGATTTGCAGTTGAGAAATCAGATGAAACGATTTTGCAGGGATATTTTTTGACAGAAGATGGATTGCGTGAGAAAGAAACGCTCATTCTTTCATCGAAGGATGTAGAAATCAAACGTAAAAGTGAACATCCGAAACTGTATGTTTATCAATATGATGGTGAAGCTGGTTTGGAAACGGATTTTCTTTTGCAAGTGGAAAAAGCAAAGACAGGTGTGATTATTGGAAGCCTGCATTCTTTTGAGGAAGCAGAAGCAGCTTTTGAAAATATGTCTTTTCTTAAAGAAGAGTGATGGAAACATCATTTTTTCTTTTTGAAATAAATTTGCATCTCAATAAGAAAACAGGTACAATGAATACAAAGAAAAGGATACAGGGATATGATGGAATTAGAAATGAAGCAACAGGGTGAAAGATGTTTTGGTTACCATGAAGGCGTTTTGCTTTACCAAGCAGATTTGCAAGTAATAAAAAATGTTTATCATTTACAGGTGTATAATGCCTTTCATGATGAAATTCTAACGATAGAGTATGAGAAGATAGGTTTTTCACTATTCAAAGAAAAGCAATCGGAAATCGTATTTGAAATGCAGGGAATACAAGGCGTGTTGGTGCCACAGGAGCGAACCTATGAACTTCGTTGGAATGATTGTTCTTATATATTTGTTTGTGGAGATTTTACCGATCGCATGGATGTGATCATGCGAGATCAAAATGAAACGTTAGGTTATGTGGAATATCAAACGATGCATGTTAAGCATATGATGTACAGCGCATATCTTTTTGCGATTTGGTTTCTTATGCAAAAGCGAAGACATTTAAAGATGCGTGTATTTATGGAAAGTGAGAAATTTGAACGGGCTATGAAGGAAGTGAAATCGTTGTGATACTTGCAAAAGACAAAAAAACGCTGATCGTAGTTTATTGCAAGACGATACTTATTTGATTGGTAACGATGCGATCGTAGAAATGGTGGGATATGTTTCTCACGTGGAGTGTGTAGTATTGCTGACAAAAGTATAGAACTGAATACCGAAAAAGGTTTGAAAATAAGGCGTTTCCGAGAGTTTGGCATTTTGCTTTGACGGCTGCGAAACGGAAAGTTTTACATCTGGCCTATGGTGAAAATGATAGGTTAAGTTGACAGGTTGAAAATAGGCAAAGTCGAGTGGACAAGATGATTTTGCCGATTGTTGAGTTGATAGAATGGTTAAATGTACGGCAAGGAGGAATAAAGTTGATTAATTTAGGAAAATTGAAAGAAATAAAAAACTTAAGAAAGGTATGGTCGCATGAGGCATTGGACTTCACTCCCTGGCTTGCAGAAGAGGATAATCTTGCGTTGTTGGCGGATGCCGTTGGATTGGAGATAACCATTGACGAGACTGAGTCTGGTGTTGGTAACTTTAATGTAGACATTTATGCAACCGAAACCGGAACGGACAGAAAAATCATCATCGAGAATCAGCTTGAAGATACCAATCATGACCATCTGGGCAAATTGATTACATATGCATCTGGCAAATCTGCCGAAATTGTAATTTGGGTTGTAAAGAGAGCAAGAGAAGAACATTGCTCTGCAATTGAGTGGCTGAATAATCACACCGATGAGAATATTGCTTTCTTCCTGGTAGAAATCAAACTATACCAAATTGGCAATTCTGATATTGCTGTTAAATTTGAAGTAGTAGAAAAGCCGAATGTCTGGACAAAGGAAATCAAGCGTAACATCGGTAATTCCCCTACGCTGCAAGCAAGATATGACTATTGGGTTGCCTTTAATGATTATGTATTCCAAAATCACGCATTCGCAAAGCAGTTTAATAAGAGGAAGGCAAGCACAGACCATTGGATGACCATGAGTGTAGGTTCTTCCGCTTGTCATATCAGCATCAATCAGATTCGCAAGGATAACCGGATTGTAGTAGAATGGTATATTTCCGATGATAAAGAACTGTTCCATAAGTTTCACTCCCATAAGACGGAAATTGAAACGGATATGGGTATGAAACTTGACTGGAGAGAATTGCCGGACAAGAAAGCCAGCAGAATCCTTATATCCCATTTGGCAGATTTTGATAATAAGGATAAGTGGCCTGAACAGTTTGATTGGGCGATGGACGTTGCCTTGAAGATGAAAAATGCATTCAAGAAATACTTATAAACAAGTGAATACTGAATAGCCTTGAAATCATAATGGTTCCGGGGGTCGGAGGTATTCTTCTAACCCTCGATTTTTTTATTAGGGCTTCTTTGCTTGAAACATCAAGAAACATCTCATAATGTAGGTTTGTCAATGATGATGAATGAAACCAGATAAGGAGAAAAATCAAAATTGTGTTTAAGACAGCAGACATAACAATGTGGAGTGAATATCTTATTTGGAGGCATGAAAAAGTGGAAAGCTCAAAAGGAAATACAGCATCATGTAAACAATATGGCAAAAGAAAATGCCAAGCTTAAAAAAATGTCCTTTACATACTGCTTTTTTAAGATGTTTGCAAAATCACATATGAAGAAAAAGTATTCAATAGAGGGATTTACCGTAGAATGGAATTTCAGTGAAATCCATTTCGACATAGTTCGGTGCTACAAAACCTAAGAATGTATAGAATAAAGAGTCAAATAACGAACTTGGAAATAAGCAATTACAATTCCGGACTGCATTCGTTAACTGTTGTACAGAGGAAGGTAGAGATGATATAGGTACAAGAAAACCTCTGTAAAAAAACCGGTACGATATTGCTGTGCCGAATGCAGAATTTCATCTGTCATTCAATGTTTCGAGAAGTAAGTATATTACGCTTTTGATGTATGTATATAATCCAGAAACCTTTGCTCAGTTAAAAGAGAAAAAGGAATGCGTCTTCGCATGACATAAATATCACTTCTGTGTCGTACACTGATGATGAGGGGATTTTATGACGATACAGGAATTTTTGATTGTTTGGAAAGATGTTGGCTTGATCCTTTATTCCATTTTAAAAGCATTCTTACCGCTGCCTTCTTTAGAAGTGATTTTGGTACCGCTTGTTTTAAATGAACCTGATAAATGGGTTTTGTATTCTTTGGAAGGTGCGCTCGGTACGTTTATCGGCGGAGGCATCGGCTATTTCATTGCTTATAAGTTGGGAAGAAAGGCGTTTTTGCATTTGGCCAGTGAAGAAGATGTAGAAAAAGGCGAAGATTTAATGAACCGTTATGGCATTTGGGCAGTGTTCATTGGAGGTATCACGCCGATTCCAGATTTTTTATTGGCCTATTTGGCAGGCTTTACCCATATGCGTTTTTCATCGTTTGCCTTATGTGATGCGTTTGCCAGGTTGTTACGATCATTGTTGATCTGTTTTTGCTTAATGGAATTGGGCAGAGTGATTCATATCGATTGGTTTGGAACCGTGTTTTCTTTGTTGATTCTATTCTGGATGATAATACGCTGGATCCTTCAAAAGCGGCGGCTTTCCAACAAAGATACAAAGTAGGGAATTAATGGATCATCCGCTAATTTCTCCGGATGCCACTGTACACCGATGATTGGCAAAGTTTCATGTATAAAGGCTTCGTTGATTCCATCTCGTGTTTTCGCCTGTATAAGCAGTGATTTGCCTAGCACGTCTATAGCTTGATGATGATAGCTGTTGACAAGTGCATTTTGTGGAAACAAGCCTGAAAACAGTGAAGAAGATTCTATAAGAAGGGAATGCGCATGGTTGTATTCTTCATGTGAACTTTTGTCAATATCTTGTTTCAGTGTACCATGAAAATATACATTGATGACTTGAAAACCGCGGCAGATACCTAGAATCGGCTTTTTTTCTTTTATAAACGCATCCAGCAAAGTAAAATCAAACAGATCGACAGGACGCTGATATAATTGGGCAGAAGAATCCAACGATTGATGAAAATATGCAGCATGCAAGTCGTATCCTCCACTTAATACAAGCCCGTCACATGCTTTTGCTAAGGAAGTGATATTTTTTATGTCCAGCGCCATGATACAGTTTACCGGATAAGATGCGAATGCATGTAGGTAGGTTTCATTGATGAAATATTTCCATGCGTGATCCAGATATTCCATACGTGGAGCAAACAGCAGTTGTTTCATTATATCAAGCCTCCCGTATTAATTTATGAAACGATAAAGAAAAGGTGATTTGTTTTAAAAATTATATCCCTTCTTATATCGGTGTCCAGAGTCGGTTTTTTTACTTTTTTTTGTCTGGTTTTTGAAAAATTCAAAAAATTAAAAGACATGTTTTTCTTAAATATTTACATATATTTTTCATATTTTAAATAATTATACCTACTTTGAATGCTGAAAATTTAAAATTTATTCAGAATTTAATCCAAAAATTTATTGACATTTTCACCTGTGGTGGTGTATGATATTAGCAGGTTGAAAGACACCTCTTGTGGCACTCTACCTAGCCTATCTTTTTCTTCCCCCACCCATATGATAGGCCTAGTATCTCCCCCAAATTTAACCAGTGGGTGCCACTCGTAGATAGATGTGAAAAGGCAGCTGAGAAATCATCCGCCTTTTTTATTTTATCTATTGCAGGTTATGAAAAATATGTGTAAAATATATCTTAAAATGGAAGGAGTTTTCACTATGAACGTTGAAACGAAATGCTTACATGCAGGATATGAACCAAAGAACGGTGAGCCAAGAACGTTACCGATTTATCAAAGTACCACTTATAAATATGATTCCACAGAATATGTAGGTCAGCTTTTTGATTTAAGTGTGGAAGGTCATATGTATTCCAGAATTTCCAATCCAACAGTGGAAGCCGTAGAGAAAAAGATTGCGGCTTTAGAAGGTGGCGTAGGGGCGCTTTGTACAACTTCTGGTCAGGCTGCTACTTTTATCGCATTATTGAATCTTTTAAAGAGCGGTGATCATTTTGTGTCGTCTTCTACGATCTATGGGGGAACGATCAATTTGTTTTCCATCACATTGAAAAAATTTGGCATCGATGTGACCTTTGTTGATCCAGATGCATCAAAGGAGGAATTGCATAAGGCATTTCGTGAGAATACGAAAGCAATGTTTGGAGAAATCATGGCGAATCCGGCTATGAACGTATTGGATGTGGAAAAATTTGCGGAAATAGCACATGCACATGATGTTCCTTTGATCATTGACAATACGTTCGCGACTCCGTATTTATGCCGTCCGTTTGATTTTGGCGCAGATATTATTATTCATTCTACCACTAAGTATATGGATGGTCATGCATTACAGCCTGGCGGCGTGATCGTGGACAGTGGAAAATTCAATTGGAACAACGGACGATTTCCGGGTCTGACGACACCGGATGAATCCTATCATGGCATTGTTTATACTGAGAGTTTCAAAGAAAGTGCATATATTACGAAGGCACGTGTACAACTGATGCGTGATCTAGGCTGTTATCCTTCAGCACATGCCGCATTCTTGTTAAATCTAGGTTTGGAAACTTTAGCGGTTAGAATGGATAAGCATTGTGCCAATGCGCAAAAAGTCGCTGAATTTTTAAAAGAACAACCAGATGTGGAGTTCATCCATTATCCGGGATTGTTTGATGATCCTTACCATGCATTAAAAGAAAAATATCTTCCCAATGGCTGTAGTGGCGTGATATCCTTTTCTATCAAAGGTGGAAGAGAGCGTGCAGCGGCTTTTATCGATCATTTGAAACTGGTTTCTTTGGAAGTGCATGTAGCGGATATTCGCACCTGTGTTTTGCATCCGGCAACTTCTACGCATCGTCAGCTGAGTGATGAGCAATTGATTCAAGCCGGAATCACACCGGGTCTGATTCGTTTGTCTTGCGGCATTGAGCATGTGGATGATATTCTGGAAGATTTGAAAGGCGCTTTTGCGAAAATCGCATAATGCCAATCAATATACCAAGTGATCTTCCGGCCAAGGGAATATTGGAAGGCGAGAAGATTTTTGCGCTGGAAGAAGATGTCGCCAAGAAACAAGATATTCGTCCATTAACCGTTGCTATTTTAAATTTGATGCCAAAAAAAATTGAAACAGAGACGCAGATTTTACGATTAATCAGTAAGTCTCCTTTACAGGTAGATATTGATTTTATGATGATTTCTTCTCATAAATCAAAAAATACAAGTGAAGATCATCTGGTGAAATTTTATGATGATTTTTCCTTGTTCAAGAATAAATATTATGATGCCTTGATCATTACCGGTGCACCGGTCGAACATCTTCCGTTTGAAGAAGTGGATTATTGGAAAGAATTATGCGAAATTATGGATTGGAGCAGACATCATGTATTTTCTGTTTTGCATATCTGTTGGGGTGCACAGGCTGGATTGTATTATCATTACGGTATTCAAAAGCATTTGTTAAAAGAAAAAATGTTTGGAGTTTTTCCACAGCGATTATGTGATGAATATAATTTTTTGACCAACGGATTTGATGAAATACATATGACTCCACATTCCCGCCATACCGGAATCGATGAGAAAGCATTGGCGGATGTGAAAGAATTATCAGTTCTTTCAGAAAGTTTCGTTTCAGGCACCAATATTTGCGCTAGAAAAGATTTTCGTCAAATCTTTATTCTTGGTCATTTAGAGTATGGCGTTGAAACTCTTGCACAAGAGTATTTCCGGGACAAGGAAGCAGGAAAGCCAATCCATATTCCTTGTAACTATTTTCCGGATGATGATCCTTGTAAGGAACCGATATTGACATGGCGTTCACATGCGAATCTGTTATATCGTAATTGGCTCAACTATGTTTATCAAATGACTCCATATGACTTGCATAAAATTGAAGCGTTATAAAATAAAAACTATGCGATTTTACTGTATAAAGCAGGGCATAGTTTTTTTTACGGGAATTAGGATCAAGGAGAACAAGATGTAAGTTCTGCGATAAAACGATTTATTGTATGTATAATGTAACATGAATCTATTGAATGGTTAAGCAGAATTTGATTGTTTGATTTTCAATGTTTATTCTTCAAATAAACGTCCTTGCCAAGTGTTTCTTCGTTTCATTTCTTTGTCAATTTCATTTAAAACAATGACTTTTTTTCTGGTCCACTCTGGCGCAATCAGATCCTTTTGAATGCCGTCACCAGTCAAGCGCTGTATGATCATATGCATCGGTAAAACCTCTAATTGTGATATCACAATATCGACATATTCCTCCCTTGTAAGAAGAGGGAAAGGAAGATGGATATAGGTGTTTCCCAAAACGGTATGTTTCATTAGATGCAACATGTGAATTTTCAACGCATGGATGTTCAGTTTGCCCATTGCATTTGCGGACGCAAGCATCATATCTTTGGATTCATTTGGAAGGCCGTTGATCAGATGAACGCATATCTTTATATTGGTATTTGACAAACGATTTACACAATCCACAAATTGTGCATATGTATGACCACGATTCAACTGTTTCGCTGTTTCATCATGCATGGTTTGAAGCCCCAATTCAATCCAAATATCCTTTTTTCTGCTTAATTCATGAAGATAAGCAATTTTATCATCTTCCAAACAATCCGCTCTTGTCGCAATGCTCAAGGCTATAACATCATCACGTACGACAAATGGTTCAAACGTTTCTTTCAATACGGAAAGTGGGGCATATGTATTCGTATATGCTTGAAAATACGCCATGGCTTTGCCATATGGCCATTTCTGGCGCATACGTATCACACCTGTTTGAAATTGCGTGAAAAGATCATCTTGTTTATCACCGGCACATTCGCCGCTGCCAAGACTGCCGCAAAATGTACAGCCGCCAACACCGCATACGCCATCTCTGTTTGGACATGAGAAATCAGCGTTTAAGGCAACTTTAAAAACTTTTTCATGATAGGTGTGTTTTAAATACGTATTCCAAGTATAATAGCGTTTATTGTCATCACTGTATGGAAAAGGATTATAGAACATAAAATCACCGTATACTATTGTATCATAAAAACGATCGATGATTTTATAATTACCATAAGTTATAATTGAAGATCATGAAAAAAGATTGTGTTTTTTCATTATTATGAGATAATAATAATATGAATTAAAGGTTTGATGAATGATGAAAACAATGAAACGAACAGTGCAGTGCGGATCTTATCCGATTCATTATACGCTGATTATAAAAAAAGTAAAAAATATCAATATGCATATAGAATGGAACGGAGAAATAATTGTCAGTGCCAATGCTTATGTTCCAATCAGCCACATCGATGCATTTGTATCGGGTAAAATTGAATGGATTTTAAAACAACAGGAACAAATGTTAAAGAGAAACACACAAATTCTTCAATCGGAAAATGAATTGATGCTATTGGGAAAAATGCGCAGAATAGAATACAAAATAAGTAATTTTGAGCGTGTGAGCTATGATGAAGAATGTGTGTATGTCACAATGAAATCAAATTCAAACAAACAGAAAGTCATACAAACTTTTCTTGATAAATTATGTAAAGACATCTTCTATGATATTGCCATACAAACGCATCAAGAACTTCATGATTATGTGATTGTGTTTCCAACGATTAAATGCAGAACGATGACTTCACGATGGGGAAGCTGTATTCCTGCCAAGCATTCTATAACACTGAACAAAAAAATGATTCATTATCCAATCCCCTTCATTGAATATGTGATTCTACATGAATTCGTTCATTTTATTCAGCCGAATCATTCCAAAGCTTTCTACCATATCATTGAGCATCATATGCCGGATTATAAAGCAAGAATAAAGCTTGCTCAATAAACACTAGGATTAAAAACAGGAGTACCTATATAAAACTATGTTCGCAAATGTGCCTAGAATTATTACTTCGGATACACATATTGAAAAGAATTTTATTTATTCACAAGCACATCGTGCGTTTTATCAAGAACATGTTGGCAAATTTTTTATATTCGATGTTGCATTTCAAAAATGGCTGAAACAAAATGTCGGTAAGACCTATCAACAAAACCGTCGTGAAACGCCGGTAACGCTAAGTGTGTATGCAAAGTCGTTAAAAGACACATATGCATCAGTATCGCAACGAATGAATGAGTTAATGATGGGTTTCGTGAAGATGAACGGCAACAGTTTGAGAAAAATCTTGAAAAAATCTTAAATTCACTTACAATGTATGAGAAAGAAAGGAATGTAACATATGGTAACGAGAAAGCAACTGATGGAATTTATGGGGAAACAGAAGACGGTGATGATTTGTTCCGTAGATGAAGATGGCTATCCCAATGCTAAGGCGATGTTTTCACCAAGGAAGATTGAAAACGATTACTTTTATTTTTCAAGCAATGTATCTGCTAAGCGTACAGCACAATATCTTCAAAATCCTTATGCATGCATCTATGCGTATCAAAAAGGACGTTTTCGCTATGAAGGATGGATGCTGATTGGTGAAATGAAGATATTGACAGATCAAGAGTCGAAAAAGGATAATTGGCAAATAGGCGATAGACTATACTATAAACAAGGAGTCAATGATCCGGATTATTGCGTTTATCGTTTCAAAGCCATCAGAGGAAGACGATATATCGATTTAAAAAGTGAAGATTTCGTAATGGATGAATTGGAATAATTTCGATTATTTTCATAAATTCGACGTTTCATTGAAAAAGCAATCACGATTCCATAGGACAATGGATCGTCATTGCTTTTTTATTACATATCTCTGCCAATTACTTGGGCAATTTTTTTGCCTTTTTCGATCACGGTTGCAAATCGCTCTGGTTTCAAAGACTGTGCGCCATCGGACCATGCGCATTCCGGATCATTATGCACTTCAATGATGAGACCATCCGCGCCTGCGGCAATCGCAGCCAATGACATAGATTCAATTAATTTCCAATCACCGGTCGCATGACTTGGGTCAATGATAATCGGTAAGTGGGTCTTTTCTTTGATAATCGGAATGACACTGAGATCCAAAGTGTTGCGTGTGTATTTTTCAAATGTGCGAATACCACGTTCACAGAAAATTACATTTTGATTGCCTTCGGACATAATATATTCCGCAGCCATGATCCATTCTTCAATCGTATTGGCAAGACCACGTTTTAAAAGCACCGGTTTTTGAATACGTCCTACAGCTTTTAACAAGTCGAAGTTCTGCATATTTCTGGCTCCGATTTGTATTAAATCCACATGGTCTACAAATTCTTGGATTTTGTCAATACTCATCAGTTCGGAAACGATTGGTAAGCCTGTTGTTTTTTTGGCTTTGACCATGCATTGAATGCCTTCATACCCCATACCTTGAAATGCGTAAGGGGAAGTGCGCGGTTTGTAAGCGCCCCCTCTTAACATATCCGCACCGGCAGCTTTTACATCTTTCGCGATTTCCATGATGGATGATTCACCTTCTACAGAACAAGGACCACCAATCACAACAATTTTTTCATTGCCGCCAACTTTGATGCCGGCCACATCAATAACGGAATCTTGTGGATGAAATAAGCGATTTGCTTTTTTATATGGCGCTGCAATACGTGTGACTTCATCCACAAGTGGATTGGCACGTATTGTTTTTTCATCCAAACTTGCCGTATCCCCAACAAGACCAAAAACGTTGTAATTGTCACCTTGAATCAATGTCACATGTAGATTTCGATCCTCAAAATGTTTGATCAATTTGTCAATTTCTTGTTTTGATGCTTCTTTTTTTACTGTAATAATCATAAATTTCTCCTCTAACTTTCTATAATGTATCGACCATCTTCATCATCTGATGAAGCATGGTTTTTAATTCGCCGTTGTTTTCTATAACTGCATCCGCATAATGTTCATAGCGACCTTTTCTTTGCTCGTATAAAGATGAAATTGCTTCTTTGCTGGAAGATAAGGGACGATCGTCACTCACCAGCAGTAAAGAAAGCGGCCGTTTTATATACAAAATGAAACCGTTCATCTGTAAGCATTTCATATTTGGATCATGCGTCACACATCCGCCTCCGGTCGCAATCACATGACCTTGGTAAGCAGAAACGTGTTCGATCAGTTTGCTCTCTTTCTGACGAAACGCAGCTTCGCCATCCTGTTCGATCATCTGTTTGATGGTACACTGCTCCTGTTCGACCAGCACTTGATCCAAATCCAAAAACGGTCGATGCAGTTGCTCTGCGAGTAGTTTGCCCAATGTCGATTTACCACAGGACGGCATGCCAATCAAAACAATATTTCGTTTCTCTTTGTATAAACGTTGATAAATGTTGTCGATGAAACTATCACTGATGGTTTTGCCATTGAAATATTCAGCCGCATATTTTGCTTGTGCAATCAGCATTTCCAAACCGCCTGCAAAAGGAATGCCTTTTGATTTTGCTTGTATACAAAGGGCTGTATGCAGCGGATTGTAAATAATATCCACAACGGCTTCCACGAATGGAAAATCATCCAAATCAATGGGAGAGGAATGGATATTTGGATACATTCCGCAAGGGGATGTATTCACAATGACGGATGCATCACAATGCTGTTTTTTGGCTTGTTCGTAAGTACATGTATGTTCGCTTATGCTTCTTCGAACCGATATAATTTTTTTGCATCCTTCATTATGTAAGACCGCTTTGATTGCCTGGGCAGCGCCTCCATCTCCTAAAACTAGCACTTTTTTGTTTTTAACATGGATCTGATGTTTTTGCAGCGTATAAAGAAAACCATCATAATCCGTATTGGTACCATACAAATAGCCATCTTTATTTACAATCGTATTGACTGCACCGATATGCTTGGCTTTCTCATCCAAGAAATCACAATAGGGGATGACTTTTTGCTTATAGGGAATGGTCACATTGATTGCACGAAATGCTTTCTGTTTCATAAATATGTGGAATTCATCTTGATTCATGGGACAAAGCGTATAATCATAGGACGCAAGCTGTTCATGTATGATCTTAGAAAAACTATGCGATAGCTTTTCACCAATCAATCCATATTCCATATTTCTCAACCTCTTTTCTAAATAAAAAAGCATTCCCGAACCATGGTAATGCTTGTTTGCCTCAAAACGAAAGTAACCAAATGAACGGTTTTGTTTTGAGGCTATTGAAAGATAAAATAAAAGGGAATTGCAGAATGAATGGTCATTTTCATCTCTCCTAATTGCCCTTATGATACAGGAAACAAAATAAAAAAGCAAGCATCAATTGTAAAAAAATGAAATAAATGAAAGCATCAATGTAAGTAAATGATTAAAAAGCTTTTAGACTTTCTATGTCTGAAAGATAGGATTACCTTTGGAAAAGCTGGTCGTTTTTTGAGATTTGCGCTATAATGTTGGATAGAAAAGAGGGATTTGATGCAAACAGAAAAGATTACCAAATATTTTCCAAAAAGTAGTGAAGTGAACGTTTGTGTTCCATTCTGCAGTCCGACATTTCTTACGCTACTGGATGAAGCGACAATATTGGATCGACGAATAGACGTGATTGAATGGCGTATGGATTATTATCAGGGGACAGATTTATCCGATTGGATCGCTGCTATGGAAATGTTGCGCGCAAAGTGCAGAGATTACTGCATTATTGCGACATGGCGAACAAAAAAAGAAGGAGGACAAAGAGACATTAGCGAAAAAGATTATGAAATGATTGTTTCTGCGATCATTGAAACAGGTCTACCCAATTTGATTGATATTGAAATGTTTATGGGTGAAGAAATTGTAAAAAGGCTCGTTGCTCTTGCAAAAGAACACAATATCGGCGTTTTGATTTCAAATCATGATATGGAACAAACACCGTCAAAAGAAGCAATGATGACACGACTCCATGCAATGCAGCGCATGGGCGCGGATGTTGTGAAACTTGCAGTTATGCCCAATAAACCAATGGATGTTTGGGATCTAATGAGTGTTACAAGTGCCTATGTGGAAGAAACGGACGCGGTTCCGTGCATCACGATGTCAATGGGTTTATTAGGAACCGTGTCACGCATATGCAGTGAAATCAGTGGTTCCGTTATGACTTTTGCCGCATTTAATATATCCAGCGCGCCTGGTCAACTTTCTTTGTTTGATTTGTGTGATTGTTTGGAAGTACTGCGTAAGGCATATACGCCAAAAAAACATTCTCTTCCTAAAAGATGAGAAATTCTTTCATTTTGTTTCAGAAAAAATGTTTCTTTAGTTCTTGCACTTCTGAATGAAACAGAGTAGAATATTGTAGATATGTGGTACATATCTTAAAATAAGCAAAGAAAGGCTGGAGAGGTGTAGATGTATACAATAGTAAAAAAAGAACGATTGAATCCTACTGTAACAAAAATGGTAGTGCTCGCTCCAAAAGTTGCCAAAAAAGCCAAAGCAGGGCAGTTTATTATTCTTCGCGTACATGAAAATGGAGAACGCATTCCTTTGACGATCGCAGATTATGATCGTGTAAATGGTACTGTAACGATCATCTATCAGATTGTTGGTAAGACAACTATGCTGCTGAATCAGCTCAAAGAACAGGAAAGCATCTTGGATTTTGTCGGACCTTTGGGAAAACCTAGCAATATAGAGGGATTAAAAAATGTCTGTGTCATCGGCGGAGGCGTTGGTTGCGCCATTGCGTATCCAACGGCAAAAGCACTTCATGAACAGGGCAGCAATGTTACTGTTATCAGCGGTTTTAGAAATAAAGATCTTGTGATTTTACAAAAAGAGTTTGAACAAGTGTCCGATCATTCTTACTTGGTGAGTGATGATGGGTCGACCGGTAAAAAAGGTCTGGTTACGGATGTGCTCAAGGAATTGATTGAACAGGGCAGTCAATTTGATGAAGTCATTGCGATCGGACCATTGATTATGATGAAATTTGTGTGTCAGATGACGAAGCAATACAATATTAAAACAACTGTAAGTATGAATCCGATTATGATCGATGGAACCGGGATGTGCGGCGGTTGTCGATTGAGCGTTGGCGGAAAGACTTGTTTTGCTTGCGTAGACGGACCGGATTTTGATGGAAATTTGGTTGATTTTGATGAAGCGATAAGCAGAGGAGCTACTTATAAAGATTTTGAACAAAAAGAAAGAGAAGCAACCTGTAACTTGTTACAGAAGGAGGCGTAGTGCATGATCAATATGGCAAATGAAAAAGTCGCAATGCCGATTCAAGACGGAGTGACAAGAAGAAACAATTTTGATGAAGTTGCACTTGGATATGACGAGACAATGGCGAAAGAAGAAGCTTCTCGCTGTTTAAACTGCAAACATCATCCATGTATCAGTGGATGTCCGGTCAAAGTCAATATCCCGGCATTCATTAAAGAAGTTGCAGAAGGAAATTTCCAAAAGGCATATGAAATTATCCATGAGACATCTTCTCTTCCTGCGGTTTGTGGTCGTGTTTGTCCACAGGAAACGCAGTGTGAAAGTAAATGTGTGCGTGGCGTTAAGGGAGAAAGCGTCGCGATTGGCCGATTGGAACGTTTTGTCGCAGATTGGTATCGTCATCATGTCAAAGAAGAAAAAAAGCCGCCTGTATCCAACGGACACAAGGTTGCGATCGTAGGATCCGGTCCGGCCGGTCTTACATGTGCAGGAGATTTGGCAAAACTTGGTTATCAGGTATCCGTATTTGAAGCACTTCACGTGGCCGGGGGTGTTCTAATGTATGGTATTCCTGAATTTCGTTTGCCAAAAGAAATCGTTCAACATGAAATTGAAGGATTGAAACAACAGGGGGTTACGATTGAATGCAACTCTGTCATTGGCCGCAGTGAATCCATTGATGAGTTGTTTGAAGATGGATATGAGGCGATCTTTATCGGAACCGGTGCCGGTCTGCCAAATTTTATGAATTTAAGTGGAGAAAACTTAAAAGGAGTATATTCAGCGAATGAATTTTTAACTCGTTGCAATCTTATGAAAGCGTATCAGGAAGGTGCTGATACACCGATTCAAAAGCCCAATAAAGCCGTTATTGTCGGCGGCGGCAATGTGGCGATGGATGCGGCACGTTGTGCAAAACGTCTGGGCGTTGAAGAAGTCAGTATCGTCTACCGACGTTCCATGGATGAACTACCGGCACGAAAAGAAGAAGTAGAACATGCAATGGAAGAGGGCATTCAGTTTCAGCTGTTGCGCAATCCGATTCGTGTGATTGGGGATGAAAGCGGTTGGGTAAAAGGTGTAGAGTGTGTCGAAATGATGCTGGGAGAAGCGGATGAAAGTGGACGCAGACGTCCTGTAGAGAAACCAGGTAGCAATTTTATTATTGAAGCTGATTGTATGATTATGGCGATTGGAACTTCTCCAAATCCATTGATTCGTTCCACGACAGAAGGGTTGGATACCAACCGCAAAGGATGTTTGATAACCGATGAAAAAGGCAAAACGACAAGAGAAGGTGTGTTTGCCGGCGGTGATGCGGTTACCGGAGCAGCGACTGTTATTCTGGCCATGGGTGCAGGAAAAACGGCGGCATCTGCGATACATGAATATATTCAAAATAAGGAATAAGGATGTGTGTAAAAACATGCATCTTTTCTTCATCTGTGTTGGAAACAATGTTTCTCATACGAATGCAAAAACATAAAAAACAAAATGTTAGGGTTTACATTTTCTTGGTTTTTATGCTATTATATAGATAAGAAATAAGAGTATTATTTCTGCATTCATAATCATAGAGAAATCTTTGTTATGAAGAATAATTATCGAAGTTTTTTCGATCTTCAACCTAAAGATGGACACAGTAGGCGACTGTGTCTTTCTCATGTAAGGAGAGAAATAAATGTTACAAGAGCGTAAAGCTAGCATGATCGCAATAATCGGCATTATCATTATTGGCTGGTGTTACCAAAGCGGTTATATCGAACGGAATACCGGTGTTTTTATTTCCATGTTTTTGTTTGCGGCAGCACAAGCAAGCGTGATTGATCATAAAAGAAGAAAGAATGAAAACTGGATGCGACAGCTATGGATCATGATTTTGTTTCTATTTATAATGCTGACATTGCTTGTGATATAGATGAGCAAATGGAAGAAAATCGCATCAATTTATTGACTATACAAATGAAATCCGTTATACTTGTGGACGTAAAAGGCAATGAATTAGAATAGTACGTTGGTATTTGTGAGAAAGAGAGCAACCGATTTGGTGAAAAGTTGCGGCAATGACCTTCAGAACTCACTAAGGAGCCGATAATGAAAAGTTATACGTATACCTTGCGTTAAAAGGAAAAAGTGCATACAGAAATGTATGAAAAAAGGTGGTACCGCGTTATCATACGTCCTTTGTCATAAGGGCGTTTTTTTATAGAAAGGTGGAAACAGCGTGGGATTTGATCATAAGAAAATAGAGCCGAAATGGCAGGAATATTGGGATAAGCATCAAACGTTTGTTTGTGATGTATGGAATTTTGACAAGCCGAAGTTTTATGCGGTAGATATGTTTCCATATCCAAGCGGCCAAGGGCTTCATGTAGGACATCCGGAAGGCTATACCGCAAGTGATATTGTCTGCCGTATGAAAATGATGCAGGGATATAATGTTTTGCATCCCATGGGCTTTGATTCATTTGGTCTGCCGGCAGAACAATATGCGATTCAAACGGGCAATCATCCCGAAGGGTTCACGTTGGAAAACATTGCGACATTTACA
Source organism: Erysipelotrichales bacterium (assembly GCA_910576345.1). GTDB lineage: Bacteria > Bacillota_I > Bacilli_A > Erysipelotrichales > Erysipelotrichaceae > C-19. Next base: position 78,270 of record CAJTIT010000006.1, read on the forward strand.
AGGCAGTTAAAAATGCTGGGGTTTGGACTGGATTGGGATAAGCAGGTTTCAACCTGTGATCCGAGCTATTATAAATGGACGCAATGGATTTTTAAGCAACTGTATGAAGACGGTTTGGCACGTTATGTAAACATTCCGGTGAATTGGTGTGAAGAATTGGGTACGGTTTTGGCCAATGACGAAATCGTCGATGGCAAAAGTGAGCGCGGCGGTTATCCGGTCATTCGCAAAAACATGATGCAGTGGGTTATTGACATTCCCAAATATGCGGATCGTTTATTGGAGGGATTGGATGAAATCGACTGGCCAAATTCCACCAAAGAAATGCAACGTAATTGGATTGGTAAGTCCATGGGAGCACATGTAGATTTCAAAGTGGATAATCACGATGAATCTTTCACTGTGTTTACAACGCGTTGTGATACGCTGTTTGGTGCCACCTATTGTGTGTTGGCTCCAGAACATGTGCTTGTGGAAACCATTACGACTGATGAGCAGAAAAAGGCGGTACAAGCATATGTAAACGCATGTGCGCATAAATCTGAGATGGAACGTACTGAATTGAATAAGGAAAAAACCGGCGTATTTACCGGCGCCTATGCGATAAATCCAGTCAATCAAAAGAAAATCCCTATTTGGATTTCAGATTATGTTCTTGCTTCCTATGGGACCGGTGCGATTATGGCAGTACCGGCACATGATGATCGCGACTATGCATTTGCGAAGAAATTTGATTTAGAAATCATCCCTGTTTTAGAGGGGGGCGATATTACAAAAGAAGCATGGACACAAGATGGCGTGCATATCAATTCCGATTTCTTGAACGGTATGAATAAGGAAGATGCGATTGCGGCAATGATTGCTTACTTGGAAACCAATCACTGCGGGCGTTCACAAGTCAATTATCGTCTGCGTGAATGGATTTTTGCCAGACAACGTTATTGGGGAGAGCCTATTCCAATTGTGCATATGGAAGATGGCAGGATAGAAACACTAAGAGATGACGAACTGCCGCTTGTATTGCCACCTTTACAAGATTACAGTCCAACCAAAAGCGGTGCCAGTCCGCTTGAAAAAGCAGTGGATTGGATCAAAGTAGAACGTGATGGTAAAAAAGGAAGAAGGGAGACCAGTACCATGCCAGGCAGTGCCGGCTCCAGCTGGTACTTCTTACGCTACATAGATCCACATAATGACAAAGAATTTGCGAATCAACAATTGTTGGAACACTGGCTGCCGGTGGATTTATATATTGGCGGAAGCGAACATGCGGTAGGACATTTGTTGTATTCCAGAATGTGGAACAATTATCTTTATGATAAAGGATTGGTGCCTGTGAAGGAGCCATTCAAGAAGTTATTCCACCAAGGAATGATCTTGGGTGAAAACAATGAAAAAATGTCAAAATCAAGAGGTAATGTTGTGAATCCGGATGATATCGTTAATCGTTTTGGCGCAGATACGCTTCGTTTGTATGAGATGTTTATGGGACCGTTAGAATCCAGTAAGCCTTGGGCAGACAGTGGTGTGGAAGGTAGCCGCAAATGGTTGGATCGTGTATGGAGATTGATGATTGAATCCGATAAGCTGAGCGATGATAACGACGGATCTTTGGATTATAGTTTCCATTATACGGTGAAGAAGGTCACTGAGGATTTTGAAACATTGAATATGAATACGGCAATTTCACAAATGATGATTTTTATCAATGACTGTTATAAGGCAAGCACGATTTATCGTCCTTATGCATTAAGTTTTATTCAAATGCTGTCTTGTGTTGCACCGCATGTATGTGAAGAAATGTATCAAATATTGACCGGAAAAGACTGTATCGCATACGAACCTTGGCCAACTTATGATGAACAGATTTTGGTTAAAAAAGAAACAGAAATCATTGTGCAGATCAATGGGAAGTTGCGTGGCAAATTTATGGTGGATGTCAATGCAGATGAGGAAACCATTAAAACAATGGCTTGTGAAGTACCCAATGTAAAGTCGCAGTTGGAAGGCAAAACGATACGAAAAATCATCGTTGTAAAAGGTAGAGTGGTCAATATTGTTGCAAATTAAGCGATGTGTTTATTAAACTTTGACTACGTAATATGAATCAATAGTATAAAGAGTATGGAAAAGATCAGACATCTTGTTTCGTACTCTTTTTTTAGATTATTTTAAATATGGGCATCAGTGAGCGTGAAGAATATTTGCGTTTGTATGCTTTTCTTTGTTATAATAATGTGTGAGGTGATGGTATGGCATTTGAGATCATGATTGACCAGTTTGAAGGACCATTGGATCTGATGCTGCATCTCATTAAGGAAAATAAACTGGATTTGTTTGATTTGAATATGGATACATTGACAGATCAGTATTTGAGCTATCTCAATACGATGGAAGCCATGCATTTGGAAATTGCCAGTGAATTTTTAAGTGAACTTGCCGGATTGATCGAATATAAAAGTAAAAAACTTTTGCCAAGAGAAAAAGTTGTGATCGAAGAAGAATACGAAGAAGATCAGCGTGATAAGCTAGTAAAAAGATTGTTGGAGTATCAACGATTCAAGGAAGTCAGCGAACAATTGATGAAAAGCTATGAAGAACGTCAAATGATGATGAGCAAACCGCTGAGCCAAGAAGCCAATCAATGGATGAAAACGATCGTTGATGAGGATATTAAGGGTAATCCTTATGATTTGATGAAAGCGATGAATAAACTATTGCGGCGTAAAGCATTATCACAGCCTTTTGAAACAAAAGTGACGCTCAAAGAAATGAGTGTGGACGAGCGCATTGAACAGATCATGAAACGCTTGGGCACATGGGTAGGAAAAATGAATTTCGAAGAATTGTGCAGTGATTGTAATGATTTGCACATGGTCATAATTTCTTTCTTGTCGATATTGGATTTGATTAAACGCAAGGTGTTGACATTTACCATCGATGAAGATGAAATGATTTGGATTATCAAAGGAGAGGTTGTTTATGCCTGAACAATTGGATGCGGTTTTGGAAGGACTGTTGTTTCTTGTTGGAGATGAAGGATTGAGCATCCCGCAGGTAATGGAAGTTTTGGAAATGGAAGAAGAGGAAATTGAACAGGCTTTGGAGACACTCATGGCTACGTACAGTGAACAAACATCGCGCGGTATTGAATTGGTGCGTTTTGGCGGTATGTATAAATTTGTATCCAAAGCAATCGTGCATCCTTATGCAGAAAAACTGTTTGCATCTACCAAAATGGCTACATTGTCGCAAGCGGCTTTGGAAACGCTAGCCATCATTGCATATAAACAGCCAATAACACGAGCTGAAATTGAGGAAATCAGAGGAGTTGGCTGCGATATGATGATCCGCAAACTATTGGCGCGCAGTTTTATAAAGGAATGTGGTAGAAGCAGCGCTGCCGGAAGACCGTTTTTATATGAAGTCACACCGGAGTTTATGGATTCGTTTAAATTAGAGAGTTTGAAAGAACTGCCGGAACTGCCAGAAGTCAATGCTCATTTGGACGGAGAATTGTTTCGCGATGAGGAATGAGAAATTCGTACTTGCAAAGAATAGGCAGGTATGATAAACTATAAAAGCTTTTGTACTGGGTTGTTATGCATACTCCAGCGAATGACGCGGTAGAAAAGGACTTGACAATAAAGGAGGAAATGAACATGTTATTAAAAGCAGAAAAACAAGCAATTATGAAAGAATATGCACGTTTTGAAGGAGATACAGGTTCTCCGGAGGTTCAAATCGCGGTTTTAACAGAAAAAATCAACCGTTTGACGGAGCATATGAAAGAGCATAAGCATGATTATCATTCATCAAGAGGATTGATGAAAATGGTTGGTCATCGTCGTAATCTTTTGGCATATTTGAAGGCGAAAGATCTGAATCGTTACAAAACGTTAATCACTCGTCTTGGATTGCGTAAATAACATAACCAAAAGAAAGCACTTCGGTGCTTTTTTTGCTTTTCAATGAAAAACCAGAAATCAGTCAATATTTTTATGTCAATTTTGGATGATTTGTGATAAAATTATGAAAGTATATATAACAGAGGTGAAATCATGAGCAAACAAACTTTTGAATTAGATTTTTGCGGACGTACATTATGTGTAGAAACCAATGAAATCGCCAAACAGGCTGGCGGTTCTGTCTTAATCAGATATAACGATACGGTTGTATTATCTGCTGCGACTGCAAGCAAACAGGCAAAGGAAGGTATTGATTTTTTTCCATTGACAGTTTCATTCGAAGAAAAATTATATTCCGTCGGAAAGATTCCGGGAGGATTTTTGCGTAGGGAAGGAAGACCAAGCGAGCATGCGACGTTAACTGCACGGATGATTGATCGCCCGATTCGACCGCTGTTTGCGGATGGATTTCGAAATGAAGTCCAGGTAGTCAATACGGTGTTATCCGTAGATCAAGAGTGCTCTGCAGAGATGGCGGCAATGTTTGGAGCGTCATTGGCGCTATGTATTTCTGATATTCCGTTCAATGGTCCCATTGCCGGTGTGATTGTCGGCAGAATCAACGGTGAATACGTGATCAATCCAACACCGGATCAGTTAGAAAACGAAAGTGACATTCATTTGACAGTTGCCGGTACGAAGTATGCGGTCAATATGGTTGAAGCTGGAGCGAAAGAAGTGGATGAGGAAGCGATGCTGGGTGCGATCATGTTTGGACATGAGCACATCAAGCAGTTGGTTGCATTCCAAGAAGAAATCGCAGCCGCTGTCGGCAAAGAAAAAATGGAAGTTACGTTATACACACCAGATGAAGCTATTGTTAAAGAAGTCAAAGAGAAATTTGAAGCGGACATTCGAAAAGCGGTATCCATTGAGAAAAAACTGGAACGATATGGAAAAATCGACGAATTAACGGAAGCAGCCGTAGCATTGTTTGACGCAAAAGAATACGAAGATGAGAAAACAAAGAATAAGACGATTAAACAGGTAAAAGAAATCTGTCACGGCATTGAAGCAGATGAAGTGCGCCGATTGATCATCGAAGATAAAGTGCGTCCGGATGGACGAAAAATTGATGAAATTCGTCCATTGGATTCTCAAGTGGATTTATTGCCTAGAGTACATGGCAGCGCAATGTTTACACGTGGAGAAACACAAGTCTTGAGTGTAACGACACTGGGACCACTTAATGATCATCAAATCATAGACGATGTGACAGAAGTAGAAGAAAAACGATTTATGCATCACTATAATTTCCCACCATATTCCGTAGGTGAAACAGGGCGTATGGGAAGTCCGGGACGTCGTGAAATTGGTCATGGCGCATTGGGAGAGCGTGCGCTATCTCAAGTGTTGCCAAGTGTTGAGGAATTTCCTTACACGATTCGTACCGTAGCGGAAGTGTTGGAATCCAACGGTTCTTCTTCACAGGCATCAATTTGTGCCGGTACAATGTCCTTAATGGCAGCCGGTGTTCCAATCAAGTCGCCTGTCGCAGGTATTGCCATGGGACTCATCATGGATGAAAATAATGAAAACTATACTGTTTTGACCGATATTCAAGGTATGGAAGATCATTTTGGGGATATGGACTTCAAGGTTGCCGGTACAAAAGACGGTATTACAGCACTTCAAATGGATATTAAAGTTACGGGAATTACAGAAGCCATTTTTAAAGAAGCACTTGCACAAGCGAAAAAGGCACGTGCTGAAATTTTGGCGAATATGACGGCAGTGATTGACAAGCCAAGAGAAGATGTTGGCAAGTATGCGCCAAAATTGGAAACATTTATGATTGATCCGGAAAAAATTCGAGAAGTCATTGGACCAAATGGAAAAATGATTAATAAAATCATCGAACAATCAGATGATGTACAGATCGACATTGAAGATGATGGACAGGTCATTGTTTATCATATGGATCGATCTTCTATAAACAAAGCTGTACAGATGATCAAAGATATTGTACGTGTAGCAAATGTTGGCGATGTATTCGATGCGAAAGTTGTTCGAATAGAGAAATTTGGCGCTTTTGTAAATCTTTTTGGTTCAACGGATGGTCTTTTACATATTTCTAAAATTTCCCATGAACGTGTAGAAAAAGTAGAAGATGCTTTGAAACTCGGCGATATTGTGAAAGTAAAAGTTACCGAAATTGATTCTCATGGGAAAATCAATGTTTCCGCAAAGGCATTACTTCCAAAACCAAAGGGAGAACAAACAGAAACAGAGAGTAAGCCAAGAAAATCAAGATTCAAACAAGAGAGCAATAAAGAAAACTAATACAGAGCGTATAAAATGCGCTCTTTTTAAAACAAATATGAAATAGAAGGAGATTGTATGGAAAAGAAAAAAATGGTTTGTTTAACGATCGTTTTGATAGGTATTTTCATTGTCGTATGGCTGCTTTTTAATTGGCGGATGTTTATGTCGGATGATTATAAGGAAAAACGAGCATATGATGTAGAAGATTATATCAGATTGAAAGACTACAAAATTGAAAAACACTGTGAAACATGTAAAGGCAATGGATATATTACGACTGCATCCTTTCAAAATTTACCAGAAACGATAACGAATACATACATAAAAAAACAAGAAGCATTTGAAGCAATTGCGCAAAACAATGCGGCAACACTAGACAATCATGTATATAACAGTACCTATTACGATGTTGTCTCTGTGTTATGCAAAGCATCCGTTGCATATGAAGATAAAAAATTGCCAAATAAAACGTATGACCTTTATGGATTCAATGTACATCTAAAAACTGGCGAAATTGTAACAAATGATGAACTGTTGGAAATATTTCAAATACGTTCCTATGATATGTTTGAAGAAATATTCTCTTCCATCAGCGGACCTATGTCTTATTTTGGCGCATATGCGGTTTTTGAAAGTAATGATGACGATCCGGAATCACAAGAATATGTATTTGATAGAATGCTTCAGGATATTTATGATAATCGCCATCATTATTGTAAAGAATTGGATGGACATAATGATTTGGTGCATTTGTTTATTAGCGAAGATCATCTGTATGTCGCATTTTTTGCGCAAGACATTCTAAATGCAATCCAACAACCGCAGGATGAATTGGAAAATGCGGAACCGATCATTATGCAGATCGATCATAGATAGCTAAAATTATAGTTTTATGGATGAACATATCTTTGATAATGAAAATCTTTGAAAAATATTGGAAAAGCAGTGAAAGAATGCTTTGATTTATGTTAAAATAATAAATGAGGTGAGTAAATATGAATTGGCAAACAGAGTGTGAAAAGAACTGGTCACATTTGATAATGGATTTGTCTGGCTTGATAGAAATATCGTCGAAACGTAACGATGAAGGGAAAACAAGCAATGCGCCTTTTGGCAAAGCGTGCCGTCAAGCGCTAGATTATATGATGGAATTGGGAAAAAGAGAAGGATTTAATGTGCAGGATGTGGATGGATATGCCTGTGTATTAAGCTATGGCGAAGGCGAAGAAAGCATCGGTGTATTGGGACATTTGGACGTTGTACCTGAAGGCGACGGTTGGAGTAAGGATCCTTATCGTTTGACAATTGAAAACAACGTACTGTATGGACGTGGCGTATCGGATGATAAGGGTCCAAGCATCGCCGGGTTCTATGCGCTGAAAATGATCAAGGATGCACAGATCAAATTAAAGAAAAAAGTTATGTTGATTTTTGGCTGCGATGAGGAAAGCGGCATGGAATGTATGGATTATTATGCACAGCACGGTGAGATTCCGGACATGGGATTTGTTCCGGACGCGTCTTTTCCGGTTGTTTATGGGGAAAAGGGCGTGCTGCATATGAAATTGAAGAACAATCATGTGGATACGATCATCAAAGAAATGCATGCAGGAGAGCGTCCCAATATTGTCATTGGAGAAGCAAGCGCTGTCATTGATGCAAGCAATGGTATGAAACAGGAATTATTTGATTTTTATCTTGCCAGCAATCATTTGAGCGGTTCTATGAGTAAAGAGGGAGATTTGATTCATATATCCATTAAAGGTACACCTGCGCATGCTGCAATGCCTTATCTTGGAAACAATGCGGCATTGCATATCTTGAATTTTATTGGCACTGCTTATCAGGACACATTTGCCAAAACATTGTATGAAATGTGCAAAGACTGGCAAGGAAAACCACTGGGCATTGATATAGAAGGCGCTTATATGGGGTTTTTAACAATGAATATCGGCATAGTAGACATCGATAAACAAGCGTGCATCATTGTGGATATTCGTTATCCGAATGATACAGACAGCGAAAAAATCAAACAAAGTTTTGAACAATATCTGAAAGAAAATCAAATACCTTTGGATGTGGAAATCGATCATAATTCCAAACCATTGTTTGTTGATCCGCAAAGTGAACTTGTACAGACGCTAATGGATGTATATCGTACTTGCAGCGGTGATGCTTTCACGCCGGCGCAAACGATGGGTGGGGGAACATATGCTAGAAAACTGCCTAATTTTGTTGCTTTTGGTTCTGAATTTCCAAATCAAAAGACAGATGACGTAGTTATCGGCGGTCCGCATCAAAGCGATGAAGGAATGAGAATAGATGAATTCAAAAAAGCGGTACATATTTATTGTGAGGCAATTCTAAGACTTGCAGGACAGGAGTATTAAATGAGAATGCGGAAACTGCCTTGGGCAGAAGAGTATGTGAAGACCGCTTCGATTGTTGAACAACAGCCGCAAAATTGGGCTGGTAAATGGAAAGAGCGTTTTTCCTCTGATTCACTTCATGTGGAAATCGGTAGTGGAAAAGGAGATTACTGGCTTTTGATGGCGAACAAATATCCGCAAAGCATTTGGATAGGTATTGAAAAAGATATCAATGTATCTGCCATTGCTATTCGAAAGTATGATCAAGCAATGATCAAATCATCCAATATGTGTTTCATTCAGAAGGATGCTGAAACAATCGAGCAATGGTTTGCACAAGGTGAGATTGATGTGCTGCATTTGAATTTCTCTGATCCATGGCCTAAAAAACGTGCGCATAAAAAGCGTTTGTCTCATGCTTCCTTTATTGAACGCTACAAGTATATCGTAAGCGAACAAGGCGAAATACAAATGAAAACAGATAATGCGGATTTGTTTGAGTTTTCATTGTTGCAATTCCAAGAAGGAAACTGGTTTTTGCATGAAATCAGTGTAGATTATCGAAGAAACGAACATCCGGAAGACGCAATTACTGAATATGAACAGCGTTTTCTTTCGCTTCATCAGCCAATTTATCGTGCTGTTTGGAAGAAATTTCCATATCAGAACAAGGATAAGAAAAAGCGATGATGAAATGCATGTGATTTAGCAAAAAAAAATGTTTATTCTAATGAAACCATGATATAATAGGTAAGAATATTTGAAGGAGGTAAAACATGAAAAAAAAGGTTCCTGCTTTGGCATGCGCATTGCTGTTATGCGGCTGTGTTAATCAAGCAGAAGTACCCAAACGTGTATTATCTCAATTAGAGCGACAAAACAAAGAACAACAGGAAATCGGATACAATCATACCAAGGAATTGTATACATATTATCTTCCACAAGGCATGGGACGAAAAGAATCCACACGGTTGAGTGAGGTTTTTACTAAAGACGGATATAAAATAGTAATGAATTTTGATCCGGGCGCGATTGTGATTCGTAAATACTATACAGAGACTGATACGACAGAAACAAAAAGTGACACAATCACATCTCCAAGCGAATCAAAAGAAATCGTAAATGAAAAGCTTACGCCTAAAATGAAGGAAGAAGATAATAAAATTATCTATAACGGTTATTATTATTCTGCATCAAAGCATATGTTTCCATATACGATGAAACTAATCATGAATGATGGCATGGCGCTGGTTTATCTGGATGCTTCCATTGTAGAACTGTATGCATATGTGCCCATTGCCTCCATACCGACGTTCGCTAAATCCATGATGACGATTGCCACTTCATTGTCGTATGATGAAACGACAATCCTAAAAGAATTTTCATTAAAATCATTACAGGAAACAAAAAAACAAAATCTGGATTATTTGGAACAGCATATGCCATCCAGTGGATCACTGAAAGAATTGCTAAATCCAAATGAACAAAATCCACCAACCGGTGATATGCCGCAACAGGAGGAATAAGACATGATAAAAGACATAATAGCGCCCATGAATTCAAAAGAACAATTTGAGCAGGCGAAACAAGTTGAAAGCATCAGCGTATTTGTATTTAGTGCAGAGTGGTGTCCCGATTGTCGTTTTATCGAACCGTTCTTGCCGCAGCTGATCGAAAAATATGCTTCGTATCACTTCTACTATGTGGATCGTGATGCATGGATGGAATTTGCTCAGGAACAAATGGTCATGGGTATTCCAAGTTTTATTGCGGTTGGTAATGGAAAAGAATTGGGACGTTTTGTATCCGGCCTACGTAAAACAAAACAGGAAATTGATGCGTTTTTAGCATCGCTAAATGAAGACATTGAACAGAAAGGATGAGCGCTGTGAGCATGTTTAAAAAATTAGTGGGATTTCTATTTGAAGAGGAAGAAGAAGTAGAAGAAGAAGGAGAATTGGAAGATATCTCGTTTCATTCAGATTATAAAGAATCCGACGTATTTCAAGAGGAACCTCCGGTAATCACAAGACGCAGAGAACCAAAGGAACATATTCGTGTAGAACCGGTGCATAGTGTGCCTTCTCGCATCCAAAAACCTGTAGTAGAGGAAAAAAAGGAATCGCATTTTACAACCATTGATTTGGAAGAAGAAAAAAAGCCGCCACGCAGAACTCAATCTGCTTCCTTGCGGCGTACGCCTACCGTCATGAGAAGTGAACCGACGAAAAAAGAATTTGAATTCGTACCGGTTATTTCACCCATGTTTGGCGCAGATGAAACAACTTCTTCCACTACGGTGAAAAGCAGAGCGGAAAATCATATGAATGATCGTAAAACCATTTCCAAAGTTCCAAAGAAAAATCCTCTGGGCACGGTTTTGTCACCTATGTATGGTGCTACAGAACTGGAAGAATTTGAAGTGGAAGCGAAAGAGCGTTTGGAAGCGGAGGCGCACGAATATCAACGTTACGCAGAGCCAAAAAAGGAGAAAATGATTGTCGAATATGACGATGCGGCCGATGATGAAATTGTAAGTGTTCCACTGGAAGATTTATTGACAAATGAAGAGCAGCAAAAATCTAAAGACGATCTTTTACAATTTTCATTGTTTGGAAACGATGAGGTTGTTAGTTCAAAGCAAGAAAAAGATTCATATACTATGAAGGAATAAAGAGGTGTATGAGAATGCGATATCATTTTATTGGGATTAAAGGTTCCGGCATGGCTTCATTAGCGACCATTTTAAAGGATCAGGGAGAAGATGTACAAGGCTCTGATATTGAAAAGTATATTTTTACGCAACAGCCATTGGAAGAACGTCATATCCCTATTTTACCGTTTGCGAAAGAGAATGTGCCGCAGAATGCAGTTGTGATCATCGGCAATGCGTTTGACGAAGACCATGAAGAGGTGAAACAGGCGCGTTCCATGTCATCTGTGACCTGTTATCGTTATCACGAATATTTAGGTAAACTGATGGAGAATTACTGTTCGATTTCCGTCGCCGGTACACATGGCAAAACCACTACTACAGGTATGTTGGCGCATGTAATGTCGCTCACGCAACCTTGTGGTTATTTGATCGGCGATGGCAGTGGATCTATGCCGCAGAATGCGCATTATTTTGTGGTAGAGTCTTGTGAATACCAGCGTCATTTTTTGGCTTATCATCCTGATTATGCGATCATTACGAACATGGAGTTGGATCATGTAGATTATTATCACGATATGGATGATTATCGTCATGCATTTCAAACATTTGCCAATCAAGTAAAAAAAGGCGTTGTGCTATTTGGTGATGATAAAGAAGTTCGGAATTTATCTGTCGATATTGATCATCTGTATTATGGATTAAACGATAACAACGATGTGCAGGCAAAAAATATAGTTACGGATCCAAAGGGCATGACGTTTGATGTATACAAGCATGATCAATTATTTGGATCTTTCCGTATTCCGTTTGTAGGAAAACCGTTTTTATGGAATTCACTGGGTGTGATTGCGGTTGGCATTATGGAAGGTATGGATGTGAAAACATTGCAAGAGGCATTATCCACTTTTCAAGGTGTGAAACGCAGATTTCATGAAGAGGTTCAAGGAGAAAACGTGTATATTGACGATTATGCTCATCATCCTACGGCGATTTCATTAACGATTGAAGCCGCAAAAATGAAATATCCAAATCGTAAGGTCATTGCGATTTTTAAGCCGGATCGTTTTTCAAGAATCGCTTATTTTTTACATGAATTTGCAAAAGCGCTCGATCAGGCGGATGACGTGTTTCTATGTGAATTCCCAAACAATGCTAAAAAAGAAAATGGTGTGGAAGTAACCATTCAAGATCTTTGCGATTTGAGTAAGAAAGCCAAAGTGATCAAAGAAGATGAGGAAGGCGCTGCCATTTTGGCAAAGCAATCCCCGGCTGTTTACTTATTTATGTCATCAAAAGATATTTATAAACTAAAAAATATTGTAAAAAGTTTTCAATGAATCTTGTAATCATTTTCAAACTGTTGTAGAATAATAAAAGAGGTGTTTTTATGGAACTGGATCAGTTATTGAATCTCACAAGCGTGGTGGCCGGAAAGTCATTACCGATATTGGGGGCAGTCGCTATCGTGTTTTTGATTATCTTTTTACGAAAATTGATTCGGCTTATGATCACCACCAACGATACAATCAGTTCTTTGAAAATCACTTTGGATAGCGCAAGTAAGCAAATTGACGCATTGGACAAGCCCATGCAGACGCTGAATGATTTAAGCGAAACTGTGGATCATGTACATGATGCCAGTAAAAGCATCATGAAAAGCGTATTAAGCGCATTGGTAGAAAATGTCTCTAGTGTCATCAAGCTGGCAATCAGAAAAACCGAGGAAGAACCTGTTATACAAGAGGAAACGTCGCGAGGTGAAGAACATGAATGATCTCAATGATGTGAACAACATGGAACAAGAAGCCAAGTATAAAATTATTAGAATGGAAGATGAAGATGCATCCGTGCAGAATACGGCCGTCTTTCAAGAGTGCAAGGCTTCGATTCAAAAGCTGTATGAAGATTTTCGCGAATGGTGGGATGTAAACCAAAACAGTGAAGAAACAAAAGAACGCAAAGAAAAGCTGAGATTGGAAACGGAACGCATCTTAAATGCCTGCAAATTTCAAATCAATAAATGGAAAGAAAATGAAGATTTGAAAAAGGCTGTGGATAAAGGCGTTGATGTGGCTGTGAAAACCGGAGATTGGATGATGAAAACATTCCAAGAAGGTGTGGACACGATGAAAAAAAATGAACAATGTCAGAAGGTAGGAGAAAAATTTCAGCAGTTGAAAGAAGATGAGCGCGTAAAAAAAGGTGTGGCTTCTTTCAAACGCGGCACTTTGAAAGTCGCAGAAAGCGCATTTGAGGGTTTGAAAAAAGTTTTAGATGATAAAGACAAGGAAACAGATAACTGAGGTGCGATATGATGAAAAGAATAACCATATATGATGTTGCAAAAGAAGCCGATGTGTCTTTGGCAACCGTTTCACGCGTAATCAATGGATCGGAAGTAGTGCGTGAAGATACAAGAGTAAAAGTACAAGAAGCCATTGAAAAACTCGGATACAAGCCAAATGCGATTGCGCAAGGGTTGGCTTTACAGAAAACAACAACCATTGCATTGGTTGTTCCGGAAGCAAGTTTTTTCTATACAGGTCAAGTGATCAATGGATTGATCGATGTGGCTAAAATATATAAATATAATATTGTACTTCATACAACCACCGAAGGTATTATTGAAATGAATGACATTATTGAAACGATTATCAAATCAAGGGTCGATGGTGTTGTAATTTTTAATGATAAACTGACGCGTGAAGAACTCAATACATTTACGCATTATCAGCTGCCAATCGTCGTTATCGGAAATCGGTTGAGCGATGAAAGTATTGGCTCTGTTTATGTCGATTATGCAAAACTGATTTATGATTTTGTAAGTGGATATCTAAAACGTGGCATTCATGATATTGCCCTTGTGGAAGACCGCAAGAATCCGGCAATGGTGAAACAACTGAAAGAGGGACTCAAAAAGGCTTTCCAAGACAATGGACTGCAGTTTGAGCATTACATAGAGATTCCAAAAGAATATCGCTCTTCTTATTTATATTTACAGGAATATATGAAACAGCATCGTCATCAATTAATGATCACATATCGTGATTCGCAGGCTATGGCAGTATTGAATACTGCGAAAGAATGCGGTATCGATGTTCCAAATGATATGGAGCTTGTCTGTGTGCTTGACAGTAAATACTTATCCATGGCAAGGCCACAAATTTCAGGATTCAAAATTCCTGATTATGATTTAGGCGCTTTGGCTATGCGGACTTTGACTAAAATGTTGGATGGTGAAGAATCCATGGATAAGGAAATGGAATTAAGTTATATTTATGCACCTAGAAAATCTACCATACAATAAGTAAATGAAAACCGTAAATGCGATTACGGTTTTTTTATAGGATGATTCCTGCTTTTTTCGTATTTGCGAAATGCAATTTTGCTACACGATTCAATTCCTGAACTCCATGTATTTTCACAAAATCATGAATGGCATGATCTACTTTATAGGATGCACCTTTGATAAAAGGAAACTGATAATGCTCGCACATCGCATCAAATGCGCAAAGGAATGCATAGCGTGCAATAACTGAGCCGGCTGCGACTGATAAATATTTGTTTTCTGCTTTTGTTTCAAAATGGATGTTTTCTATGATTTCTTTTTCTTGTCTTACATAGCGATAATAACTATCTTTTTTAACAAACTGATCAATGATCAAATGTTTTGGCAAAGTTTTCAGTTTGCGTTTTAGATTAACGAAAGCCTGATTGTGCAGTTTACATTTGATTTGAACCATATGATTCGTTGGATGAAGGGCATTGTATTTTGCGTTGTCCAGCATTAACAAAGAATGCGGCAATCGTTCCATCAATAAAGGTGCGACTTTCATAATGACATCATCTTTCATCGCTTTGGAGTCTTGGATATGAAATTCTTTCAACCATGTAATGTCATTTTTAGTCACGTAGGTGGCGCAGACTACGACCGGACCAAAATAATCACCGGTGCCAACCTCATCACTGCCACACTGCGGAAACCATGTAGACACATCCAAAATAGATTCTTTTTGTTTGTTTTCTTGTTTTGGATATCCTTGTGTGTGAATGGAGGCACCTTCACCTTGAAAAACAACTTTTCCACTTTCATATGCGGTTATCACACAATCCGTTAATTTTATTTGCCAATGAGCATAAGGCGGTGTTTTTCGTTTTTCTGCCATAGGATATCGTTTTAATAATTCGTCGATTTGTTGCTTTGTGCATATAACGGTGATGGTATTCATATAAGGATGCTCCTGTCTTTCAGATAACATCTTATCATAAAACGATTGAAAAAAACAGATAGTTTTTCATATTGATATTCATAAGAAGTCGAAAGAAATCCAAAATAAAAGTGAGCATATGGTTTTCAATTTGCGTTCCTGCATCTGAGTATGTTAAAATAAAGTTGATTTTAACTTTAGAAAATATGAGGTGAACTGATGATATTTCCAATGGATTATATCGTATTGATCAATATAGTTGTAATTGTCTTGATTGGCATATTTGCTTACAGCGGATATAAACAGGGACTCATTTTAAAAGCATTGGGTTGTATCGGATTTGTATTGTGCGGATTTGTGGCTTGGATATTGTCTTCGCCATTTTCTAAATTGCTTCATTTATATCCAAGTGATATGACACCTATGAGCGGTACGATTGTAGAACCTATTTTTTATGATACACTGAATCGTGTATTGGTGTTTGTGATATTGTTTCTGATATTGAGTGTATTTATTTTATTTATGAAACCGATTTTGAGTTTTTTTGGCAAACTTCCGCTGATTAAGGAAATGAATATACTGGCAGGCTGTGTAGTTGGTGCTTTGCAAGGGCTGATCGCAGTCATGGTCATGTCTTTTGTTTTCAGCACGCCTTTATTTGCGAATGGATCCAAAGTCATTGAACAGAGTTTATTACAGCCGGTTGATGTATTAACAAAAGGAATTTTGTTTTTGTTTGAAGATCATATGGAAGAATTACAATCTATTCAAAAAATTGTAACACCTTCTACGATTTTGAATGAAGAAGATATGGAGCATATTAAGACATGGCTATTGCGTTATGATTTGCCAGAAGATCAAATCGATGCATTTATCAATGAATTGGCAGGAAATTGACATGAAGGATTTTGAAGTATTGGAATATCAAAAAGTGAAAGAACTCATCGCTAAGCACTGTCGTTTTTCTCTGGGTAAACGGCTGATTTTAAAGCAAGAGCCATCTTTTCGTTTTTTGTGGATCAAACAAGAGAATAAACGGCTTCAAGAAGCTATAGATGTATTGGTACGCTATGGCAACCCAGCCTTTCCATCCTTGCATGATATTGAGCAATCACTGTTGGCTGCAAAGAAAGATGCCGTACTTCGCTCTTGGGAGTTACAAAGGATCCTGGGACAAGTACAGGCGGTAAAAAGCGTACATGCATATCAGAAGAATATAGAAATTGAAGTTCCGTATTTAATGGAATTGTTTCAATCATTCAGCGATCTATCCGCACTTGCTCAAAGTATTTCCAAATGCATCAATACATACGATGAAGTCGTTGATCATGCATCCGCTACGCTTGCACAGATCAGAAAAAATCTGAAAGCATGCGAACAGGATCTCCATAAGGAAACACAGCGCTTCATCGCTGCCAATCATGCCCTGTTGATGGATCATGTGACGATTTCGCGTAACGACCGTATTTGTGTGTTGATGAAAGCCAGTGAGAAAAACAGTGTGCGTGGATTTGTTCACGGAGAGAGTGCTTCAGGTCAAGCATCCTATGTAGAACCCGAAAGTTTGTTCCGTTTAAACAATCAATATGCATCTTTAAAAAGTAAAGAGCAGGATGAAATTGAAAGAATTTTATTTGAATTGTCACAAAAAGTAAAAGAGCACGCATCCTCTTTGTTGGCAAATCAAGAAACGTTTGCGATATTGGATCAAATATTTGCAAAAGCTGAATATGCATTGTCCAATGATGGATGTGTTGCACATGTGGAAGAAGACGGAATGCATTTGTATATAAAGGAAGCAAGACATCCTTTGATTGAGGCAGATCATGTGGTGGCCAATACGTATGAAATCAAACCGCCATTTCGATCTTTGCTGATTACAGGATCCAATACAGGTGGGAAAACGGTTACGCTGAAGACGGTTGGACTGTTTGCGTGTCTGGCGCAAAGCGCCTTTCCATTATTGGCAAAGTATGCGAGACTGCCATTTTTTTCGCATATTTTTGCAGATATTGGCGACGATCAATCGATTCAAGCAAGTCTTTCTACGTTTTCTGCACATATATCGAAACTGGCAGCCATTTGTCGTGATGTAAATGCTTCTTCACTTGTACTTTTGGACGAATTGGGAAGCGGTACGGATCCTAAAGAAGGAGAAAGTTTAGCGGTGGCCATCTTAGATGAACTTCGTCAATCGAAGGCTATGGTGATTGCGACCACCCATTATAGTGCTTTAAAGGCATACGCAAAACAAAGTGAAGACGTTTTGATATCCAGCGTGGAATTTGACGTAGAACAGATGCGTCCAACATATCGTTATCTAGAAGGGGTAAGCGGAACCTCCAATGCATTTGCCATTGCGAAACGTTATCAAATGAATGCGAACGTTTTAAAAAAAGCACAAGAGTTACGACAAGCACAGATGACCCAGCAAGATCAACTCATGGAGAAATTGGAAAAGGAAATTCAAACGTATCAAGAAAAAACGCAGAAAATGGAACATTCTTTGAAAGATATGCGAGATATGCAGGAGCAATTCCTACAAGAAAAACAAGCGTTTGAACAAGAAAAAGAAAAGCAACTGCAAGAAATCAAAGAGCATTATAAGGAAGAACTGGAGACCATTCGTGCGAAAGGACAGGCCATGATTCAAGAACTGACACAGATGTCGAAGGAAACAAAGCCACATATCATTCGTGAAATGTCACATCGTATATCACGGCTGGAAATACAGGAAGAAGACGAACCGATGGAAGAGCGTGAACTAGCCATTGGCGATTATGTTTGTCTAAGTAAATTAAATTATTATGGCGAAATCTTAGATATTCAAAAGGATAAGGTCTGTGTTTTGGTGAACGGTATGCGTATGAATACCAAGAAAAAAGACTTGAAACTTGCTGATAGACCACAGAAGCAAAGCAATGAAAAAGGCTATCAGACACCAAAGGCAAAACCATTTTCGATGGAATTGAATGTGATCGGTTGTCGTGTTTTAGAAGCAAATGCGTTGATGGATAAATATTTGGATAATGCCATTTTGGCAAGGGTTGATACGGTTCGAATCATTCATGGAAATGGTACCGGTGCGCTGCGCAAAGGTATTCATGCGTATTTGAAAAAACATGCAAAGGTAGAAAGTTTTCGCATGGGGGCACAAGGAGAAGGTGGCTTGGGTGCAACCATTGTCACACTGAAAAAGCGAGGGAAATCATAATGGCCAACATGGCGAATATTGAAGACAAATTGAAAATTTTGCCGGCATTACCTGGATGCTATCTTATGAAAAACAAAGATCAAGAAATTATTTATGTTGGCAAGGCGAAAAAATTGAAGAATCGGGTGCGTCAGTATTTTATGGGAGCACATGATTTTAAGACGCAGCGTTTGGTTGCCAATATCGATGATTTTGAATTCATTGTGACCGGCAGTGAAAAAGAAGCGCTGCTTTTGGAAATCAATCTGATCAAAAAGCATACACCGCCATACAATATTATGTTTATGGACGATAAGACATATCCCTATATCAAGCTGACCAAAGAAAAGGCGCCCATGTTAAAAGTTGTGCGCAACACCAAAGATCGAAAAGCAGAATATTTCGGCCCTTTTCCAGATTCCGGTGCAGCT
This sequence comes from Erysipelotrichales bacterium, assembly GCA_910576345.1. Lineage (GTDB taxonomy): Bacteria > Bacillota_I > Bacilli_A > Erysipelotrichales > Erysipelotrichaceae > C-19. The sequence goes on from CAJTIT010000006.1 coordinate 97,360, forward strand.
TGGGATACAATGCGTCTGTTAAATCAGTTATATCCACTTCGCAAATGTGCCAGACTGCAGAAAAAAGAATGCTTATATTATCACATTCACCAATGCTTGGGACCTTGCGTGCATGATATTTCTGATGTTGTGTATCAGCAAATGGCCATGCAGATTCGCAAGTTTCTCAAAGGGGATGTAAAAGATATCGTACTACAGCTACAAAATGAAATGACAGAGGCAAGTGAACAGATGCAATTTGAAAAAGCAAAAGAAAAGCATGATCTGATACAAGCAATTGAGCATGTAACCGCACGTCAACAGATTGATTTTCAAGATCGTAAGGATCGTGATGTATTTGGATGTTATGTGGATAAAGGTTATATCTCCATCCAAGGGTTTTTCTTGCGCGGTGGGAAAATGTTGGAGCGGACGCTGCATGTTACACCGTTGTACGAGCAGGAAGAAGAAGCGTTTCTTTCCTTTATTTTGCAATACTATGGTCAACATCCATTGCCGCAGGAAATCTTATTGCCGCAGTTCTATGATGTTTCGGTACTTATGGAAACATTGGATACTAAAATCCTCCAGCCGCTTCGTGGAGATAAGCTGAAACTCGTTGAAATGGTCATAGAGAATGCGAAAAATGCGCATCAGCAGAAGTTTGAACTTGCACAGCGTAAAGATCAAAGAAAAATAGAAGCAATGAAACAGCTTTGTGAGGTGTTTCATAAGGAAATTCATCGTGTAGAAATCTTCGATAATTCGCATATTTCCGGTGCATTCAATGTTTCTGGCATGGTCGTTTATAAAGATGGGGAACCATCCAAACAAGATTATCGTCTGTATAAGTTAGGATCCTACATATCCGATCTGGATTCAATGAAAGAGGTCGTCTATCGCCGTTATACGCGTTTGTTAAAAGAAAAAGGACGTTTTCCTGATTTGTTGATTGTAGATGGAGGCTGGTTACAAATTGAAGCAGCCAAAGAAATTCTGGAAGCGTTAGAACTCGATATCACACTTTGTGGATTGGTAAAGGATGATCAGCATCGCACCAGCAATCTTATGGATGCGAATGGTACTTTATTGAAAGTGGATCGTTCTTCTTCCTTGTTTTTCTTACTTACACAAATGCAGGATGAAGTGCATCGATTTGCTATCACGTATCATCGTAAACTACGTAGTAAAGCCATGACAAAATCGATATTGGATGATGTGGAAGGAATCGGTGAAGTGCGAAAGAAAGAAATATGGAAACATTTTAAAAGTATGAAACGTTTAAAAGCAGCAACAGTGGATGAAATCGCAGAAATCGTACCAAAGGCTGTTGCCCAAAATATCTATGAAGTTTTGCATAACCCTAACCAAAACGATTTTGATGCATATGATAAAATGTAAGCATCAGGAGTATAGGGGGTAATCAATACGCAAACGATATTAACTAGGCGTGAAAAGCAGGTGTTTGATCTATTGATTCAAAATTACAGCACCAAAGAAATCGCAGCGATGATGAAGATTTCCGATAAAACGGTACGAAATCATATATCCAATGTGATGTTAAAACTGGGTGTGAAGGGAAGAGCACAGGCAGTAGTAGAATTATTGAAACTGGAAGAATTACACTTATAAAAGCCGCTGGTTGCGGCTTTTGCACTTGTTCAACCAAACGGCAAAAGACAAGTATAAATCACTCATTTCTATCCATCGTATACATAAGCAAGCATTCAAGATATCCTCAGAATAATTTAACGTGTTTTTATTCAGTTATTTTCACGTTCGTGGTATAATATTTGCATGTGAAATGAAGTAAATAGGAAGATAAGTCAATTTATCCCTAAAGAAATAAGAGGTGTGGAAATGAAAATAAAACGTATGGCCTTTATTGGCAGTCTGATCGTTTTATTTGCGGTCTGCTTTGCAATTATGAATGAACATTATGATGAATTGGCAAGATACCCGTATGTGACAAGTGAAAATAGAGAAGTAATCTTAAAGCATTTGAATAATGAGGATATCAATTATATGATTGCCCAACAACTGAAACCGGAACAGTTTCTGCCTTTTATCGAAACAAAAGGATTTCAGATTCGCAATACGCTATGGTATAATCGTGCAAAAGAAATGCAGGACGCAAGAAACGAAGTCATTGTCGCTTTTATCAACGATTATCGGAAAAAACTGGATTATGCAAGTTTGGAAACGCTGTTGCAGGCATATTCTTATGATACGCTACGTATATTTTTTAGCGAGGACAATGACTATATTAAGAACGCATCCATTATCACCAATCCTGCGGCAGCGCTTGCGCTGATTGATGAAAATGAAACACTGTTTACCTATCAGCCAAACGATTTGGTAGCTGTTGATAAAATTGCAACTGTTCCGTTGCATGAAAATAAGAAGAATACGATTTATTTGAGAAAAGAAACTATTCAGCCGCTTCATGATCTTTGTGATGCAATTTCTGCGGTCAACAATAAGACGTGTGGAAATCTAATCTTGACATCCGGCTATCTTTCCTATGAAGATCAGATTCCTATGTATGAATCGATGATGCTGAAATATGGTAAAGATAAATTTCAAGAGTATTGGGACTATCCCGGTCAAAGCGAATATCAGCTTGGGACGATGGTGCGCTTTCAGCCTGCCGGAAAAGAAGTGAGTCACATTGATGAATTTGGTCTTGAAAATGAAAAGGCGGAACAAAAAGAAAATGATGAACAAGAAGAACCAAAAGAAACACAAGAACAGAAATTGGCAAAATGGTTGAGCGAGAATGCCTATAAGTATGGTTTTGTCGTGCGTTATCCGCAAGGCAAGGAAGATGTGAGCGGTAAAGCGTATCAGCCATTTACACTTCGCTATGTAGGTTTGGAACATGCAAAAGCGCTTTATGAGAATCATCAGGTATTGGAAGAATATACGTTAAAAACAAAGTAGGAGGATCATGCATGAAATCTTTTGAAGTATTGCGAGAAAAATATCCATTATTCCGATATAATGCCTATCATATGGAAGAAAGCGAACAGGAATGGTGTTTCTGGTATGATTTTGAAATCGTTGGATTGGACACGTTTCATCCAAAATGGTCGATCGATAAAACCAAAATCAAACATTTGAATGTCCATGATGAAGTGGTTCAGAAACTGATCTTTTCCATTGGGATGGTCGAATTATCCAGTTATTGGAAGTTAACATGTTCACCATGTGTGGAAATTTATGCAGCAGCATTAAATGATGAACAAATCGCATGGTGGAAAAAGCAGTACTATCTTGGACTTGGTGAATTTTTCTATACGAATGGCATTCATGTGGAAATGGATGCGTTTATGCACATCAAAACGCCGGGAAACAGTTTTTCTAACATCAAAGGAAACCGAGAATTGCATGGATGCTTGATACCGATAGGTGGTGGAAAAGATTCAGCAGTCACACTGGAATTGATGAAACAAAGCGACGAGAAATTAAAATGCTATATTATCAATGGCCGTGGCGCAACAAAGGATACGGTGGAAACGGCCGGAATGGCTGAAAACGATGTGATTTGTGTCAAGCGCACGTTGGATGCACATATGCTGGAATTAAACAAACAGGGCTATTTGAACGGACATACGCCGTTTTCTGCATTGGTTGCTTTTTCTTCTACACTATTTGCATATTTGAATGATCTGCAATATGTGGTATTAAGCAATGAAGACAGTGCGAATGAAAGTACGGTTGCAGGAACACAGATCAATCATCAGTATTCCAAAAGCTTTCAGTTTGAGAAGGATTTTCGAGATTATGAGCAACTCTATATAGGCTCCAACGTACTGTATTTTTCATTATTGAGAGGATGGTCAGAATATCAGATTGCGCAATGTTTTGCACAATATCCGCAATATTTTCCTATTTTTCGCAGTTGCAACGTTGGCAGTAAACAAGATGTATGGTGCGGAAACTGTCCAAAATGTTTGTTTGTTTTTTTGATTCTATGTCCGTTTATTGAATTAGATGAAGAAATTCGCATCTTCCAAAAGAATTTACTGGAAAAAGAATTGTTGATTGATACTTTAGAAAAACTGGTTGGTTATCAAAGTGAGAAACCTTTTGAATGTGTTGGTAGTCGTGAAGAAATCAATATCGCCATTTGTGAAAAGATTCAAAGGATGGAAAAGAAACACGAATCATTACCGTTGTTATTTCGACATTATCAAACTTTGCCGCAATATAGGCAGTATTATAAAAAAAATAATCCTTATACTCATTATTTCAATGAAGAAAATCTCATACCAAAACAATTTTTGAAACTTGTGAAAGAAGGAATGAAGAATGCCGCCCATCATTGATGAACTAAGAGGGAAAAAAATTGCAATCTTAGGATTTGGCAGAGAAGGGAAATCAACGTATGCATATATCAGAAAATATCTGCCTGATCAAATCGTAACGATTGCCGATCAAAATCCAGTTGATACAAGCGAACTTACAAATGTAACAACGCTGATTGGCAAAGACTATCAAAAACTGCAAGATTTTGATGTGATTATGAAAAGTCCCGGTATCGTGATGAAAGAAGATGTGGATTTGAATCAACTGAATTCGCAAACAAATTTATTTTTGAAGCATTATCGTCATCAAACAATTGGAATAACCGGTACAAAAGGAAAAAGCACAACGTCTACACTGTTACACCATATTTTGAAGGAAAATGGAAAAAAAACCATATTATTAGGGAATATTGGAATCCCTGCGTTTGATGAATTGGAACATATTGATGATCAAACCATCATCGTTTATGAATTGAGTTGTCATCAGCTGGAATATGTGAAGTATTCACCGCATATTGGCGTATTACTCAATATCTATGAGGAACATTTGGATCATTATGGAACATATGAAAACTATATCAGAGCGAAGGAACAGATCTGGCGTCATCAAACAAGAGATGATGTTTTATTATGTGAAACTTCTCTTGTGAAGGCTGATATGCAGGCGCAGATTCTTACACTTTCTATGGATGCGCCGGCAAATATTTGTGCAAGTATTGATGAAATTCATATCAATGACTGGGAAACAAGTGTTCATCCGCATACGTTTCCATTGATCGGTCAACATAATTTGTATGATATTGGTATTGACTTGTATTTATCAAAACTTATGGGAATTGCATATGAATCAGCCTTGACGGCGGTAAAATCATTTGTACCACTTCCACACCGTTTACAATATGTCGGTTTTTTTCATCAGCTTCATTGGTTCGATGATTCCATATCCACGATTTGTGAAACGACCATTTGTGCTTTGAAAAGTCTTACTAACGTGAATACGCTGTTGTTAGGAGGCATGGATCGTGGTATCGATTATACGCCACTGATTGATTATTTGAATGAAATACGTGAGGTGCATGTGTTGTTAATGCCGGATACCGGTGTTAATATTGCAGAAAAACTGATGTGTGCTTATACGCTGGTCAAAGATTTGAAAGAAGCGGTGGAAACAGCAAAGCACATCACAGATGCTGGTGGTACCGTTTTGTTGTCTCCTGCCGCAGCCAGTTATGGTTTTTTTAAAGATTTTAATGAAAGAGGCATGTATTATCAGAAATATATTAAAGATGATTTTAAAGAACAGTAGATCTGTTCTTTTTCTTTTCTGGTCATCATAGAATGTGGATAGAGGTGATCCTATGAGACATTATCGCAAGCAATTTATATTGTTATTTGGCGCCATTGCAGTATTTACTTATCTCAGTATTCAATTTTTTCCACAAGAATCATCCGAAGAAGCAGTAAGTGTGATGGAAGAAAGCAAAGATCAGATTCAAATTTATGTTTTGGATCGTGACAATACGCTGATTCCTTTGTCGAAAGGAATCAAAGAAGGTTTGTCAGTAGAAGAAAAGCTGGAAATGATGATCACGTATATGTGTGCTGATCAAGTGAAGGACGATTTTAGCGGTGTGTTGGCGAAGGGAACGACTTTAAAAAAAGTACAGGTACAAGATGGTATAGCTTCTCTTTATTTTGACAATCGTTTGTTGGATTATGAAGAAACACAAGAACTGAAAGTGTTGGAAGCATTAACATGGGGGTCTACACAGTTTCCGGAAGTGAAACAGGTGCAATTATTTTTAAATGATCAAAAATTGATGAAAATGCCAAAAGCAAATACACCAATACCAACAGTATTGGATCGTAATTTAGGCATTAATCATTTTGAGTCTGCCACTGGTTCTCTTCATCAGGGTGATTCGATTGTTGTATATTACAGTAAAACACTAGACGATGTATCCTATCTTGTGCCCAAAAGCAAGCGCATTGCCGGTAATGCCAGTGATATGGAAACGGTCGTAAAGGAAGTTTTGAATGATGTTTCCGTATCCTCAAGTCTATCATCGCCGCTGTATCAGGATAAAATCGATACGATGGATCTGCCTACAAAAGAAAATGAAACGCTGATTGTCAATATGAACAATGCGCTGTTGAGTTCTGATCGAAGTGCAAAACAGATGGCATATGAATCATTGGTATTGTCACTTGCCGATAATTTCGATGTGGATGAAGTCAAAGTATATGTGGATGATAATGTCGTTTCCATTCATGGCTCGAATGAAGCCGCGGTATCCGTATCTTCTCTCATGTATAATCCAATCCCGTTTTAAATAAAGAAAGCGCATAAGGTTGCGCTTTTTTATTATCCGAAGAAAGAGGTGAAAAAGAATCGTTTGTCTAAAAGGACGTATATGTGGTAAAATAATACCAGAGGTGGTGTCTCTATGAAAATTGTTGTTGTGAGCGATTCCCATGGATTTAATCAGCGATTGGATGAAGTGCTTTCTCTACAAAGTGATGCGCAATTATACATTCATTGTGGTGATATCGAAGCAGATAGAACACTGTATCCCATGTTTCAAACGGTTTTGGGAAATAATGATTACTTCTGTGATTATCCTGATCACTTGATTTTGGAAGCGCAAGGACATCGAATTTTGGTGATGCACGGTAATCAGTTTCCATATATGAAAAGAGTGGAACGTATGGCTGTCTATGCCAAGCAGGAAGGGTGTGACATCTTCTGTTATGGACACACACATATTGCCGCAATCGAACAGATGGAAGGCATTCTGCTTTTAAATCCTGGCAGCGTATGGCGTTCAAGAGACGGCAGAGGACCATCTTATGCGGTAATTGAATTAGAAGAAGATAAGATACAGGCAAATATTCATTTTTTAGATTAGGGAGTGGATGTGGATGAAGCGAACCTTTAGCATAGCTCAAGGCATCGGTTCTATGATCTCCATCATCTATATGATTGCTTTGTCATATATCATGATCCAAGCCAATGAACTGACAGATTTTATCCGGTCTCATTCATTGGTCGGAGAACAGCTGGTCGATTTAAGTATGATTGCGCATTTGGCAGTCGTTTTTATTGCGACCACTTTTCAAATTCTAGCATTTTTGACCAATCGATTTTTTTTAAGTGTACTATCCAATATTTGTTTTATCTTATCTTGGATATGTTTGCCAATTGGTATGGTTGTGAGCGTTCCTATGTTTTTGTTTTCATTATGCGGATCGGTGTTTACAAAAAAATGGAAACGTTTTTCCAGTACGAAGAATAAACAGTTCATCAAACAGTCTGCCAATAAGCAAGGCTCCAATGCTGCACAGCCGAAAAAACAATCGGTGCAGCGTCCTTCCAAACAAACATTATCCTCTGATGAAATGCGTAGTAAAATCGCACAAAAAAATCCAATGTTGCAAGCATCTGTTGATAAAAATAATTTGAAGAAAACAAGAATTCCGCGTTTTTCAACATCTGATCCGGAGTATATTCATCAAAATAATCGTATCCCTTTACAGATGCAGCAGGCAAATCAAATGGATCCGATAAATCCGATGCAAAATGTGGTGATGCCCAATATGATGCAGTATCAGCCATATCCAATGCAAGGATATGCGCAGAACTATCAAGATTCTTATGCAATGTATCCCAATCAGACAATGAACTATGGCGCAGGCGCAGAATTGGTTCGACCAATGAATCAGGAACCCCCACGTTTTCGACCAAAACAAACCATTAGCGATGGTTATTTTGATGATTTTGGTAAATTTCATCCCAATTAAAAGTTTTTTGTTAATTTATCAAAGTTTTAGTCTTGAATTTCATGACATAAATATGACGTAAAAATTTTTGGGATTATAAAATTTCATATAATTCAATTAAAATATAATTCATATTAAATAAATTGATTTTTAGCATAACAAAACACCGTGACATTATATTTTATATCCGTGAGTACATCAGTTTTTTTATAAAGTTAAATAAAAAAGATGTAACATTGTGTTTGTTTTTAGCGAGATAGAAAATGCTGTATGAAATCTAAATTATGGCCCAATCTACCATTCTTGTCTAACTGAATGGTTACCGATATGAATTAGAAAACATTTTTTTGGTCTTGCTTTTTGAATATAGATTTGCTAAAATTATTCAGTAATCTGTCTACGTAGCTCAGTTGGATAGAGCATGCGCCTTCTAAGCGCACGGTCGGGGGTTCGAATCCCTCCGTGGACGCCATAAGTCAATAAAGCCCCTTTAATAAGGGGTTTTTGATATAATTATATAGGTATTTAATAAGAATCAAACTGTTAAATTTTACATAGACAGAGGAAGGAAATGCGTATGGATCAAAACCTCATAAGAAATTTTTCTATTATTGCACATATCGATCATGGAAAATCTACGCTTGCGGATCGTATTTTGGAATTGACGGAGACCGTTGAACAGCGTGAAATGAAAGAACAGTTGTTAGATAGTATGGATCTGGAGAGAGAACGTGGCATTACGATCAAACTCAATGCGGTACAATTGAAATATCACGCTTTAGATGGGAAAGAATATATTCTGCATCTGATTGATACACCGGGGCATGTGGACTTTTCTTATGAAGTGTCACGTTCATTGGCAGCTTGTGAAGGTGCCGTACTTGTTGTAGATGCGGCTCAAGGCATTGAGGCGCAGACATTAGCCAACGTATATCTGGCACTCGATAATGATCTGGAAATACTACCGGTGATTAATAAGATCGATTTACCTAGTGCGCAGCCGGATGTTGTAAAAAATGAAATTGAAACTGTTATTGGTTTGGATACAGAAGATGCGCCTTTAATTTCAGCTAAAAACGGCTTAAATGTACGTGATGTGCTGGAAGCAGTTGTCAAACATGTCCCAGCCCCAAAAGGAAAAGCAGAAAATCCATTACAAGCACTTGTATTTGATTCTTTTTATGACAGTTATCGTGGTGTTGTCGCATTTGTACGCGTTAAAGAAGGCTGTATCTGCGTTGGAGATCATATTCGCTTTATGGCAAGTGGTGCAGAATATGAAGTTTTGGAAGTTGGCATACGTAATCCAAAAGAAGTAAAAAAGGAAAAGCTGGACTGTGGTGAAGTTGGATGGATCTGTGGAAGCATCAAATCGATTCAAGATGTACGTGTAGGTGATACGATCACACATGCAAAAAACGCTGCTACACAGCCACTTTCCGGATATCGTGTTATGAATCCGATGGTGTTTTGTGGTTTATATCCGATTGATTCCAGTAAATACAATGATTTACGAGATGCATTGGAAAAACTACGGTTAAATGATGCATCCCTGCAATTTGAAGCAGAGACTTCCCAAGCATTGGGATTTGGTTTTCGTTGCGGCTTTTTGGGACTTTTGCATATGGATGTAGTACAAGAACGCATTGAACGCGAGTATCGCATTGATTTGATTTTAACGGCACCTTCCGTTGTATACCATGCATATTTAACGGATGGATCCATGATGCAAATCGATAATCCAAGCATGTTGCCGGATGTTCAAAAAATTCATCATATTGAGGAGCCATATGTCAAGGCAGCCATTATGTCACCCAATGATTATGTTGGAGCAGTGATGGAACTCTGTCAGAAAAAGCGCGGCATCTATAAAGACATGATTTACATTGATGAAAATCGAATGAACATAATTTATGAGTTGCCACTTGGCGAAATCGTATATGATTTTTTTGATAAGCTGAAATCCTGTTCCAAAGGATATGCATCTTTGGATTATGAACTTATTGGTTATCAAACAAGCAAGCTGGCGAAAATGGATATTTTATTGAATGGAGAAGCCATTGATGCGCTGTCTTTGATTGTGCATAAAGACTTTGCGTCATCCAGAGGTCGCGCTATTTGTGAGAAACTGAAGACGTTAATTCCAAGACAGCAGTTTGAAATTCCGGTACAGGCAGCACTTGGCGGAAAAATAATTGCACGAACCGACATCAAATCACTGCGCAAAAACGTTTTGGCAAAATGTTATGGTGGGGATATTTCCCGCAAGAAAAAATTGTTGGAAAAACAAAAAGAAGGAAAAAAGCGAATGAAAGCCGTTGGATCGGTGGAAGTACCGCAGGAAGCGTTTATGGCTGTATTATCTATGGATGATGATAAATGAAACTTTGTCTTTCAATCAGACAGAGTTTTTTTTAATGGCTTTTCATAAAAAACTGTCTGAATATCACAACTTTTGTCGAAAACATCCGTTTGCGCACCAATGCATGATAAAATACATCTGAGGTGAATAAGATGTTTGAAACCGCAAAAAAATACAGTGAAACAACGTATTATAATAAACAGGCATTGGAACAGGAACTGGAACATTATTTGGTGGAACCGCTATGGAATGAGATCACGCAATATCGTCAATTGTTCAAACAAGATTTTTCCATACATGGAAAAAAAACATTTTTGGTGCGCAACCCACTTGTTAACGATACAATGGCGCAGCTTCAAGAATTGTTTTTTCAATGGCTGAGTATTCATCAAGAAGATCCTTATTGCGAATTGGATTTGTTTTGGCTGAAAGAACAGGAACAGCTGCGATTTGCATCGTTATATGCAAAAATGCGTTATGATAAAAAAATGGATGAGAAAACACTGTTGGAACAAGTAATCAAAGGCTTTCGATTGGAAAGTGAAATCTCGAGTGAACAGATCACATATTTAATGAATGAGAAAAACAACCTTCTGTTGAAATTATTTATGATTGCTATGGAAGGGAACAGAAGAAGCGCGTTTTTGCTATTTTATCCGATTTTATATATGCATCATGTATTGCCGCTAGCCAATATGTTTCAAATGGAAGAAGTGGTGGACCATATGATGCAGATAATACAGGAATCAGACATAACGCTGCATTTTTTATCCATGCTCACATACTTGCAAACAAAATTCCAAGATTCGATGAATGCATATTATTTACAAGATGATGCATCCCACTCTTCACTGAATTTGGATGCGCAAGAATTGATCGAGCGTTATCCGATGCTTCAGAAAGAAAGTATTCACTTTTACGTATCTCATCGTAAACCACATCATTTTTATACGTTGCAAGATTATATACAAGCCTGTGGTGTTTGCTATGAAACGGCACGTTATTCCATGGAAAAATTTGTAACATTGAAATGGTATCAGAAACAAAAGGCCGGTAAAAAATTTGTTTATTTTATTTAAGATATCATTCCCATTACGAATGAAAGCATGATACAATCATACAGGAAATGAGGTGTCCGTATGATTTCTTCCATGTATGTCCATGTACCGTTTTGTGAACAGATTTGTGCGTATTGTGATTTTTTTCGTTGTCGATATCATTCAATTTTGGCAGATCGTTGGTTAAATCAATTAAAAAAAGAATTGGATGAAAAAACAATCATCCCTTTAAAAACATTGTATATTGGTGGTGGGACACCCAGTGCATTGTCAATGGATCAGATGAAACAGTTATTGACAATATTACAACCGTATACGAAGGAATTGGATGAATATACAATGGAAGTAAATGCGGATTCCTTGCACAAAGATAAGATAGCGTTATTAAAAGATTTTCAAGTTAATAGAATTTCTATGGGAGCACAGAGTTTTCAACCAAACCTTCTGAAAAAAATGGAGCGTGTGGCAGATTATAGTATGATTCAACAACGTATTGATCAGTTGCGGGATGCAGGCATCACCAATCTATCGTTGGATTTGATTTATGGCCTACCGGATCAAACAATGGAAATGTGGATGAACGATTTAAAAAAAGCGGTAAATCTGCCAATCGAGCATCTTTCTCTTTATGCATTGACAATCGAGCCACATTCAAAGTTTGGAAGAGAACATATAACGCCTTGTGATGAAGATTTAGAAGCAGATTTTTATGAAACCGCCATTTCTTTTTTAGAAGATCATGGTTTTGAACAATATGAAATCAGCAGTTTTGCCAAAAACAGATGTTATTCTAAACATAATCTGGCATATTGGCACTATGAAGATTTTTATGGGATTGGCTGTGGTGCCAGCGGCAAGCAGCAACATCAGCGATATGACAACACAAGAGATATATCCAATTATTTGAATAAAGGTGCAGATCCAACGACGATTCCATTAGATAAAGAAACGGAAATGTTTGAAATGGTTATGATGGGGCTGCGACTAAAAGCAGGTGTTTCCAAACAGCGTTTCCAAAGACGCTTTGGTTGTGCTTGTGAAGATGTATATTCTGATGCGATTTACAAACATAAGCAATTGCACAATCTGATCGAAAACGAAAGATGCATTCAAGCGACAAAAAAAGGCATGTTAATACTAAACAGTGTGCTGATTGATTTTTTGTAATAAATCATTGATGTGACAAAAGAATGGATCATTTCTATTCTTTTTTTATATAGTTTATGATTTAAAGGAGGATTGAAGTGAGAAGTATAGGTTTCCGGATAAAAAAACGAAAAAAAGTGAAAAAAAGATTGACAAGAGTAAGAGAGGTTTGGTATTATTATCAAGCACTTCGGTGCATCGGTCTTTGAAAACCAGACAGAATAAACGTCAATTTCACCCAGTAAACAAAAAAACTGGATAACAAACAAAAAA
>CAJTIT010000007.1 GCA_910576345.1 Erysipelotrichales bacterium
ATGCCGGTGAAATAAAACAATGAAAAAGCCTCTTTGAGAGGCAGTTAGAGAAAGCGTTGCGGCTGTCAGGCCTCAATGGTCGAAAAGACCTTACGCAACAATAGGCCCTTATAGGGCTGGTTCATACCACGTCTTTCAGGCGTGGTTTTGATAACTGTTTTGTAAATGTTAACCAATACGAAATAATGTATAGGCATAGTATCGGAAGAAGTAAGTTTTGAAGTTGTCGAAGTTTTCATATAAGCGACAAATGGAATCCATCTTTATATAATGTGACTGAAATTCAGTTATAATTGTAGAGGGTTCTTTATGAATTTTATCTTTTATTTTGGTAATCGATACATTACAAAAAATCATGAAATTTACAAAATATACAATGACACAATAAAAAAACTGTATACCATCATCTTTCGGTTTGATCATAACACGTTGGATAATTTGTTACAGTTTTTCTAAGTAAATCAGTATTTTGTGATTGGCTTCCTTTCTGCTTTTCGATTTCCGGTTTTTAACGAACGTTTTTTCAATTCTTCTTCGACATCTTGCAACGTGACGTTACGATCTGCCATCAAGACAAATAAGTGATACAATACATCACTGATTTCTCCAATCATTTCCTGCTTGTCGTTTTTCATGGCGGCAATGATCGTCTCCGTAGTTTCTTCTCCGACCTTTTTACAGATTTTTTCGATTCCTTTTTCAAATAAGTATGCAGTGTAAGAACCTTCTTCTGCATGAGATTTTCGCTGTACGATGGTTTCGTAAAGCTGTTCAAATTCACTTTTCATTAGTGTTCTCCTCTCTAAAATCATAGGTTGTATAAAAACAACTATGCGCTTGTGTATGACAAGCTGCGCCATCTTGTTCAACGCGCATCAATAATGTGTCGTGGTCACAATCCATACAAAGCTGTTTTACATGTTGGAAATGATTGCTGGTTTCTCCTTTCAACCATAAGCAATTTCGAGAACGGCTAAAGTAACAAGCCAAGCCTTTTTCCATTGTAATTTGAAGCGATTTTTTTGACATATATGCCAACATCAGCACTTCATCGCTTTGTTCATCTTGAACAATGACAGGTATTAGCCCCCCTTGTTTATCAAAATCAAGGCGTGATATCCATTCTTCTATGGATGGAACATGATTGCGTATTGCAATGCCGCGGTACGATAAGTATTGTTTCACTTCATGAATGGACAAATCATTGTAATGGAATAAAGAAGCTGCCAGCGCCGCATCAGCTGCGTCTTGTGAAAAGACATCATAGAAATGAGATAATGCCCCACAGCCACCGGATGCGATCAATGGGACTTCGATCAAATCATTGACGGCTTTGCATAAAGCGATGTCGAATCCTTGCTTCGTACCATCCGCATCCATGCTTGTCAATAAGATTTCTCCGGCGCCCAGTTTTGTGACTTGTTTGACCCAATCCAAAACATCGATGCCGGTATCAATACGTCCACCATGTATTACGACATTCCATCCATCTTTGGTTTCTCTTTGTTTGGCATCAATCGCGATCACGATGCATTGCGATCCAAACATTTCTGCGCCTTTTTGAATGAGAGAAGGATCTTTGACTGCCGCAGAATTTAACGATACTTTGTCTGCGCCACATCGTAACATCGTTTTCATATCGTCAACGTTTTTGATTCCGCCGCCGACTGTAAAAGGAATATGAATTTCTTTTGCGACCGCTTCCACAATATCCACCATGGTGTTTCTGACTTCATGCGTAGCGGTGATATCCAAAAACACCAATTCATCCGCACCTTGTTCGTAATATTGTTTTGCGAGTGCTATCGGATCACCTATTTCTTTTAATCCTACGAAATTGACGCCTTTTACAACCTGTCCGTCTTTTACATCCAGACAGGGGATGATTCGTTTTGTATGCATAATTTTCGCTCCTTTAAGAATTGCCAATGCGAATGGCTTCTTGAAGATCCAGTGTTTTCGCATACATTGCTTTTCCTGTAATGGCACCATAAACATCCAGTTCTTTTAATGCACGGATATGTGATACATCACGAATACCACCGGATGCGATGATATTCATATGTACATGTTCCTTCAACGCTCTTAACATTTTTAAATTGGCGCCTTCCATAGTGCCATCCTTTGAAATATCGGTAAAAATGATTGTTTGTACACCAAGGGTTTCTAAATGTTTGGCAAATGCCAAATATTCCGTTTCACTTGTTTGAAGCCAACCTCTTGTGCAGACATAACCGTCTTTACAGTCCAGTCCAACCGCAATATGCGCAGGGTATTGTGCAAGCGCATCTTTTAATAACCGCTCGTCTTCAATGGCGCCGGTGCCTAAAATCACACGGTCGACGCCTTCCTTTATATAGGTGTGGATCGTTTCCATATCACGAATACCGCCGCCAATTTCCACAGGGATGGACAGCGATTTTACAACTTCCATCATAATGTCGAAATTGATGGGTTTGCCTTCCTTGGCGCCATCCAAATCGACCATATGCAAGTAAGACGCTCCTTGTGTTTCGAAAGTTTTGGCGAGTGTTAAGACGCTGGATCCCACCACTTCTTTTTTATGATAATCGCCTTGATAAAGACGTACAGGCTGATGATGGATAATGTCGATTGCCGGTAAAATAATCAATGAAATCTCCTCCTGTCTATTGGGTCGTTTCTAAAAAGTTCTGTAAGATGGTTAAGCCGTCATTGCCACTTTTTTCCGGATGAAACTGGGTTGCCCACAGATTGTTTTTGCGAAACGCTCCCGGTATTTGCAGCGAACCATAATTGCTGGACGCAATCAAATCGCTTTCTTCATAACCACTGGCATAATAAGAATGTACATAGTAAACGAAAGGGTGGTTCAATCCTTTTAACATAGGGTCGCTGTCTTTGTATTCCAATCGGTTCCAGCCAATATGTGGTATTTTCACAGTATCATCATGCATTTTTGTGATTTTACCTTTGAATAGTCCCAAACCGGCGCATGGACGTACTTCATCGCTTTGCTCAAACAAAACTTGCATACCAAGACAGATGCCAAGTAACGGTTTATTGTTTTGTACTTCATGTTTGATTACATCGATCAGTCCTTGCGCCGCTAAATTTTCCATACAATCCGGAAATGCGCCGACGCCGGGCAAAATCAAATGATCTGCTTCTTGTATACGTTTTTTCTGTGCAGTTATGATTACTTCATGTCCAAGTGCATGACAGGCGTTCACAACACTTTTTAAATTTCCCATTCCATAATCGATTATGGCAATCATTTACAGCACTCCCTTAGAAGAAGGCAGATCATTCCCAACAATGGTGGTCGCTTCTTTCCAAGCACGTCCAAACGCCTTGAATATCGCTTCGATTTTATGATGGTCATTTTCTCCATAGAATACATTGACATGAAGCGTCACACCGGCATGATTGGCGAATGCGCGCAAAAATTCACTAACCATCTCACAAGAAAATTGTCCAATGGTATCTCTTGTTATGTCACAGTGATAAACAAGATACGGACGATCGCTGATATCCAATGATACCTGTGCCAATGTTTCATCCATTGGAATTGTAAAAGTACCATAGCGATGAATGCCCACTTTATCACCCAATGCTTTTTTGCACAATTCACCTAACAAGATACCGCAGTCTTCTACGGTATGATGATCGCATACTTCCAAATCTCCTTTTGCATGAACGGTTAAATCCATATTGGCATGAAATGCGAATAGTGTCAGCATGTGGTCAAAAAAGCCAATGCCGGTTTGTACATCGATTTGTTTGTTTCCTTCCAATGTCAAAGACATGGATATATCGGTTTCTTTGGTGGTTCTTTTTAACGCTGCGGTGCGCATATGGATCCCTCCTTTTCGAATACAGATTGAATGATTGACAATACTTGCGTGTTATCTTTTTGCGTGCCAATGGTGATACGAAATGCATCACTGTCTGCGTAATCACGGATGATGATTCTCTTTTCTTTCAATGCTTGTAAGAATGTCTGTTTATTGTTGGATGTTCCATACAAATAATTTGCATGGGATGAGAAAAACTGCACATTTGTTAACGACATTGACTGTATTTGTTTGTACATTCGTTCGCGTTCTTTGATGATGTTTGTGATGTTGTCTTTCATTTCCTCTTGGTGATGCAATACGATTTTGCCAATCATTTGGGTTAGGGAATTTACGTTAT
The DNA here is from genome assembly GCA_910576345.1 of Erysipelotrichales bacterium. Lineage (GTDB taxonomy): Bacteria > Bacillota_I > Bacilli_A > Erysipelotrichales > Erysipelotrichaceae > C-19. Next base: position 4,177 of record CAJTIT010000007.1, read on the forward strand.
AAGGAACTTTATAAGGACGGATACGCGCAATCGTTGATGCACATCCAATGAGGAAACCCAAACGTAAAGCAGCCATGCCAAATGCTTTTGACATTGTGCGTAGAATGAGAAGATTGGGAAATGTATCGATATATTCCAACATGGATTGATCGGCAAACTCGCCATAGGCCTCATCAATGATCACAGGAATATTTGGAAATGCTTGTAAAATGGTTTTGATGTCTGCACTGTTAATGATTCTTCCGGTTGGATTGTTTGGGTTGGAAAACAATATCATATTTACTTGTTCTTTCTGTCCTTTTTGAATAAAGTCTTCTACATGAAATGGTTGGTTCAAATCATAGGAATAGGTGATCATACGACCGCCGTGCATCCCCGTATAATAGTCATACATGGAGAAATCAGGTTTTAGCGTATATACTGTTTTGTTTGGGGATATGGCGAGGCCAATTATCAGTCCAATCATTTCATCACTACCGTTTCCCGCAATCAGCTGATCCGGATGAATATGTAGGTAAGCAGCATATGCTTCTCTTAATTCACAGGCGTCATCCTGCGGATAGCGTTCATACGCAACGGAAGGGATTTGTTGCCGAATTTCTTCCAAAATTGTATTAGAAAATGGATAAGGGCTTTCATTTGCATTCAATAAAATGCCGTCTTGTTTTATTGTTTCATAGGTGATCATGATTGTTTCAACCTCACTTTTACCGCATTCGCATGTCCTTGAAGCTTTTCTTGATTTGCGATATGGATGATTTTATCACCATCTTTTTTTAATGCGTCTTCACTCCAATATAAATAAGAAGATTTCTTTACGAAATTATCGACATTGAGTGCCGAATAAAATCGGGCAGTACCGCTGGTCGGTAATACATGATTGGTGCCGCCGAAGTAATCGCCGATCGATTCACAGGTGTAATAACCAAGGAATACACTGCCGGCATTTTGAATTTGATGCAAATATTGTTTTGCATCTTTGACCATGAGTTCCAAATGTTCCGGTGCGATTTCATTGGAAATCTGAATGCATTCTTCAATCGTTTCCAAAATCATTATGGCGCCAAAATTTTGGAAGGAAGCGTAAATGATCTCTTTTTTTGGCAGCTCATCTGCTTGTTTTTGTACTTCTTTGATGACTTGTTTTGCCAAAGAGGAAGAAGGAGTAAGCAGTATAGAGGAAGCCATTGGATCATGTTCAGCTTGTGAAATCAAGTCCGCAGCGACAAAGGAGGGGTTCGCATCTTCATCCGCAATGACGAGTATTTCACTTGGGCCTGCGATCATATCAATATCTACTTTTCCATACACCAATTGTTTTGCGGTTGCGACATAGATATTGCCCGGTCCCACGATTTTATCAACTTTTGGTATGGAGGTGCTGCCGTAAGCCAAAGCAGCAATTGCCTGTGCTCCCCCCACTTTAAAAATACGATCTACACCTGCGATCTTGGCAGCGGCTGCGATATAGGGATCGATACTGCCATCCTTATTGGGCGGTGTTACCATAATGATTTCCTCTACTCCGGCGATACGCGCCGGAAGTACATTCATCAAAACACTGGAAGGATAGGCAGCGCGGCCTCCCGGTACATACACGCCAACCCGCTGTAAAGGTAAAATGCGCTGTCCTAAATAAACGCCGTTTTCTTTTTGGAGTTCGAATCCTTGTTTTTTCTGCGCTTCATGAAAGAAAATGATATTTTCTTTGGCTTGTTCCATATCATCAATAAACGCTTTATCAACTTGCGCATAAGCCGCATTGATTTCATCAGATGTAACTTCTAAAGAGGTTAAAAAGACATGGTCGAATTGTTTCGTATAGTTTATAAGAGCCTGATCACCATCTGTTTTTACTGACTCTAGAATGTTCAGCACTGCTTTGGTCACATCCGGATGTTGGGTGTCGCTACGCTTTTGAATCCATTTTTGAATTTGATGCCTGTCTTTTTTATCGAATTGCTTTAACATGCCGCATCCTCCTTTATGGCGTTTTTTAAATCATCCAAAAGAGAAATAATTTCTTTTCGTTTTAGCTTGAAACTTGCCTTGTTGACAATCACTCTTGCGGATATATCGTAGATTTCATCGAATACGACCAATCCATTCTCTTTCAGTGTTGTGCCTGTTTCCATAATATCGACAATGGCATCACATAAACCTAAGATGGGTGCTAGTTCCACTGATCCTTCGATTTTGATGATTTCCACATCCATGCCTTTTTGTTTGAAATAGTTGTTGGCAACGGTTGGATATTTTGTGCCGATTTTGATATGACCGCTTTTGTTTAATACATTATTGTCCGGTAAAGAAGCCAGTATGAATTTGCATTTTCCAAGTCCCAAATCCATGACTTCATAATATTCATCGCCGCATTCCAATAACGTGTCTTTGCCGACAACACCAACATCCGCAACGCCTTGTTCTACATAGGTCACACAATCCCATGCCTTGACCAAAAAATAATGAATCTCTTTTTTTGAATCAGGAAAAACAAGTGCGCGTCCTTTGTCTTTGAGCGCTTCTATTCCATAGCCACTCTTTTCCAAAAGGGCAACGCTTTGTTTTTCCAGACGTCCTTTTGTGAGAGCAATCGCTAACATTCTACACACCTTCCTTAATCTTGATTTCATCAAGTTCACTATTGATTTGTAAGATTACAATTCGATCGTTTCGATAAGACTGAGCGAGTTTCAAAGCTTTCATTTGACATTTTGGTGGATATTGGATTTCCATGCGTTTTATTGAAGGTTCTGCTTGAATGATATCAATCAGTGCATCTATGCGAATCGCAAATCCTACCGCCGGCAAGTTTTTGCCAAATCGCTGCAACAAATGATCGTATCGACCACCGCTGAGAATGCTTACGCCCACACCTTCTACAAATGCTTCAAAAATCAGGCCGGTATAATATTTCATTCTTGGTATTTTTCCAAGGTCAATTGTAATTTGTTCATGGTAACCGAGTTCTTGCATTTGATCACACAGCTGATTTAGCAGATCCAAGATTTGTTTCAAATCCTCGTGAAATGCATAATGATAAGCTTCTTGTAAAATGGATTTGTCTCCGCAAAGCCATGGCAGATGCTTAAAGAATCGTTTGCCGGTTTCATCTAAATTCAGCGTTTCAATATAGTCGTTGAGTGCTTTGAGACTTTTGCGATTAATCAAGTCTGCCAGCGTATCTTGTGTATGTGCATCCAGTGATAATCGATCACATGCAGTTTTGAAAAAATTCAGATTGCCGATTTCCAATGTATAGTGAAATGGTTTTAATACACATAAGGCATCTAATGCGCATAAAAGAATTTCCAAATCGCCATAAGGTTCTTCCACACCCAATAATTCTATGCCACAGTCGATGCTTTCATTTTGATGACCGCTCAATTCTTCTTTGACCTTAAATACATTTGCGAAATATTGAAAGCGAAGCGGCATTGTTTCATCTTTGCATTTGGTTGCCGCAACACGGGCAATCGGTATCGTCATATCGGCACGCAGTGTCTCAATGCGATTGGATGCATCTAAAATTTTATATACCTCTGTTTCTTTCATCTGCGCAATCGTAAACGTGTCATAATATTCCACCATCGGCGTCATGATTTCTTCATATCCCCAATGATCAAAGACATTGCGTAGCTGTGTCTGTATATTGCGAAGTGACTTGCATTCTTTAAACATGAGGTCGCGGGTTCCCTGCGGTGTCGTAAATATCGTCATAAAGATTTCTCCTTCTCATAAAAAAAACTTCCATCCTAAGGACGAAAGGTACTTTTCGTGGTTCCACCTTAATTTATCGGCTCTTCACAGATGCCAACCTTATCGAGTACCACCATTGATACTCTAGTGCTTGTAACGTTGCACAGGGGGACGTTTAGGATTACTGCATTTTTCACCCTAACAGCTCCAAGATGTGTTCCATCCATTGTTTTCTGTTTCTTTTCACCACTGTTTCGAAACTCTCTGAGAGAAAACAACTTTGAATGTACTTTTTCTTTTCATTGCTTTTTCTATATTATAGTACAATGTCTTATAAAAGATGTCAATAAGTTTCATGAATTTTCAGAAAAATAAATGTAAATAAAATGATGATATTTGTATATAAAAACGATGGTGTTTTGGTTCATAATTAGGATAAACATAGGCACTGATTCGTATGAAGTGAATTTCGTCAAGTGAGTGATGATAATTTAAGACATTATACTTGTGAACATAGTTATGATGCGATTACAAAATATGAGTGAAAGCCAATATGGAAATAGTTTTTGATTGATATCGCCTACAACATGGAAGTTTTTGTGTTATTGTCGTTTTGATTAGGATAAAAATAGGAATGAATTAGTATTTTGGATCAAATGCAGGATTATAGCGGCAGTAATTATCCGTCTCCAAATGACTTTGTATATAGGATAGTGTATCCCCAAAACGATGGAATGGAACGATTTCACGTTCTCTTAGGAATTCTAATGGAAATGCTAAACATAAGATCAAGTTTATGATCGCAAATCTTGTTTGTAAAAACTATGCGTATTTTGATGATTTTCTTAAATCATCATCATTCAATTAATTTGGTTGTACTTGAAAAAAGCGGTTTTTGTTGAAATTGCGGTGCAGGCATCTAAAATATGATGCCAACGCAGATACTACTTAAAAATAGTTAAATCAAAGGTTCAAGCAATGGTTGAATCTTTAATAAGTGACTATACCATGGTAAAATACACTTTCTAATTCTCGAAAGTAAATGTTTTCTGCGGTTTCACTCATTTTTTCACCACCTGTATCTAATAGATTTTATTTTATATATCATACAGAAATGGAAGTTCCACTCAAACGATGTGCAATCTTCTCTTACATGAAATTTAATTTCTTTGAGCAAGCGATATAAATTCCTATTTGCACAGTTGATATCGTTCGTTTAAACGGATATACTATATACAGTTTGATGAAGGAGGTCAGCAATGTTTGAATATATGACGGCACAGGAGGCAGCAGAACGATGGAAGATATCGGTACGGCGAGTTCAGCGCTTATGCAAGGAAAATCGTATTGAAGGTGTCTTAAATGTTAACCGAGTGTGGCTTATTCCACAAAATTCAAAAAAGCCCGTTGATAAGCGTAGAAAGGTTACCAATTATGGAGAATAAAATTTTATTATTAGAAGATGATGTAAGTCTGATAGACGGACTGAAATATTCTTTAAAGAAAAACGGGTTCGATGTTGAGTTTGTCCGTTCTGTACATGAAACACTGGCTTGTTTAACAGAGATAGATAAATACGATATGCTTATACTTGATGTCACATTGCCAGATGGAACAGGTTTTGAGGTATGTGAAAAGGTACGAAAGAATGGTAGTCAGATACCGATTATTTTTCTGACAGCTTCCGATGAAGAAGTCAATATTATCCGTGGTTTGGATTGTGGCGGTGATGATTACATAACAAAACCGTTTAAATTGGGCGAACTATGTTCACGCATTCGAGCGTTGCTTAGACGGGCAGGATTATCGCATCAAGAGGCAGGAACCGTTATGGAATGCGGCGATATTAAAATAGACCTTTTAGGTTGCCGTGTCTTATTAAAGGGGAAAATATTAGAACTTACAGCCGTAGAGTATCGTTTAATATGCCTGTTGGTGAAAAATGCGAATCGCATCATTACAAGAGAAATTATTTTAGATGAGTTATGGGACAGTACGGGAGATTATGTAGATAATAATACACTTTCCGTCTATGTACGGCGATTGCGTGAAAAAATTGAAACAGATCCATCACATCCAAAGCATTTACTGACAGTGCGAGGATTTGGCTATCAATGGAAAGAGGTGGACAAATGAGTTTCTTACATGATAAACATACCCGTTGGTATTGCATTTTTCTTCTTTCCTTTTTGGGGCTGTTTATGCTGGCAGGGATCAGTATCATTGACATACAAACGAAGGCTGCAAAAGAAATGCTTTTTGCACACGACAATGCTGTTGCGACCTCTTTGTTGGAACAAGAAGTTTCTGAAGTTATAATAGCAACAGCATTAACAAGTAAAGAAGAAAGTACATCCGGAAGCCAATTCTTAAACCTAATTGGATTTTCAGAAAATATGGACAGTAATCGCTTATCTTATGTATCTTCATTAAAAAAATCCATGCTGCCCTCTATATTGAGTATGGGACTATTGGGAAGCATTATTTTGCTTAGTGGGACAATACTCTTTTTGCGTGACAGGGAAAAGTTATACCATAAATCCGAAAAAACCATTAGGAATTATATAGATGGAAACTATACTGTTCATCTACCGCAAACAAGCGATGGAACTGTCTATCAGATGTTATCCTCTGTTGAACAGCTTGCTACTATGCTGCAATCCAAGAATGATACTGATCGAAAAACAAAAGAATTTTTGAAAACCACAATTTCCGATATATCACATCAGCTAAAAACTCCTTTGTCCGCACTTATGATGTATCAGGAAATAATAGAAAGTGAGCCAGATAATCGCGAAACGGTAAAAGAATTTTCTGTAAAGATAGGGAGCGCACTAAAGCGAATAGAGCAACTTATTCAGTCGATGCTAAAAATCACACGATTAGATGCAGGAAGCATTATTTTTGAAAAAGATAATTACAGTGTTTCAAATGTTATCCGCAATGCTATAAGCGAATTAACCACACGATCAGTCAATGAAAACAAAGAAATTATAATCGACGGTATTACGGAGCAGATGCTTTATTGTGATATGGAGTGGACCGGCGAAGCAGTTGGAAATATTGTAAAAAATGCGCTTGACCATACGGACAGTGGAGGAAAAATTCATATTTCTTGGGAGCAGACTCCTATTATGTTTAGAATCCGTATCTCTGATAACGGACATGGCATTGCACCAGAGGATATACACCATATCTTCAAAAGATTTTATCGAAGCAAAAACGATTGTCATACAGTGGGAGTCGGACTTGGGCTGCCGTTAGCAAAAGCAATTATTGAGGGGCAGGGAGGATTTTTGTCTGTTCAAAGCGAATGTTTGCAGGGAACAACCTTTACATTGTCTTTCCTTACGGAATCGTAAGGTTAAATTCATCCGATTGTAAGCTACTCCTGTTATCCTTGTGGGAAAAGGAGGTACTTGTATATGGAAATTTTAAAAGTACAAAACTTATGTAAAACATATGGAAGTGGTGAGACGAAAGTCGATGCCTTGAAAAAAGTTTCATTCTCTTTGGAAAAAGGTGAGTTTGCCGCCATTGTTGGAGAGTCTGGTTCTGGCAAAAGTACTCTGCTGAATTGCATCGGTGGGTTGGATGTTCCAACTTCCGGTTCCGTCACAATGGATGGAAATAACCTGTTTTCCATGAAAGAAGAGGAAAGAACAATTTTCAGACGGCGGAACATAGGTTTTATTTTTCAGTCTTTTCAACTTGTATCCGAATTGACAGTGGAACAAAATATAAGCTTTCCGCTTCTTTTGGATTATCGCAAACCCAAAGCAGCCGATGTAGAAGAAGTGTTAGAGATGCTTGGCTTAACAGAACGAAGAAATCATCTGCCTAATCAGCTTTCCGGAGGACAACAGCAACGTGTCGCTATTGGCAGGGCATTGATTACAAGGCCAAAGCTGATTCTTGCTGATGAGCCTACCGGAAATCTTGACAGCAAAAACAGTCAGGATGTAATGGAACTGCTGATAAAGGCATCGCGTCACTATCAGCAGACAATTCTAATGATTACACACAACAATAACCTTACCTCTATGGTTGAGCGTGTGTTTCGTGTAAGTGACGGTGTTTTGACAGATTTAGGAGGAAAGTCAAATGAAAAATTATCTTGACCTTGTTCCTATTTCTGCAAAAGTCCATAAAAAACAGAATAGGATGTCTGTTATTTGCATTATCTTAGCGGTACTTTTGGTTACAACAATTTTCGGGATGGCTGATATGTTTGTTCGCGCTCAGATTATGAAAACAAAGACAGAAACAGGAAATTGGCATATGGGAATCCAAGGTATAGATGCCCAAACAGCAGATATTATAGCAACCCGCGCAGATATTGAAGCTTTTTCCTCTTACGCAATCTTAAATTACAATGGCGAGGAAAAATACACAATGAATGGGACAAATACGGTCATTTGTGGAACACAGGAAGACCTGCTGTCAAAGATATTCCCCAATATGCTTACAAACGGGAAATTTCCTATGACAAAGAAAGAAGCATTGGTTACGGAAAATGCAAAAGGAATGTTGGATTTAAGCATCGGTGAGCAAATAAGCTTGAATGCTCCGGATGGAAAAGAATATACCTTTGAAATATCTGGTTTTGTGGAAAATGCTTCCGGTTTAATGAGCAAAGATTCTTATGGCATATTTATAACAAATGAGGCATTTTACAATATCTACTCTAATACCGATCTAATAAAAGATGCCACTACCTTTTATGTTCAATTTGCAAGCACAAAGAATGTGCAGGATAAAATATCGGATTTAAAAACAGCATTCAATTTGACGGATGAACAAATCTTTGAAAATACAAAACTGCTTGGCTTGCTGGGACAGAGCGTGAATTCCTTTATGATGCAGGTATATGTTGCCGCTGCCGTATTATTTGTGTTAGTTCTGTTTGCAGGGATCATGATGATTGCAAGCAGCCTTAATAGTAATGTTGCACAGCGTACAGAGTTTTTTGGTTTAATGCGTTGTATTGGGGCAACTCCGAAACAGATAATGCGCTATGTTCGCAAAGAAGCACTAAACTGGTGTCGTTTTGCAATTCCAATTGGTGTTTTTACAGGGATAGCTATAATATGGATTTTGTGTTTCATTCTCCGTTACCTAAGTCCAGAATATTTTGGTGCAATGCCTGCATTTGGTATTAGCCTGCCAAGTATTTTAGCAGGTGTAATTATTGGGCTACTGACTGTTCTGCTGGCGGCTCGCTCACCGGCAAAAAAGGCAGCGAAAGTTTCGCCATTAGCGGCGGTTTCCGGAAACGCAAGTGAGACACGGCCTGTTCGAAAAGCGGCAGACACGAGATGGTTGAAGGTGGATACCGCACTTGGAATCCATCACGCTAAAGCAAGCCGCAAAAATTTTATCCTAATGACAGGTTCATTTGCCCTTAGCATTATCCTTTTCCTTTCGTTTTCCGTGACAATCGAATTCATGAACCACACTTTAAGACCTTTACATCCATGGACGGCGGATATATCTATTGTAAGCAAAGATAATACTTGTTCTGTAAACAGTGACTATGTGAACGATTTAAGAAGAAACCCCAAAATACATAAAGTTTATGGACGGAGTTTTTTGTATAGTGTATCTGTCATGACAGGCAATACAGAACAAAAAATTGACTTAATTTCTTATGAACAGTATCAATTTGAATGGGCAAAAAAATATATGCTGAATGGCTCACTCGACTCCGTACAAAATGAAATAAATACAGGACTTGTTGTATATGAGCCGCAGAATACAATTCAAGTGGGCGACACAGTAAGCCTAAACATTGATGGGCAGTATAAAGAAATAAAGATTGTTGGTATGTTGTCTGACAGCCCCTTTTTTAATGATACGGATGTAGGGACGGTTATCTGTTCAGAAGATACTTTCCGTCAAATAACAGGAAAAACGGACTATACAATCATTGATATGCAGTTGACAAAACAAGCTATCGATGCCGATGTGGATGAGATACACCGAACTTATGGAGCAGGACATTCATTTATTGATAAACGGATGGATAACAGCAGCACATTGAGTGTGTATTACTGCGTTTGGCTGTTCCTTTATGGTTTTTTGGTTCTAATTACATTGATTACGGTATTTAACATTATAAACAGTATTGCAATGAGCGTAGCAGCACGAATGAAACAATATGGGGCTTTTCGTGCCATTGGGCTAAGCAACAGACAGCTTTCAAAAATGATTGTGGCAGAAGCCTTTACCTATGCTGCAATCGGTAGTGTAGCCGGTTTGGGTTTCGGTTTGCTTTGTAATAAGTTTTTATTTACTATATTGGTAAGTCGCCAATGGGGTGACCCATGGGTAATACCTTGGTCAAAAATCGGTATTATCATTCTGATTGTCTTGGTTTCCGTAGCCGTTGCCATATACAGACCAATAAAGAAAATTCATAATATGTCTATTTTAGAAACAATCAATAATCAATAATAATTTAGCAGGCGGTTTCACAAGGAAGTGACTGCTTTGTTGTAACGTGAGAAGAGGCTGTAACGCATCAGGTAAGAACTGATGCATATAGTTTCTTTTATTATAGTTCAATACCCGATGTATGTGATTGTTTAATCGTATAATTCTGTTGGATCATTTCTTTTATGATCTTGGGATATTTTTAAGTGTCCGAAAAAATCCCCCTTATTAAAACAATAATTTTGTGACCTTTCTATGCTCTACTTTTATATAAGATGCGGTTTCTAAGGTATTTCATTAAGTTATATCCTATATAAACTTTGAATATTTTCATTTCTACATTTTCCAATTCTCTTCGTTGAGAATATGTAAAAACCATCGGTTCAACTGATGGTTTTATTAGGATAAAAATAGAATGGATTAGTATTTTGGATCAAATGCAGGATTATAGCGGTAATAATTATCTTCATCCAATTGACTTTGTACATAGGATAATGCTTCCCCAAAACGCTGGAAATGCACGATTTCACGCTCTCTTAAGAATTTTAATGGCGCAATTACCTCTGGATCACTGGCAGCGCGCAACAAATTCTCATAAGTTGTCCGCGCTTTTTGTTCGGCAGCCATATCTTCCATCAAGTCTGTAATGGGATCACCTTTTGATTGGAAGTAAGCGGACGTAAAAGCTGCACCACTGGCAGCTTGTGGCCAAATACCTGTCGTATGATCTACATAATACGCATCAAATCCCTCTGCTTTGATTTCTTCAACGGAGAGTTCTCTTGTGAGCTGGTAAACGATCGCCGACACCATTTCTAAATGGGCAAGTTCTTCTGTCCCAATATCTGTTAACATAGCCCTGATGCGATTGTAAGGCATTGAATAACGCTGATTTAAATAACGCATGGATGCGCTTAATTCTCCATCCGGTCCACCAATTTGGGTGATAACGATCTTCGCAAATGCTGGATCACTTTGTCTGATATTTACCGGAAACTGCAACTTTTTTTCATATGTCCACATGTAATTATTCTCCTTCCCATGGCCATTTACCATTGATATACAACCATCTGTCTTCGTCGTTTTCACGATTGCTCAATGGCCCATATAGTGCTTGGTAATGTTCACGAAGCTGTTGGCTTGCTTCTTGAACGATATGATAATATTGTATCGCATTGGCATTATTGGGATGCGAATTTAAAAAAAGCGCTGCTTCTTGTAATGCAAAATCATAGATTTGAAGCTGTTGTAAACATTCATTTTGATTCATAACGTACCTCCTTAACGCTGAAATGGTTTATCCAACTCATAAAAAATCGTTCCTTTTTGAAATCCGATGTCATTGGGTATTAGATCACGCCAGATTTGCATAGGGACATAAGCCATTCCTACGCTTTGTTCTCTTTTAGTATTTGGATATCTTTCACATCTGCTAAACATTGAATACTCATGCATATTCACACCTCTCTTTCTGTTTTTATACTATTCCAAAGGCAAATTACTTCTTGTATAAATATCCTTAAAAAATTCAAATTTTTTTGTAATTTTAGAAAAAAAAGCAAACAGAATATATAGAAGGGCTTTTAAAGAGGTGATACAAATGGAACTAAAAATGATGAAACAAAAACAAGTGAATGAAAAAGCAACCATTGAAAAAATGAAACAAGTGATGCGCTTTTTATCCGAATACGCATGGATGCTCAATGAGCAGGATGCACTTGTGGAAGATGGACCTGACATTATGGATTTCATTACTTATTCACGCAGTGTGATTGATGTCGGGTCCAAACAGCTGAAACAGGAACCATCCATACTTCGCGCCATTGAACAGCGTGATGAAGCACTGCTTCGCCAAGAACAGCGTCTGAAGAGGCTGGAATTGTTATTGCGTTCCATTTCTTTTCTGCCGGTAAAAGAGCGTAAATGTATTTTGTTAAAATATGTGCAGCACTATCCAATGCATCAAATTGCGATGCGATTGGATGTTTCTGTAAGTACAGCCAATCGTATTCTGCATAAGGCGTATTTACATTTGGCACAGCTTTTACATATGGAAGTCATGACAGAAACATATGATTTTTCATAATTCGATTGATAAATTATAGAAATAGAGTACAATAGTAATGTCTTTTATGAAATACATCACAGCTAGAAAAGAAGGAATTCCATGATCAAAAGAAATCACATAAAACAAGGAAAAAGGCGTACACCTGCACGAAAAATTGCCATGAGTTTTTTTATGGTCATTGTGGTGGGGACATTACTTTTGATGTTACCGGCTGCGCATCGTAATCAACAGGCATATCCTTTTGTGGATGCGCTGTTTACAGCGACCAGTGCGACTTGTGTAACCGGGCTTGTCATTGATGTGACACTCACAGAATTTACGCTGTTTGGACAAGTTGTGATTATGACGCTGATACAAATTGGCGGATTGGGTCTTATGACGATTGTGGCTGTCTGTATTCTTTTTTTCAAAAGTAAATTGACCATGCATGAGAAGATTACCATGAAAGAAATGCTCAATCAAGATGGAGCGTTCAATATGAAACAATTTCTGATGGATATTTTGAAATATACGTTTCTGTTTGAAAGCATTGGCGCATTGCTTTTGGCGATACGTTTCTTACCAAAATACGGATTTGCTTTGGGGATGTTTAAATCGCTGTTTATCGCTGTTTCTGCTTTCTGCAATGCCGGATTCGATATTTTGGGAAACAATTCTTTGATGGATGTTGCGCATGATCCATTGATTATGCTGACAATTATTTGCTTGATTGTCTTAGGTGGATTGGGTTTTGCGGTCTGGTTTGATCTGCGTGATAAGCTGAAAATCATGTTCAAGAAGCATTCTTCTAAGCGGAAATTTTGGAAATCATTGAATTTTCATACACGTATTGTTTTGACGGTAACCGCATTTTTAATTTTTTTTGGAACATTGTTGATCTTTCTTTTAGAACGAAATAATCCAAGCACCTTACAAAATAAAAGCCTTCCCCAACAGCTGCTTGTTTCACTGTTTGAGGCTGTGACTTTGCGCACTGCGGGATTTGCCAGTGTGGATTACGGTGCGCTGACTTTGGCCACAAAATACATGATGGTGTTGATCATGTTTATCGGCGGTTCTCCGGGCGGTACTGCAGGTGGCATTAAAACAACGACAGCGGTTATACTGCTTATGTATATCATTTCCAATGTCAAAGGTAAGGCACAGACGGTCATGATGAAACGTACTATATCCAAAGAATTGATCATTCGTGCTATGGGTATCTTCTTTATCAATCTTTTGACGCTGTTGCTGGGAATTTTTCTCTTATGCATTTTTGAAGTGCAGGATTTTATATCTATTGTTTTTGAAGCAACCAGCGCTTTGGCAACGGTAGGACTTACACTGGGCATTACCGGTGCTTTGACTACTGTCGGAAAACTGGTGATCATCTTTTTGATGTTTGTAGGAAGAATTGGAATTACGACGCTGTTTTTGTCACTGATTTCCCAACATTCCACTGTGGATCATTCAGCGACGTATCCAAACGGATCGATCATCGTTGGTTAAGAAAGGAAAAGCATTATGAAAAAACTAAAATCATCGAAAAAGCAATTTGCGGTATTGGGACTGGGCGTATTTGGCTCCAGCGTCGCAAAGACATTGAGTGAATTTGACTGTGAAGTTTTAGCACTGGATTTAGACATCAAATGTGTGAATCGTCTGGCAGATTTAGTTACCTCTGCAATGCAGTGTGATATTACCGATATCGATCAGCTGCGCAATACCGGTGTAGGAGAATGTGACGTGGCAATCGTCGGTATGGGAACACACCTGGAAGAAACGGTACTGGCCATTATGCATTTAAAAGAACTCGGTGTTCCTTATGTCATTGCCAAAGCAAAAAATAAACGATACATGCAGATTTTCTCCAATGTTGGCGCCGATCGTATTGTGCGTCCGGAAAAAGAAATGGGTGTGCATATTGCCAAGAGTCTGTTAAGCAATAATATCGTAGAGATGATTGATATTGACAATGAATATAGTATGGTGGAATTGGATGTTCCAATCGCATGGGCAGGCAAAAGTTTACGTGAAATGGATGTACGTAATCGTTATGGTATCAATGTCATGGGCGTGCGTCATGCCAAAGATCAGAAATTGTCTCTTTCCTTGGATGTGGATGAACCACTTGCTTTGGGAGATCATTTGATGATTATTGCCGATCATGATACATTTACAGTATTGGATCAATTAAATCGACGCTAAACTGTGTAAAATCACAGTTTTTTTTGAAACTATTGGGCAGTTGCTTAATACACTATAGTATGGAGGAATTGTCATGGTGGAAATAAAAAGCATTCAGTTGCCGGATACTTCGCTTCTAGGTATGCATCTGCATTTACCGGGTTATCCGATTGATCTGATCATGTCTACCAAAGCGATTTTGGTACAGCAGATGTTTGATCTAACGTATTTTCAAAAAGCAAACGATATTGCGATTATTCAAATAGAAGGTGGGCATGGTTTTGCGTCAATGCTGGCATCGAAAGTGTGCGCAATGAATGAATATGCAAGAAAGCGTCATGTGAAGATTGGGATGAGCGCAAAAGAGGCGCTGCTTATCTGTGAAAAGGAAGACAACGCGTAAGCGTCCGCAACACCGCTGGAAACGCAATCGTTTCTTGATGATCGCTCTGCTTGTTTTGAGCGTGTTTTTATGGTGGGTACGTTCGCTGAACGATTATATGGAGCCAAGACTGCAGGCAATTGCCAAACAGAATGTGATTTTCGCAATCAATAATATCACGCAATCGGTATTGCGTGATTTGGAATATGATCCCGGTACGCTGATTCACATTGATAAACAGGAAGATGGAACCATTTCCAGCATTCAGTATGATTCTTATCAGTTGAATCAAATCTTGTTTACGGCATTGAATACGATTGATCAAAGTTTAGCAGATAGTGAAGGGGAACAATTACAGGATGGAGAAGAGATATATTTTAAAAACGGTGCTGTTTTTGAATGTCCCATCGGATATTTGACAAAAATTCCGTTTTTAAGCAACAGTGGTCCACGTATTCCGATTCGTTTGAAACTTTTAAATGATATTACCGGAGAAATCAAGGTAGATTCTACGCCATATGGTGTGAACAGCACGCTGATCAGAGCGTATATGAAAATCAGTGTGAAAACACAGGTGATTACGATATTATCTACATCGGAAATGGAAACAACGACAGAGATTCCCATCATTGTGCAGGTTGTCAGCGGTCAAGTACCCGGCATTGTGCCTTATGTCTCAGAATCAATGGGATCTTAAGCATGGATGATTTTACACTTACAAAAAATATTTCTTTATATCCTTTGAAAACCATGGTAAAATATTGTATGATAAAAACAAACATACGAAATTATAAGACTGGAGTGTGAAATGGAATGAAGAAATTGGCATTGGTCGTTTTCTCATTGGTGCTGTTGAGTGGTTGTTTTCCATCCACAAGTGGAATCGTTCATTCCTCTTCTAAGGATGCGATTACGGCGATCGAAAGCAAAGATTCTTTGATCCTTGTGATAGGAACAACACAGTGTGGTTCCTGCAAGGAATTTTCTGAAGTCATGAAACAGATAACGGAGCAGTATGATATTCGCATTGCGGAAGTGTTTATTGATGAGGAAGAGTCAGAAACGGATCCCAATACACAAGAAGTACGCTATCCGGATTTTGAGGAGTTACAACAGTACATCGGTCAAGTAGGTGCAACGCCAAGCGTGTTTTTTATCAACAATGGTTTGATCAAAGGTACGTTTACCGGTGCAGTATCCTATGATACGTTCAAAAGCAAACTGGAAAAGTATGGTTTCTTGCCGGAAGAAACGAAACAACAAAGTGAAGAATAATAAAAGGCAAACCAAACCAAGATAAAAGCGAGTGGATTTTACTCGTTTTTTTTCATAGTATGGAGGGATGTTATGAGAACCGCTTGGGTATTTGGTGGAGGCGGTGCAAAAGGCGTTTATGTATTTCCGATGCGTGAAATTGATGGAGAACGATTTATTGATGGTGGGGATTATGATAATGTGCTCATTGAATTGGCACGTTCTATGGGAGCGGATCAAATCATTGCGGTGGATTTGAAAAGTGTTGGAAACAAGTAACTTCATTAGCCGCAAGCGGATGTGTTGTATATAGAACCTTATGTTTCTTTGGGCAGTTTTTTTAAATTTGATATGGCTTTGATTCACCGCAATCAATTATTAGGTTATCAAGATGCGATGAAGAAATTTCATCGTTATGTGGGATCGATTTATACGTTTTTAAGGAAGATGAAAGAAAGATCAATGCGCTTGAGAATGCATTATCTTTATTTTTGAGTGCGCATGTATATAAAACATTACCAAAAATACACAAGCGTTTGCATATCCTTATTTTGGATTATTGGAGATGCTGGCATTTTTATATGGCGTCATTGATATCGGTGTGAAACGTTTTGAGGTGTTTTTATATCAATGTGTGCGTGCATAGAGAATGCGTATCTATGGCGATGATGCTGTATTTTTTACAGTTGTATCAAAGGAAGTGTCATCTTTTTTAAGCATAACCGCTATGTTTTTTTATCAAATTTTTGTATAATACATTCGGTGATGGTATGAAGACATTATTGTTGGATTTGGATGGCACGATGTATCGTGGAAATCGAATGATGGATGGTGGAAAGGAATTGATGGACTATCTACATTTCCACCAGCTGCCTTATTTGTTTTTTACTAATAATTCGAAGCGGACAAGAAAACAGAATATGGACCATATGCTAGAGGTTGGTTATGAGAATATTAAGGAAACGGATTTTTTTACCAGTGCGATGGCCGCAGCTTCTTATGCGAAAATGCATTATCAAGAGCGTAACGCATTTTATATTGGCGAAGACGGTTTAAAAGAAGCATTGATTGAACATGGATTTTGTCTGTGTGATGATCACGCGGATATTGTTTTTATTGGATTGGATCAACACGCAGATTATGAGAAATACTCGAAAGCGGTCAATTTTTTAAAACAAGGTGCACGTTTGATTGGGACCAACCACGATCGTGTTTTGGCGCAGGCAAATGGATTTTCACTTGGTAATGGTTCTGTCGTGGCAATGATGGAGTATGCAACCGGTCAAAAAAGTCCGATGATAGGGAAACCGTATGCGCCTATTTTAGAAGAAGCACTTCACTATCTGCATATAAACAAAAGTGAGTGCTTATTGGTTGGAGACAATCTGGAGACGGATGTTTTGTTGGGCGTTCAAAATGGTGTTGAAACGGCATTTGTTATCGGTGGGGTACATAAAGAAACGGACATAGCACGTCTGGGTATTTATCCGGATCATATTTATCAGAATCTAAGTGAACTGATTGTCGAATTTTGACATACGTTTCTGGCAAAGAACCAATGTATTTTGCTTAACTTTTGATTGGGGTTATGCTATACTAGCGGCGTAGAAAAACTACATAAGGAGGATCTATATGCCATTTATTATTGATGTACATGCACGTGAAATTTTGGATTCACGTGGCAATCCGACGATTGAGGTAGAAGTAGAAACGGAATCTGGTGCTTTTGGACGTGCGATGGTGCCAAGTGGCGCATCCACAGGTGAGCGTGAAGCATTGGAGCTTCGTGACAATGACAAATCTCGCTATCTTGGAAAAGGCGTTTTAACAGCTGTGAAAAATGTGAATGATATTTTGGCAAGCGCTGTTATTGGACTGGATGTGACCAATCAAAACGAAATCGATAAAAAATTGATTGCGACGGATGGAACCAAAGATAAATCGAAATATGGCGCCAATGCTTTATTAGGGATTTCGTTGGCAGTGGCACATGCGGCTGCTAATTACTATGGTTTACCACTATATCGTTATCTGGGTGGAATCAATGCGAAAACATTGCCGGTACCGATGATGAATGTGTTGAATGGAGGCAGTCATGCCGATTCTTCCGTGGATTTCCAAGAATTCATGATTATGCCAGTTGGCGCATCTTCCATAAAACAGGCGATCCAAATGGGCGCAGAAACATTCCATGCGTTGAAAAAAGTATTGAAAAACAAAGGACAGGTGACCGCTGTTGGTGATGAGGGTGGTTTCGCTCCTAATCTTGGAAGTAATGAAGAACCACTGGAATGCATCATGGAGGCAATTAAAGCTGCCGGTTATGTACCTGGTGAAGATATTTGTATCGCTATGGATGTGGCCGCAAGTGAATTCTACAATACAGAAACGGGTATGTATGAGTTGACGAAATCAGGACAAGGAACGAAAACAACGGATGAAATGATTGCATGGTACGATCAATTGGTGGAAAAATATCCTATCATCTCTATTGAAGATGGTCTTGGTGAAAGAGACTGGGACGGATGGAAGAAATTAACCGAACATTTGGGATCGAAAATACAATTGGTGGGTGATGATCTTTATGTGACCAATCCAGCTATTTTACAAGAAGGTATCGATAAAGATATTGCCAATTCCATTTTGATCAAAGTCAATCAGATTGGTACATTAACAGAAACATTTGATGCGATGGAACTAGCGAAAAAACATGGATATACTGCCGTTGTTTCTCATCGAAGTGGTGAAACAGAAGATACAACGATTGCGGATATTGCGGTTGCGTTCAATGCCGGACAAATCAAAACAGGTTCCATGTCAAGAACGGATCGCATTGCGAAGTACAATCAACTGATTCGCATTGAAGAAGAATTGGGGGATGTCGCAGTTTTCCAAGGTAAATCTGCATTCTACAATATCTTTAAACATTAGAATCATAGTTGAAAAGGACTTTTCGTCCTTTTTTTTCAGCATTTTTAAAACGAATGTTTACGAATGCATACAAAATGGGTATAATAGTGGAGCAAAAGTTAGGAGTGATTCATCATGGAAGATAAAAAAACAGAGTCGCCGGAGACAGAGGATGTTCAAAAAACCATTGTGATGCCTCTATATTTGCTTTCTGATCATAAGAAACAACTACCGGCACAAATTGATGAAGTTACTCTTAAAAATAATGAAGATGAAATCACAAGTCTAGATGAATCACAGGACATACAGGATATGGTAGTGAATGAACAGGTAAATATTGTTCCACTTGATCAGAAAGAGATTTGCATAACCCAAAAGGAAGAAACAAAAGAGAGTACAAACGATGAAAAACCAACATTAGAAGAAAAACGAAAACCAAAAACAACGCAAACGATTGAAGAAAAGCGTAAAGAACAGTATAAAGATGCATTAACACTGGAAGAAAAAAGAAAAAAACAGTTCGAAAATAAAATGACGTTAGAAGAAAAACGTGCTTTACAGGCAAAAGGTGAATTCCCAAAGAGAAAGACCACATTCATATCACGCTTGTTTGGAAAAAATAAATAAGATATGAAAAGAGACTGCAAGTGAAGTCTTTGTCATATAAAGTACTTGCAATCTCTTTTTTTGATACGTTTAATAAAAAAGTTGATTATTTCTTTAATAGGAATGAAGAAATATGAATGAAATTGTGACCATTCAAGAAAGCAATGATCTTTCTTTTTAAAGGTAATTGTTTAAAATATACAGATTGAAATATTCTTTTGAAATGTTTTTTTGCATATGCATTTAGTTTATGGATAACATCATTCGTATGGTCACCGTTTTGTTTGATCAACCGCGTGATCGTTGTAATGGTTACATGTTCCAACCATAAATCTTTTATATAAGTTTCTGAATCAAAATTTAACTGTTGTTGTGAAAAGTATGCGAAAGCATTTTCAAAGACGATGATCATATCTAAGTTTTTTAACGCATTTGGTTTTGTCATTATCGAACCTTCCGTTTTTCGATAGTTGTACAAAATTTTATCGCAAAATTGAATTTGATTCTGTTGAATTTGCGGCAGCATTCTCATTAATATTTCTAAATCTTCATAATGTATATTTTCTGTAAAATGAAGTTGCTGAAATAAAGAATAGTGAAATAATTTGTTACAGACAGAAGTTACATGCGCTTTTATATCTTTTTGCTTTGTATATAAATACGGAATCGTCTGATGTTGATCGACAACTTGCATGTTACAGATGATTAACATTGCATCTGTACTGATGGCAGATGTATATAATGTTTCAAACATATTTTCTTCTACCCAATCATCGCTGTCCACAAATCCAATATATGTTCCACGTGCATATTGAAGACCATAATTTCTAGCAGAAGATAATCCACCATTGGTTTTTTTATAAGAAAAAAAACGATCCGGATATTTGTTTACATATTTTTGAATGATCTCCCATGAATCATCCGTACTTCCGTCATCGATAATAATAAACTCGATATCCTTCAAAGTCTGACGTACAAGGCTGTCAAAACATTGATCAAGATATGGAGAAGTGTTATATACAGGGACGATGACACTAACGATATTTTGTCTCATATTTGTTCTCCGGAATATCATAAAAGCGCTGATCGCTATAGTAAAGACCGTGTGGTTTCATTTTAGATTTCGGTGGCATTTTCATATAATCACCAAAATATTCGGTTAATATTTTATCTGCATTATTGGGAATATAAAATTCGCAATCTTCAAACTTATGGAGACGTAAAGGGAATATATCTTTCAAATCGTAAAGATCTTTTTCTAAAAATTCAATTCCTTTCATGCCATATCGGCTGTTTTTATCATTATCAATAACAAGATCGACTTTTTTCTGAAGATAACGAAATAATGTTTGTGTAGGAATCAATTTGAACAATAATTGTAAACATATTCTGATATAACGTTTAATTCCAGAAAGCTGATGAATATCGATTTTCATTTTAAGCGACGCCAACATACTGGTTTTTTTATGAAGTTTGCGAAAACTTTCTTCATCACTTCCCATGAAGTCCATGGCAAATATATCAACAAATGCTCCTTGATGATAATTTTTACCATATTCTTCGATCAAGGTTGAATGATTATGTCTTACTTTAAATGGTACGTGAAGAATGTCATAGTTTGGATCTGTCAGCGGTGTTTGAAAAAAATAATCTTCACCAAGTTCATCATGAGCAATGCGCATGAATTTTCGATGGTCCTTTCTAGGCATCATGATATCCATATCATCATCCCAAGGGATGAAACCATTATGACGCACAGCGCCTAGAAGTGAACCATACATCAGCCAATATTGGAGATGATGCTTTTCACATATTTCATGAATTTTCTTTGTTGTTTCCAGCATTTTGAGCTGCATATCACGAAGACGAATGGCTTCATTGGAAGCTTGCTCTATTTCTCTTTTGTCCATATTTTCCTCCATAAATTCACATGACTTACAAATATTATACTTGAATTCGTATTATTTTCAATAGAAATACAGAGGAAAGAATGCTAAGCAACTTAATCAAAAAAAGGGATTATTTTTGAAATACTATGTAGTCTTACTGCGTGGTATGCTATAATATAGCAGATTGATGAGTTACAATATGTGTAACAGAAAGGAGCACATGGTCACTTCATGATCATGGAAAGTATACAGTATGAAACGAGTAATTACATATGGAACGTTTGATTTGTTGCATTATGGGCATATTAATTTATTGAAAAGAGCCAAAGAACAAGGTGATTATTTAGTCGTTGGATTATCTACGGATGAATTTAATGAACATAAAAAAAATAAAGTATGCTACTTTGATTATGAGAAAAGAAAACAATTATTAGAAGCAATCCGTTATGTCGATCTTGTGATTCCTGAAGAATCATGGGATCAAAAACGGAGTGACGTGCACGAGTTTAAGATCGATACGTTTGTCATTGGCAATGACTGGGAAGGCGCATTTGATTTCTTAAAAGAGGAGGGGTGTGAAGTCGTGTATCTTGATCGAACCCCAGATATTTCAACGACGAAAATTAAAAGTGAACTTGAACATAAGTAGTCGTTTACGTGCGTAATGGAGATGATCACATGAACAATAAATCGCTTGCGAAGAATGCTATATATAAGACGATTTTAAATATATTTAATTTAATTGTGCCTTTATTAATCGGCCCTTACGTCACAAGGATATTGACAGAAGATTTAATGGCATCCTATAATACTGCGTACTCTAATTTTCAAGTGTTTTTCGTAATAGGGTCGTTCGGTATCTATAATTACGGAATGCGTGAAATAAGCAAAATAAGAGACGATCAAAAGAAAATGAATCGATTATTTACCAGTTTATTTCTTTTGGGTATCGTTTCGAATGTTTTAACGATCGCATATTTTTTAGTATTTTATTTAACGAATACAAATGGTGTCGATACTTCGATTTATTTTATAATGATTTTACGATTGATCAGTAATATTTTCTATATAGAATTTATTAATGAAGCTATCGAAAATTATGGGTTTATTACAAAAAAGACGATTATCGTGCGGCTGTTTTACTTGCTTTCCATTTTTATTTTTGTAAGAAAAAGCAATGATATACTCCCCTATACATTTATTATCTGTATGACTGTGGTAATTAATAATTTGATCAGTTATTTCTATTTGAAAAAAAGTATTCAGTTTGATTTTGAATGCTTAGACGTATTTACACACATTGGACCATTGATTGTGTCTTTACTTTTGACCAATGTAGAAATCCTTTATAGTACATTGGATCGTATTATGCTAGGTGAGTATGTATCAAAAAACGCAGTGAATTATTATACGATACCTTATAATATATCGGGCATGATTTTTACAATACCGCAGTCTTTGATAACTGTCGCTATCCCAAGACTGTCCAATCGTATTGGTCAAGGGGATAAAAAAGGTTACTGCAGTACATTGAATCAAACAATCGATGTCTTCATGGCATTGTTGATTCCCATGTGTGTAGGTGTTGCGGTTTTGGCATATGAAATATTATATCTCTATTGTGGTAATCAATATTTGTCATCGCTTGGTTTCATGAGCGCAGTTTTAATTGCGGCTTGTTTTCAGAGAATCGTCTTAGGATATCAATGTGTTGTATCAAATCTAGTGATGTATGCGAACAGCTTAGAACGCTCGCTTGTATTATTTCTTGGTGTATTTGGTGTTTGTAATGTTGCTTTGAATTATACTTTGCTCTACTTAGATGTATTTTCTTCATTGACAGCGCTCATAACGACTTCCGTTTCTTATATTCTATTTATCATCATTACGTATTTTTATTCTGTGAAACATTTAAACATAAGATATGCACTTATATCCAAAAGAATTATTGGCTATTTTGTGGTAACGGCCCTCTTTTTTCCAATCGCATTTATGATTCGCCAAATAGAAGTGAATTATCTTATTCATGTTGCGATCATTGGTTTTGTATGTTCCATTTTATATGGAGTTTATCTGTATGGTACAAAAGATCCGTTGTTAAGAATTCTGGTTGAAAAGTTGAAACTTCAAACATTGTGCAGTAAATTGCATTTGAAAGTATAGGTGATTGATATATGGCTGAAATCAGTGTCATTCTTCCTGTTTATAATACATCCAAGTACTTACACGCATGTCTTTCCTCTTTGCTGAATCAAACGTTTCATGATTTTGAAATCGTTGCCATCAACGATGGATCCACAGATGATTCTTTATCTGTATTGCAAGATTTTGCTAATAAAGATTCGCGTATTCGCATCATTGATCAAAAAAATCAAGGAATTGGTGCCGCAAGGAATTTAGGAATCCAGCTTGCCAATGGAACCTATATCGCTTTCATTGATAGTGATGATACGCTTGAACTCAGAATGTTGGAATGTTTATATAAAAAAGCGGTGGAAGAATCGCTGGATATTGTAGTATGCGATTATATTGAATATGAAGAATCGTCTAAAAAAGAAGAACAAATTGCGCTGCCAACGTTTGAAACATGTTCGCTTTTGCAAATGCCGCAGCTGTTATTTGATATCAACAGCAGTCCATGGAACAAATTATATCGTACTGCATTGTGGAAAGAACATGGAATTGAATTTCCGGTTTCTTTAAAATACGAAGATGCTTATGCCGTATTGCTCTGTCTTGTAAAGGCGAAACGCATTGGTAAGGTAAACGAACCTTTGATGAAATACTGGATTCATGAAGGTAGTGAATCAACCGTCATGGATGCGCGTGTGTTTGATATTTTTGAAATACTTACAAATTTGAAAGTTAGGCTTCAAGAAGATGAAAAATATGATACAATAGCGCCGTATCTTACATATTTCACAATCAATCGTATAACCGTTTATATGCTCCAGCAGAAATATCAAAAAGATGCAGCGTTGAAACGCAAGTTCATTGAACAAGGATATGCATATTTAAATCAATATGATTTTAATTGGAGAAACCACCCGATGTATGTGCAATCAAATACTTTTGTGAAACGTATGATCAAGAATCATCAATGGCTCATGAAACTGTATGTAGGAGGATGAAAATGAAAAAAATTTATATTTTGGCACTTCATCTTGCATATGGAGGAGTGGAAAAAGCAATCTGCAATATGGCAAATGCATTTGCACAAGATTATGATGTGGAAATCATCAGTATGTATGATATGGAGAATGCGCCTGCGTATCTGCTTGCTAAAAACGTATCGGTTCGCTATTTATTAAAGGATACACCCAATCGTAGTGCGTTCAGAAACGCTTTACAAAGACACAATCCTTTTTTGATTTGTAAAGAAGGATTCAAAGCAGTAAAAATTTTATTTTTAAAAAAACATTGTTTAAAAAAAGCTATCCGTGAAATAAAAGATGGCATTATCATTTCTACAAGAAATGAAGATAGTGTATTGCTAAGTAAATATGGAAATGATCATGTAAGAAAGATAGCACAGCTTCATCATGATCATGCGTTTGATAAACGATTAAAGGACGATTTTCAAAAGCATTATCAAAATATTGATGTCTTTGTTTTATTGTGTGATCAGCTAAAACAAGAGGTTCAACAGATGATGGAAGGGTGGAATACACATACACAATGTGTGGCCATTCCTAATTTCCTGGATGAAATCCCTCCAATTTGTGATCTTGATAAAAAAGAAAAGATATGTATTGCGGTTGGACGGCTTCATCCAATAAAAGGATTTGATCGAATGATACAGGCATTTCATCAATTCCATGCACATCATCCGGATTGGTGTTTACAGATCGTGGGCGATGGCGAAGAAGAAACACATTTACGTTCATTAATTCATTCCTTGGATGCATCTTCCTATATCCATCTTTTGGGAGCGAAGAACAGCGAGGAAATCCAACAGCTGATGCAGAAAGCATCGTTATATCTCATGACATCTCATTCAGAAGGTATTCCGTTTGTGTTATTAGAAGCAATGAGTTGTGCTTTGCCAATGGTGGCTTATGATGTAAGAGTAGGACCTGGCGCAGTCATTTGTGACAAAGAGAATGGTTATTTGATTCGAGACAATCAAATAGATGCTTATGTGCAAACGTTAAACACGATAGCTAGTGATGAGGATTTACGAAAAAAGATGTCTGTGTGTGCTTATGAAACAGTTTTAATCTATGAAAAACAAACCGTTTTGGCGAAATGGAAAGATATATTGAGAGAGGAGTGTTGTGAATGCTCGAACAGTTAAAGAAAAACTGGTTGCTTTATTTGTTTGTATTACAGCCGATATTTGATATCATTGCGTTTTTCCAACAAGACAATGTGGTAGGATCACTGGCAGGCTATTCACGCTTATTGGTAATGTGTGTTCTACCAATCGTCACATTATGGATCACAAAAAACAAAAAAAGTTTTTTGATTTGGATGGGAGCGATCGGTGGTTATTGTTTCCTACATGTTCTGAACTGTTATCGTATCGGCTATATGAGCCCTGTAGCGGATATTGCATATTTGGCAAGGGTTGTACAGATGCCGATTCTAGCAGTCTGTTTTATATACTTGATTAAGGATGATACATATGGTGAAATAACCAGGAAAGCATTTCTGATCAACTTGTGTGTAATATTTGTGACCATGAGTATTGCACATTTAACTGGAACCGGTGAATATTCTTATAACTATTATGGCGCAGGTTTAAAAGGGTGGTTTGCGAATTCCAATTCGCAAAGCATCATACTTGTGACCATCATTCCACTCTCCCTTGAGTACTTAAGTCGTAAGAAACATATTGCATGGATCATTACCGGCGCTGTTATCGCATGGTTTATGATGATTTCCAACGGAACAAAAGTTGCTTATTTTTCCATTTTTATCATTTTTGGCGGTTACGTTTGTTACTATATCTTTTATTATTTCTTGCATCGCAAAGACCACGTGAAATTTCAAACGGTGCTTTCGCTTGTTTATGTATGTTTGATGATTATTTCCGTTGTCGTTTATCCGATGACACCTCGATATTATATGACACATTTGTATAATGATGCACGTGTTTTGGATGAAGCAGAACGTGAAGAAGAATTGAAAGAAATAGAAAACAAAGGCAAAGTTACATTAGAAGATATACTATCCGATCCTGCGGATCGCAAGAAAATCATTGACTTCTACACGCCTTTGTTTGATCCGGGAATGGTGGAGCGTTTCGGAACGGAAAAGATCCTTTACGCATATGGTTATTTACCGGATTCTTGGTTAATCTCGGATGTAAGAAAAACAAAGCGGATCAATGCACAGATGATTTGGGAAGAATGCGATTGGTTGACCAAAATTGTTGGCTTTGAATATACGAATGTAGAAAATCCAAAAGGAGAAATACTGGATTTGGAAAACGATTATCCGGCTTTATTCTATTATTATGGATATTTAGGATTTGGTCTTTATATGTTGTTTTTGGCTTATTTCATCTATTTGATCGTAAGAGCCGTTTTCAAAGACTTTAAGAAAAGCATTCATCCATTTAATTTTGCATTATTATTAACCTATATATTACAAATCGCATCTGCCCAGTTTTCAGGCGCAATTCTTAGAAGACCCAATGTTTCAATCTATATGAGTATTATCATGGGATTGATTTATTATCAGACAATGGTAAAGCAAGCAGGTGATAAACATGCGGAAGATATTTCAAAAACTATATCGTAAAAGCTTTCAAGAACTCATGGATGTCATTGAGAAATCATTGAATGAAGAAAAGCGAATGCTGATAGTAACTGCCAATCCTGAGGTCATTACACGCTCACAAGAACTACCTGATCTATATGATGCGCTTTTGGATGATGAAACAATGATTACTCCGGATGGCGAAGGTGTGGTCAAGGCCGCAGAAATGCTGGGCTGTCCTGTACAGGAAAAACTGGCAGGCGTGCAAATGGTACAGGAAATGTTACGCCTAGGGAATCAGCTTCACAAAAGCGTTTATATATATGGCAGTGCGCAAACGGTTTTGGATTTGCTCAAAAAGAAAATGGAACAGAAATATCCAAATTTAACAATCGTTGGAATGAAAAATGGTTATGATCATTTATCTGCGGATGTATTTCATGATATGATGCGTAAACAGCCTGACATGATTTTTGTCGCATTGGGTGTACCACGACAAGAAATGGAAATTGCGAAGTATATCAAGCAGTTTGACAAAGGCATTTTTGTGGGCGTTGGCGGCAGTTTGGATGTTTTATCGGGCAGTAAAAAAAGAGCGCCAAACGTATTGATCAAATGGAAACTGGAATGGCTGTATCGCTTGTGCAAAGAGCCGAAGCGAATCAAAAAATTCTATCATACGCATGTGAAGTTCATGATGAAAATGAAAAAAATGGCAAAGGAGAATAAGTTATGAAAAAAGTAATGGTTATTTTCGGTACACGCCCGGAAGCGATTAAAATGGCTCCTTTGGTAAAAACATTAAAAGCACAGCCAGATTTGGAAACGATTGTCTGCGTTACTGCGCAGCATCGCCAAATGCTGGATCAAGTACTGGATGTTTTCGACATCAAACCGGATTATGATCTGGATATTATGAAGCAAGGACAGACGTTGTCACAGATAACGTCCAAAGTCTTACAAGGCATGGAGGAAGTGCTCAAAGAGACAAAACCAGATATTGTGTTGGTACATGGCGATACGACGACGACCTATGCAGGCGCTCTGGCAGCTTTTTATCAACAAGTGGCGATCGGACATGTGGAAGCAGGTTTAAGAACATGGAATAAGTATTCGCCTTATCCGGAAGAAATGAATCGACAAATGGTAGGTGTTCTGGCAGATGTTCATTTTGCGCCCACCGATACAAGCAAGCAGAATTTAATCAGAGAAGGAAAAACGGCAGCATCGATTCATGTCACCGGCAATACGGCAATTGATGCTTTAGCAACGACAGTGAAAGAAGATTACCGTCATGAAATTCTTGATTGGGTTGGAAAGGATCGCATGATCTTATTAACGGCCCATCGAAGAGAAAATTTAGGAAAGCCAATGCGTCATATGTTTCAAGCAATACGACGCATTGTGGAAGAACATGAAGATGTGAAGGTGGTATATCCTGTTCACATGAATCCCGTTGTTCGTAACATTGCCAATGAAATTTTTAAAGATCATCCACGTATTCGATTGATTGAGCCTTTGGAAGTCATTGATTTCCACAATTTTATTGCGCGTGCGTATTTGATCTTAACGGATAGTGGTGGCATTCAAGAAGAAGCGCCTGGTCTTGGGAAACCGGTGCTTGTATTGCGTGATACAACAGAAAGACCGGAAGGGATTCAGGCAGGAACACTGAAACTTGCGGGTACGGATGAAGAAAATATCTATCATATGACGAAAGAGCTCTTGGAGTGTCCGCAGTCTTATGAAAATATGGCACATGCTGTAAATCCTTATGGGGACGGTCATGCGAGTGAGCGAATTGTGAAAATCATTAAGGAGATGTAAGCAATGAAAGATTTAGACGCATGGAAACAGAAGACAGTCGAATTATGGATACAGAAGATACTGCCGTTTTTGTGTAAATATGGATATTTAATCGTGAACTTTTTTCTGTTTCTTTTCATGGATGTCGTATTCAGAAGAAAATTCAATATGTATGGCATATACAATTACAAGCATTATATACCTATGTTGTTTAGTATTTCATGGTGTTTGTTATTTACAGCTTTCCTCTACATCTGTCCTAAGAAATGGAAATGCTTGCTTTCTGTATGTTTAACGACGTTTTTTGCGGTTTATATATTGGGTCAAACGGTACATTTCAATCTATTTTATAAATATTTTACCGTTCTTGATATTTCGTTGTTAAAAGAAGGCACAGAATTTGCTGATACCAGTTATTTTCATGTGAATTACAGTATTTTGATTGTATGCATTTTGGCTATTGTGTTTTCATTTCTCATATATCGAGTGAAATTCACGGAAGTAAAGTCTTCATGGAAACATTTCGGAATTCTATGCGGTATATGTTTGGTATGCAACTGTGCACCAAGAATGATGATTCCTACCGTTGATGATTCCAGTGCTTGGAATGCGTCCAATCAGCCAGGAAATATATATCAAGACTATACCAATACGACGAAAGCATTGTTAATGTCCGGTGTATACGAATATGCACTGCGCGATGTTTATTTGGCTTATAATCCATTTAAGAATATCAATCAAGGTCAGATTATCAAAGAGATTGATGCCTATGTGGAAAGCAAAACGGAACATGTGTCTAATGATAGGAGTGGAAAGCTAAAAGATAAAAACGTCATCTTTGTACAATTGGAAAACATCGATAATTGGATGTTGACAAAAGAGACAATGCCAAATTTATATGGATTGAAAAGTGAAAGCATGGATTTCACAAACCATTATGCGACTGCATTTGCATCAGGAAAAACATTCAATACGGAATTTATTGTGAATACAGGTTTGATACCACAGACGAAAGGCAGTGCACCATCGTATATTTACAGCCGCAATTCTTATCCGTATTCATTACCGAATCTATTTAAGAATGCAGGATATACTGCAAATTCCTATCATGCGGCTGCCGGTCATATTTATAATCGTGAAGCGGTTCATAAAACATTCGGCTATGAGAAATATCATAGTAATGCGGATATGGGCATGGAAGACTGGACGATGGATTCACAAATGACCAATCAATTTGATGTGATGGTCAAATCTGATAAGTTTATGGATTATGTTATTACGTATTCCGGACATGGACCATTTCGTTCGGATTTGAAAACTTGTTCAACACACTTGGATGAGGTAAAAGCATATGCGAACAGTGATGATACGGTTTATCTTTGTGGACTTGCACAAGCAAAAGAAACAGATTTGATGATTGGAAATTTGGTAAAAGAATTAAAAGATCGTAATCTATATGAGAATACCGTCCTTGTCTTTTATGCCGATCATTATGCATATGGCACCATTGACAGTGCGACAGAGTTGAAATTGAAAGGCACCAATGATCCCAATCTTTTATCCAATGTTTCTTTCTTTATTTGGAGTAAAGATCTTCCGGCAGAGGAAATAACGAAAATAACCGGTACGATGGATATTTTGCCTACGATCGCGAATTTATTTGATTTGGATGCGGACTATCGATATTTTGTCGGAAATGATATATTCAGCGATTATGATGACTATGTATTTTTTCAGGATGGTGCGATATTGAATAAAGATCATTATCTTCAAACGATACACGACAATATAACCGATCAGGAGAAAGAACAAGTAAAAAATGCTGACACTCGACTTCAAATGAGCTGGGATATGTTGACAACAGATTATTTAAAAGGAAAATAGTCTGGCAAGGTTATTGTTTTAAAGTTGTATATACAAAAAAAGCTGTAGTGTTTTGGAATTTTCCATCACATCACAGCTTTTTTGTTTTGTTATCAATTAAACAATTCCTTGTTCCATCATCGCAACAGCGATTTTTTCAAATCCGGCAATATTGGCACCAGCCATGAAATCATCTTCCATATCATATGCTTTTGCGGTTTTCGCAATCGTATGATAGATGTTTTCCATAATCGTTTTTAGTTTTTGATCGACTTCCTCAAAGGTCCAAGACATACGCAAGGAATTCTGTGACATTTCCAACCCACTGGTTGCCACACCACCGGCATTGCTGGCTTTTCCGGGCGCATATAATACATGGTTGCTTTGGAAGATTTCAATCGCTTCCGGTGTACAAGGCATGTTGGCCCCTTCACATACAGCGATCACACCATTACCAACCAATGTTTTGGCGCTTGCTTCATCCAGTTCGTTTTGCGTTGCGCAAGGAAGTGCAATGTCGCAAGGTGTGTTCCAAATATTTTTACATCCTTCTGTATATACAGCGGAAGTACGTGTATCTACATATTCTTTGATACGTCCACGTTTCACTTCTTTGATTTCTTTTACAAGATCCAAATCAATTCCTTCATTATCCACGATATAGCCGTTAGAATCACTCATCGCAATAACAGTAGCACCTAATTGCGTAGCTTTTTCAGCAGCATAGATTGCCACGTTTCCGGAACCGGAAATAACAACTTTCTTTCCTTTGAATGAATTGCCTTTATCATTTAACATTGCCTCCGTGAAATAGCATAAACCATATCCGGTTGCTTCCTTACGTGCCAAGGATCCGCCCCAGTTCAATCCTTTTCCTGTCAATACGCCGGTAAACTCATTGCGAATGCGTTTGTATTGTCCATACAGATAACCAATTTCACGACCGCCAACGCCGATATCACCGGCAGGTACATCCGTATTTGGTCCGATATGGCGATACAGCTCTGTCATGAAACTTTGACAGAAACGCATGATTTCTCCATCGCTTTTTCCTTTTGGATCAAAATCGGATCCGCCTTTGCCGCCACCCATTGGCAAGCCTGTCAATGAATTTTTAAAGCATTGTTCAAATCCCAAAAATTTAATGATGCTCAAATTTACAGATGGATGGAAGCGAAGTCCGCCCTTATAAGGTCCGATCGCAGAATTGAATTCTACGCGATAACCTCTGTTTACTTGTACTTTGCCGTGATCATCTACCCATGGAACGCGAAACATGATTTGTCGTTCTGGTTCAATGATACGATCGAAAATACCATTCTCTACATATTCCGGGTGCTTTTCAGCCACTTTCTCCAAAGACATCAATACTTCATCCGTTGCTTGAAGAAATTCTGTGTCGTTTGGATTGCGTTTGCGTACTGCTTCTTTGACGTAATCTAAAATTGCCATAATAATGTCCTCCTTGAACGCAATAATTATATATCAAAATGAAATCAATGAAAAGAATTTTTCATGAAAATTTTAATGCATTTTCATACTATGTAAATATATTCATTCATTGTTTGAAATAGAACCAAAATCGTTCGCATTTATACGAGTCAATTCGCAATCATTCGCACATATATTAAAAGCGGTGATGAAAAATGAGATTGGACAAAGCAAAAGAACACAAGCCATTACGTATCATAAACATACATCTGTCGGCTGATAAGCGAAAGCGATTGATGCATATGGGTATGCATGTAGGAGCACTCTTGGAAGTAGAACGACAAAGTATGCAAAAAAAACCAGGATTGTATCTCATAAGCGGCAACTGGATCATGTTGCGCTATGATGACGCAAAATATGTGGAGGTGGAACAAGTATGAAAACACTGGAAGTCGCATTTGTAGGAAATCCCAATGTAGGCAAAAGCGCATGGATCAACGCATTATCGAATGCACAATTTAAGGTAGGCAACTGGAGCGGCGTCACGGTTGAAAAAAAAGAAGCCAGCGTTCAATGGAACAAACAAATGGTACATCTTATTGATTTGCCTGGTACATACGCATTAGAAGATGGAACGAGTGAAGAGGCAATTACTGCGCGCTATTTGTATCATGAACATGTGGATCTGATTGTCAATGTTGTGGATGCGACGAATTTATCACGCAATCTATATTTGACATTGAAACTTCGACAGCTTCATTTGCCAATGATTGTGATCTTCAATTTCATGGATGAAGTTAATAAATATGATATGCAAATTGATATTGCGCATTTTCGTGAGGTTTTGCAGTTAGACATATATCCTTACAGTGCGTTTGACCATGAAGGAAGTGATATCGTAAAACAGGCGATTTTATCTCATGTATGTAAACCATGTACATATGATCCATGTATCCCTTCCAAAGATTTGGACAGATATCGTAACGCATATCATCAATTATCCGGACGTATTCCTATGTATATGGAATGCAGCGATGATGATATAAAATGGATGACCTTTTCTGTATTATATCGAAATCAGAAAATGATCAAACAATGTAATGCATGGAATATAGATGTAAATACATTGACTGTTTCTGACAAGGAAGAAGAATTGGCGATGACAGAGTGGTGTGATGAACAAATGGAATATGTGAAGGATCCGCTAAAGCGGCTTCAAAAGACAAGAAGAATCGATCATTTTTTGCTGCACCCTATTTTTGGATGGTTGTTTATGATCTTCAGTTTTTCTTTATTAATGATGTTTGTTTTTCAAGGAAGTGCGCCATTCAATGATTTCATTGATTTTTTCATCAACGATATGGTGATGAAATATGCAAATGCAGCACTTTCCTTTCTTCCATCCAGCGCAAGAGATTTAATTTTACATGGTGTAATCGCCGGTGTAGGAGGTGTATTGGTATTTGTTCCGCTGATGGCTTTTTTGTATTTTGCGCTATCACTTTTGGAAGAAAGCGGCTATATGGCAAGGATTGCGTTTTTGCTGGATCGCTTGATGCAACGTTTTCATTTAAACGGAAAAAGTTTTGTGGCATTGCTATTGGGATTTGGATGCAATGTGCCTGCTATTTATGCGACAAGAACACTCGCCAATGAAAAACAGAAAAAATTGACGGCTTTGCTTGTGCCATTCATGTCGTGCAGCGCTCGTTTACCGGTATATATGTTATTTGCAGCGGCTTTTTTCAAAGGAAAGGCAGCCATTACAGTTTTATGCATTTACGGCATTGGCATAATGATTGCGTTGATGACGGCGCTTGTTTGTTCACACATGGATCACTTTCATGATGATTCATTGTTTGTTATGGAACTTCCGCCTTATCGTATGCCTTCGATATTCGTTATCTTTCATAAAGTAAAACAGGAAGTGATGGGTTATGTGCGAAAGGCATGCGGCGTTGTATTATGGGCAATGGTATTCTTATGGGGTCTTAGTTATTTTCCAAACGGTGATGTGACGAATGGATATTTGGCACAATTTTCTAAACATGTCTCTTTTGTTTTTGAACCGCTTGGTTTTGGCACACGATGGGAAAGCGTGGCTTCTCTTCCGGGAAGTATCGTTGCGAAGGAAACGGTGGTTGGTTTTATGGATCAAATACTACTTCAAAACACAGTGGATGAAATAGAGCCGATTGATCCGGTTGAGGATATAAAGACGATTGCTTTTGAAGCAGGGGCAGCTGGCAAAGGGTTTCTTTGTGCATGGATTCCACATATGGCAAAAGAGCCACAAAATGCATCGCTTGTATCGGCAATATCACAGCTGTGGACGGATAAAAAAGCGAATTTGAGAGCCTTTTCTTTTATGGTGTATCTGTTATTGACAATACCATGTGTGATGAGTTTACAGGCGTTAGGAAGGGAATATGGTTGGAAATTAATGGCGCTTTCGATTATGATGGCATTGATCATTCCTTATCTGGTTTCTTTTGGCATCTTTCAGTTTTTCTCTTTGTTGACATAGCGAAATTCATAAAAGGAGAAAACTCACGAATCCGGATTTTTATAAATAAAGAGATGAAATCCATCATCTCTTATGCATCTACAATGATCAATGGCATGCCAAATGTACATGCGGTTGTTTTACCACAAAAGCGCAGCGCAAATTTTGCGTAAACGGCATCTTCCGGGATGATGAATTCTCTTATGACATCTTGAAATTCACAGTGGATACGATCGGTAATATCTTTTCTGCATATATCGATAAGACGATTTTCTTCATCTGTAAATGTGACTTCCAAATAAGCACATTCCATTGTAATGGCACGCATGTAATAGCCAAATTGAAACGAAGAAATACTGGTCACATTGATTTGTAAATCATAACGATTGGCGGCAGAGCCGCTTTCCATGGATAACGAACAAAAACGATGGTTATTCACACAGAAACAATCATAAGTGATGGGCCCTTCATTGGTAAAGTATAGAATCTTGTCTTCCACGGATGGATACCATTGTGCATTATTGATAATATTCATAGTCATTCCCCCTTATTGCTATCTTATCCTATGTAGAAAACAGGAAGTATGTCACCATCTTTTCCTTGTTTGTTTTCAATCAATTTCAGAAAGTATTTACATTTACTGGCGTTTTCTTTTTGAATGTGGCATAATGTAGATACTTGTTTTTCTGCCTACACATACTGTGAACAAAAAGCATAGTGTAGAAAAACTGTAGGAAGGGATGCTTATGAAAGTTATGATGGAACGCAGACGATGTTGTTTCATGGAAAACGAAGAATGGTAGATAAGGAGGGTTTCCATGAATGAAACGATAAAATTAATCGGCAATACGCCAATCATAAAAATTGAACATACCAATATATATGTAAAACTGGAAAAATATAATCCGGGTGGAAGTATCAAAGATCGCGCAGTCTATGGCATGTTAAAGGATGCGTTTGCGAATGAACGCATCACCAAGCAGACGAAATTAATCGAAGCCACCAGCGGCAATACAGGTATTGCATTGGCTATGATGGGCGCTATATATGATATTCCGGTTACGATTGTCATGCCGGATACGATGAGTGAGGAACGAAGGAATTTAATTCGTGCTTATGGCGCAGAATTGATTTTGAGTGACGGATCAAAAGGTATGCAAGGGGCAGTCGATGCTATGCAAGCGATGATGAAACAGGATAGTGCTTATCTTCAATTAGGGCAGTTTGACAATTTGGCCAATGTGCGTATTCATTATGAAACAAGCGGTCCGGAAATTTATCGACAAGTGCCTGATATTGATCTGTTTGTATGCTGTGCAGGAACAGGTGGGACGTTTAGTGGCATTTCCAAGTATTTGAAAGAACAAAATCCCAATATTCGATGCGTGATTGGGGAACCAACAAATTCTGCATTGCTTTCAGGACATCCTGCCGGGGCTCATAAAATACAAGGAATCGGCGCCAATTTCGTTCCATCCATTTTGGATACATCTTTGATTGATGATATTTTATGGATTGATGATGAGGATGCATTTCGTGAAACAGTTGCCTTTGCGAAATCCACGGGCATTCTTGTTGGAATTTCCAGCGGCGCCAATATCGCATTGGCTAAGCGACTTTCTCAATATTATCCTGAAGATACCATTGTGACCGTTGCGCCGGACGGCGGTGAAAAATATCTCTCTGTTTTGGAGTTCTCATGAGATTGATCAAAGATATCCGATACAATATACAGCGTACTTGTGAATATGATCCGGCGGTTCATTCCAAGTGGGAAGTGCTGTTTTTATATCCGCATATTAAGGCATTGATCATGCATCATATTTCTAATTTTTATTGGCGTCACCATCTTTATTTTCTGGCAAGATTAAATTCCAATCTTGCAAGACGATGGACAGGTATTGAAATTCATCCGGGAGCTAAAATCGGCAAGGGGCTTGTGATTGATCACGGTATGGGAGTCGTCATTGGAGAAACAGCGGAAATCGGCGATAATTGCGTGATTTATCATGGGGTTACGCTAGGCGGTACCGGCAAACAAAAAGCCAAGCGTCATCCGACCATTGGCAATCATGTATTTATTGGCGCAGGTGCGAAGCTGTTGGGTAATATTCAAATCGGCGATCATACGAAAATCGGCGCGAATGCGGTTGTTTTGAAAGATTGTCCGCCAAACAGCACATTGGTTGGTATACCGGCTGTGAATAAAGCCAAGCAATTATAAATAGGGACCAAAGCGATGGCAAATTGTAACAGATGCATCGCTTTTTTTATTTTGTCATTGAAACAGTATATTGTGCGGATAATAAACTTTGTACCGTGCTCACTCATCAAGTTTTGAAAGATTTGAGAAAATATCCGATTTTCTTATCTTTAATCCTTCTATGTGGAAGAAACGATGAAAACGTTATTTTTTACAATATGTTTTTCGTCGAAGACAATGAATTTAAAATTGTTCATTGTCGCACACACTACCATGATAAACATTATTATTTACAAATCATACGCAAACGATTTTAAATTCAAAAAATTTGACAATCAAAGTAAATGAGATTATAATATTTATGTCATAAGAAAAAAGAAGGAGACATTGTAAATGAAAATTGCGGTTTTAACAGACAGCGGTACCGGATTTACACAAAAAGAAGCACAAGATTTAGGATTGTATTATGTTCCTCTCCAAGTGCTTCATAACGATACTCAGTATTTAGATGGTATCAACATTGATGTCAGAAAAGTATATGATTTAATGAAAGAGAAGCAGGGACTTACAACTTCTATGCCGCCATTGGCATTCATAGAGAAAACGATTGCACAAATGAAAGAAGATGGGTGTGATTGCGTTATATGCGTTCCTATATCCAACGGTTTATCTTCCACAGCTTCCATTATTACTGCCGCCGTACAGGCAGCTGACATGAAACTTTTCGTTGTTGATTGCTACAGCACTGCTTATATTCAACGTTATTTGGCAGAAAGTGCAAAAAAACTGGTGGATCAAGGATTGGCTGCAAAAACGATTGTCAAACGTTTGGAAGATGCCATTCACTCTAGCAATACCTTAATTATTCCGGACGATTTGCAACATTTAAAACGTGGCGGACGATTGACACCGGTTGCGGCAGCGCTGGGAGGTTTGTTGAAAATCAAACCGGTATTACAGCTCAATAAACAATCGGATGGCAAGATTGATGTATTCGATAAAGTCAGGACAATGTCAAAAGCAATTCAAAAAGCCATTGATACATTCGTATACGAAGATGTTGGTGAAAATTATAGGATGGCATGTCTGCATGCGGATGTAGAAGATATGGGAAAACAATTCTTGACAGATTTAACAACAGCTTTGCCAAATCGTTCTGTTATCTTTGGAATGATTGCGCCTGTCATTGCGGTTCATACGGGTATTGGCTGTTTGGGTATTCAGTATATCAAAGAAGTAGAAGGTGTATAACAAAAAAAAACAGCTGTAATAGGCTGTTTTCATTTTATAGATCCAACTGTAAAATATCATCATCCATGATATAACCGCATCCAATATCTGTTTGTGCATGATCAATCACATAGAAACCTTTGTGACGATAAACATCCAAACTGTTTTGATTGTATTTGTTGCAAGTCAGATAAATGTTAGAAAGCTTTTGTTCTTTTGCATAGGCGATTGCTTGATCTAACAATGCACTCGCATATCCTTTCCCACGCATTTCTTTTTTTAAGTACAATTTGCTTAAAAACAAGCGGTTTTCTTTTTTACAAACACCGCAATATCCAACAATTTGATCATCATCCATTAACAGATAATATACATATCCATCTTCCGTGATTGCTTTCTTTAATGCAGGCTCACTTTGAAATTGTTCTACCATATAATCAATCTGTCCTTGTGTTAATAATGATACGAAATATTCATTCCATATTTGTTTTGCCGTTTGTGCAAGTGCGACAATATCTGTTTCTTTACATACTTTTATTTCCATTCATTATTCCCCTTTTCTCTCAATAATCGTATTATACGCCGTTTTGATGAGAATGCAAATTATAAAGCAAAGAAAAACTGCTTTGCATATTCCGATACAAAGCAGTTGATTATTGATTTATTTTAATAAGATGCGCTTGCTACCCCAGTATGTGACAAGAAAGTAAGAGCCATATACTGCCAAAATAATCGAACCTGCAATCATGGAAGCGCCAAAGATGTCGCTTTCTCCAAAGACTTGAATGATGATATTGACCACTTGAATGCCGACGATACTGTGGATAACGCCAAGCAATAAAGGCATGAAGAAGTAAATGGCCATCTGTAATAGAATCGCATGGGACAACATTCTTTTTTCTGCGCCAATTTTATTTAATATTTGATAACGTGCCACATTGTCTGAAGCCTGTGAGAGCTGTTGTAAAGCCAAAATGACAGCGCTGGCAATTAAGAATACAATGCCAAGATATATGCCGATATACGTAAGCAGTACAGCGGTGCCTTTACTGTTTTCCTTTACGGTATTCGCAGTTTCGGAAGAGAAAGTGTGATAAGCACTATTTTCATCTTGTGCAAGTGTATCTTGATAAGCGTTTACGGCCTCATTCATTTTTTCAAGAAATTGATCTTGTTGATCAGGATCGTTCAGTTTCACATTCCAATAGGAATTGAGAGGAATCAAATCATTTGGAATCAGATCATCACAGATAACGACGGTCACAATAAAGGCCGCTGTTTGAATGGTTGTTCCACCTTGGATGTAGTCAAAATCATCATTTGTGATGGTCACATCATGTCCATAGAGATGTAGGGTAGGATGTGCATCAATAATATCGCCTATTATTGTTGTCATCATGTCAGAACTGGTAAAGATATGTGCTTCATTGATTTTAAGATCCACTTCGTTTAAACCGCGGTCTTTTCGTAGTTGATTATAAGTGGATAAAGGTAGCACCGTATAAGGTTCATCCATTTGATTCGCTGATTGGATAATGCTGTTATCTTTGATGAACGGCGTCAATGTTTCAAAACTTTGATCGGCTTCATATTCATGAACGAAGAAATCTTCTTTGATCATGGACATATCCACATGAAGGTCTTCTTTGATTTGTTCGATAGGACGTTCCTGATTTGAGTTCGTATAGGAATAATCATATACTGTAGAAGTTTTGATCGTATTGTTGATCGTTTTGTTCAAATTGGAACCAGTTGCCAAAGCGCCGATTGAAAACAGCAACATAAGACAAACCACGCTCATGGAGATGAAGTTGGAATTGATCGATGAATTGATTTGCCGTAAGACAAACATATTTAACTTACGAAAATAGATCTGCTTGCTGCACTGTGTGAATTTCAAAAGAAATCCGGATAGCGACATAAAGAACAACACGGTTCCGCTGATGCCGCATGCCGCAATCATAGGAATATGAAACAAGGCGTCTATTCCTTTGGATAAGGCGTAGTGGTATGTGTAGCCGATCAGTCCGATACTGATTATAAATAACAATACAGATAACCAGATGTTTTTGATTTTCAATGTTTCATTTTTACGGTTTGCGGTTAGTAAATCAATTAGTTTATAATGATTGAGGCTCAATGAATTAAAAAACATAATCACAATGAAAATCAAAGAGAATACGATGATCGTAAAGATCATGGCATCTATTGAGAAAATAAAGCGGTAGTTCAATGTAACTTCAAACATGTTTGCGGTAATGACACTCAATAGCTGTGATGCAAGAATACCAAATATAATTCCGGTTGCCAGTGATATCAAACCAATCATAAATGTTTCATAGATCAGAATGCGTGATATATTATGTTTGGGCATCCCTAACAATGTGTAAATTCCCAATTCTTTTTTTCTGCGTTTGATTAGAAATTGATTCGCATAAATGATCAAAAAAGCCAAAATCATTGCGACGATAAAAGAGAGAATTTTTATCAGCTGCTGGATGGACACCAGAACATCATGTTGGGAAGCATTGAGATCCAGCACTGCTTCCTGTGCCTGAAAAGAATTAAATGTATAAAACAGACAAACGGAAAAAGCAAGGGTCAAAAAGTAAATCAGAAAATCCTTGTAACTTTTTTTCACGTTCTGCAACGCCAGATTAAAGTACATTGGATGAGTCGCCTCCTAACAATGTGACAACTTCAATGATTTGGTTGAAAAAATCTTTTCTTGTATGGTTTCCGCGAATAAGTTCATTGAAGATGCGGCCGTCTTTGATAAATAGGATACGCTTGGCATAGGATGCGCTAAAAGCATCATGGGTAACCATCATAATGGTCGCATGGTATTCCTGATTCAGTTTTTCCATGCTATCCAATAACATTCTGCTTGATTTGGAATCCAATGCACCGGTTGGTTCATCAGCAAGAATCAAGGAAGGGTTGGTAATCAATGCGCGTGCGGATGCGACTCGTTGTTTTTGACCGCCGGACATTTGATAAGGGTATTTTTGAAGTACATCTTCAATGTTTAGCTTTTTACTGACTTCTTCCACACGCTGTTTGATTGTCTTTGGTTTTACCTTTTGAATGGACAGCGCCATTGCGATGTTTTCATATGCGGTGAGCGTGTCCAAAAGGTTGAAATCTTGGAAGATGAATCCCAATTCTTCACGGCGGAATTTTGACAGCGTGTTTCGTTTCAAAGCAGTGATGTCTTTGTCATTGATGTAAATGTGCCCGCTTGATACCGTATCAATGGTGGAGACACAATTCAAAAGCGTAGTTTTTCCGGACCCACTGGGTCCCATAATACCCACAAATTCTCCTTTTTCCACTTGGAAAGTAATATGATCGACTGCTTTTGTCAGATTTCCTTTGTTTCCATAGTATTTTTCAATATCTTCGACTTGTAAGATTGCGTGCATAACCAATTCCTCCTTCATGAAATTTCTTTTTTAATGCGGCATCTAAGAAGTTCATCTTATATAATGTAAACAGTACCAACAGAATGAGGAGCAAAAATTTGCTTAATCCCGGTGGTAACGTGTCCGGTAGAAAGACGGTCAAACCCTGCACGATGAACATAACTGCCAGAATCCATTCGATTTGTATCTGTTTTCTGTGTTTCATATATGAAGTCCTCCTTGCTTACGAATATAGTATAGTTCAATTTGCTTATTTGTTCCATTTGGATTGGTAACATTTGACTTACAAAGTTGTAAGATACATCTAGATTCATTGTAATGTCGTGTGTAACATACTGGTTTAAAAGATTTATAACTTCATGACGTAAATGAATACTTTTGTTTTTATGAAACGGAGTTTAGAAAGAAAATACTTGACGGATGCCTTTTTTTGTTATACTGTATTAGTGTAAATAGTACAGTTTAGAAAAGAGGCGTTGTGTATGCTGAAAGTAAGGATGGTAAGCAAACAATTACAAGATCATCCGGTTTTGGATCAATTGGATATGGAAGTGAATGATGGATGTATCTATGGATTGATCGGGCCCAACGGTGCCGGAAAATCTACGCTTCTGCGTGTAATGGCAGGGGTATATCAGCCGGATATGGGGTGCGTAACGATTGATGATGTTTCCATTCACAACGATCCGTCACGTTTGAAGGATATTTTATTGATCAGTGATGATCCTTATTATTTCCGCAAAGCATCTTTGTTGGATATGAAACAGTTTTATCGTATCTCTCATCCTGATTTTCAGGAAGAATATTATCAGAAACTGATCCGCTTAATGAAACTAAATGATCATATCCCTTTGGATCGTTATTCCAAAGGGATGAAGCGTCAGGCGTTTTTAATTCTGGGGTTGTGTTGTGCACCGCGCTATTTATTATTGGATGAAGCATTTGACGGTTTGGATCCGCATATGCGCATGATTTTCAAAAAAGAAATCGTAGAGCGATTGGAAGAGAAACAAATGAGCGTGGTGATTTCTTCCCACAGTCTTCGGGAAATGGAAGAAATCTGTGATTGTTTTGGGATCTTGGAAAACGGAAAGCTGATTACATCCGGTTCTATGGGAGAGTGGTT
The DNA here is from genome assembly GCA_910576345.1 of Erysipelotrichales bacterium. GTDB lineage: Bacteria > Bacillota_I > Bacilli_A > Erysipelotrichales > Erysipelotrichaceae > C-19. The sequence continues at coordinate 46,882 of CAJTIT010000007.1, forward strand.
GGATACGCTTCATCAGTATCAGTTGGCTTTCAAAGAGGAAGCGAGTGCGGATATGTTTTCGCATTTGCCGGTGTTGTCATGTAAAGTAGATTCCAGAGTGGTGACGTTGATTTTGGAAGGAGACAGCGAGATGTTGGAAACAGAATTAGCAAAACTACAACCGGTACTGATGGAACGCTTGGATGTGCGTTTAGAAGAATTGTTTGTGTATGCACTGCAAGAAAGGAATGATAAGGTATGAATACATTTGGTGGATGGCTGTTTCATGCATCTGAGCGTCCGTATATCAAGCAGTATATCAATGCAAACAAGCATCTGATCTTTGTCATTATGATTTTTCTGTCATTGATTGCCAGTGGATCGCTTGTTCCTTCCTCGCTTGTGTCGTATGCGTTTATGGCGTTTGGTTTTGATCCTATCAATGCCTATGGGTTAATCACATCTGATCGAAGCCTCGTGATGATATGCGTATGTATGTTAAGTTATTTTCTGCCGATTTTTCAATTCCGCTTTTTGATGAGTGCTTCCGGAAGAGATTTGTATCTATCGTTACCAATCAAGCGTGAACGTTTATATCATATCCATTACTTCATCGGCGCTTTGTTTATGGGGGTTGCGACTGTTTGGTGCGGCGTCGTGTTTTTGTTGTTTCATCCGTATAATCAAAGGATTCTTGTGTCCGTTTTTGTCTTTTTGTTATTTTTATTAATTGGACTATGTCTTTATACGTTTTTTACATTTCTTGTCGTAAAAAGCCATTCGCTGTTAGACGCATTCATTATTTGTATGTCTTATACATTGTTGTCGATGATGTTTACGAATGCATTTCAGAGATTTTTCCAGGCAGGCGCAGCGCATATATTGATAGGCAATGGTTTCGATACGGTTCCTAGTCATGTGCAACAGTTCATATCGCTACTGTCTCCGCCATGGATCATGTTTCATTGGAATGTGTTGTTTTTGGAAGATGTACAGTCGCATCTGTCACTGATTTGGGTGATCGTACATACGATTATGTGGATGGTATTTGCTTGTTTTTGTTTTGTGTATGCGAAACGATCTTTTGTCCGCAAAAAGATGGAACAAAGGAAAGATTCTCAAGAATGGGTTACGTATCCTTTGTTGGTGCCAATGGGGGAAGCGGTGTTGATTCTTGGATATGGTGAAGGTCAGCTATGTTCTTTTGCCATCATTTTGTTATTTGTGTTTTCTTTGATTGCGCATTTCTTCGTGAAACGCAAAATTCATTTGGATTGGCGAATGCCACTTAGATTTATCGGTTTTGTTTTATTGGGATATGGGTTGATGCAGGCCAGTATTGCGACGGATTTCTTTGGATTGATACAGGAAATACCCAAACAAGAGGATGTGGAAATGGTGAGTGTACAAGTATTTGATACACAATGCGTCGATTGCAGTATTTTGGAAACGTTGTGGATCCAAGATTCTAAGCGCATATCTAAGGTGATGAGCGGACAGGAGACAATGATGAAATCGAAGTTGAAAACAATGGATGAAGATGTATCGCTCATTGTGACTTTTCAATATGTCTATCACGATGGTGAGGAGTCTATTCGCAGTTATTACGTTACGCAAGAACAAACACAAGTGAGGACAGTGTTGGAGGAATGGAAGAAACTAGGCATTTTGCGTGATTTTAAGGGGGTGGAGTAAATGTTTGTGCTGAAACCGCAAAGCGGACTGCCGATTTTTGAACAGTTGAAAGCACAGATGTTGGAATTTGTAGCTTTGGGAATATTGTCGCCCAATGATAAACTTCCTTCTGTGCGCTCTTTGGCAATGGAGCTTTCAATAAATCCCAATACAGTGGCCAAGGCGTATCAGGAGTTGGAGCTTCAGGGGTATGTTTATACAGTTCCCGGAAAAGGTTGTTTTGTATCAGATAATCATATAGAGGAACAAATTCATTTTGTAAAACTGACGGAATTCATACAAACAGTGAAAGAGATGAAACGTCATAATATAAAGGAAAATGAATTGGTGGATGCGATATCGCTGGTGTATGGAGGTGACAAACATGATGGAACTTCATCAGATCAATAAATGTCTTGGTAAAAAACATGTTTTAAAGGATGTGACAGTCTCCATTCCCGATGGGAACATCTATGGCTTGATTGGACCCAATGGTGCCGGCAAATCAACTTTGTTACGAATCATTGCCGGAGTGTATCGTGCGGATCGTGGATCAATGATGCTGGATAAAGAACCTGTATATGACAATGCGGATAAAAAACGTCAGGTTCTGTTTATTAGCGATGAACCGTTTCAGTTCTTTCATGCGACGTTAAAGGATATGAAGAATTTTTATGCTTCATGGTATGATTTGGATGAATCACTGTATCAAACCTATCGCGAACAATTTCATTTGGATGAAAACAAACCTCTGAAAAATTTCTCTAAAGGGATGAAACGTCAGGGATTTTTGATCATCGCCTTGGCGATTGCGCCGCGTTATTTATTGTTGGATGAATCCTTTGATGGATTGGATCCGCTCATGCGCAGAGAATTTAAGTCTGCCATTACTGCACGCATTGCACAAAAACAGATGACGGTGATTCTGGCTTCACACGACATCAAAGAAATGCAGGAAATCTGCGATGCGTTTGCGATGTTGCAAGATGGTCAGATTGTGACATCCGGTAATCTGGTGGAGACACTTTCTCAAGTGCATCGCATTCAACTGGCATTCGATCAGCTAATTGATCCGACATGGTTTGAAGAATTGGATTTGATTTCTATGCGTGTCACATCGAAAGTGGTCAATTTGTATGTGCGAGGACAAGAACCTGCTTTGCGTGAATACTTATCGACCTTGCATCCGCTGATGATGGAAGTACTTCCTGTCAGTTTGGAAGAATTGTTTATTCAAAAAGTGTCATGGAAGGAGAATGTGCAATGAGTCCATATGAGAAGGCGTATATCAAGTGGTATTGGAATGTGAACAAATACCGTGTGTTGGTATGTTTTTTCATTCTGTCGGTGGTGGTGATTTTGCCAAGCTTTGTCGTTTCTAATTATTCATATGCATCGTCTTGGTCGCAAGATGCGGAAGTCATGTCCGTTTCAATCATAATCTGTTCCTATTGTTTTGTCGCAATGGCAATGATTTTACCGATTTTGCAATTTCAGTTTTTTATGAAAAAGCGTTCTTGTGACATGTATGCGCATTTGCCGATCACAAGGGAGCGTTTCTTTTGGATACAGTATGGTCTGGGTCTTGTATGGATGTTTCTTCCAATCATTCCGTTATCGGTTACGATGTGTTTTTATCCGGGTGTTTTTCCTTATGTAGGATTTATTCTAACTTATGTTTTGGGGTTGTATCTGATTTCTGTCGTCGTATATAGTTTGAATGTATGCTTTACGGTTCGCTGTAATTCAATATGGGATGCGATCGCTGTCGTGATTGGAATCAATCTGTCGTTGTTGATTTTGTCATTCGCACTGGAAGCGCTGTTTTATGATGTCATGTACACGACATATGTAGGGCCTGGATATCTATCTGACCTCTCTTTGCGTACTTATCAAGCGTTCCTTCATCCGCTGTTTGTGCTTGATACGCTGATGGATGCGGTTAGTGCCCAGTTTGCGACAATTCAATTAACTTCATTTGTGGATGCATGGATAAATGTATTCGCAAAAATTTCATCACAGATTTCCGTTGGCTATGTCGTTTTTCTATATTGGATCTGCATCTTATGCATATCGATTTTTTCCGCACGTCGTACGTTTTGTAAGAGAAAGTTGGAGTATGGTGAACAACGCACAAGTGATTGGTGTGTGTATCCGTTGATGATATTTTTACTAACGACGGCTTTGTTGATGCAGGGGATGTATGGTGGATTTTCTGTGATATTTGTTCTTGTTGTTTTTGTTTCTCTTCATTTTCTTGCGCAACATCAGGTAGCGTTTCATAAAAGTATGGTGTTTTCTTTTATTGGAATCTGTCTTTTTGTCTTTTGTTTTACCAAACTGTTAACCGTGACAGGGATATTCGGTCAGCTTCAGGAAATTCCTGATTCAAAAGATGTCGTCTATTATGAGTTGAACGTTTATTTGGAAAATGCGGAAACGATTACTTGGAACAATGATGGAAAAACACAATCTGACACTGTTTTGTCCTATTGTTTTAGGGAAATTGATCGAAATCTTGTGGAAAAAGATTTGGATCAGATATTGGCCTTGCAAAATTCTTTGGTTGATGCCAAAGGTATTGGCGAAGATGCGTATTATGGAAGGCTTGATTTTATATTTAAAGAAGATCAGAATTATGGATCTGAGAAAAGTCGAAGTTATGCTATCACGAGGAAAGAGCAAAAACAGATGGCGTTATCATTTTTAAGGCAGTTGTTAGAAAGTGAAAGGTATGATTTGCATTATACATGCCCCAATGATGATCGATGAGCACTTCAATTACGAAGTGTTTTTCTTTTAAAGGAATGACAACCGGAAATATGTACATATGTACTTGCAAGAATGAGAAACATTTGGCATAATGTTGGATACATGAAAGGAGCGTGTGCATGAAAGTAAAGAATATGTGCTATGGAAAACCGCTTCCTTTGATTTTTTTCTTTTCTTTGCCTTTGATGTTGGGAAATGTTTTTCAACAACTATATACGCTCATGGATACGGTCATTGTCTCTCAGAAGATGGGTGTAGATGCGCTCGCTGCGCTTGGCAGTTGTGAATGGATCAATTGGTTGGGTTTCAGTATTATGACGGGTTTCGCACAAGGATTTTCGATTCTTGTATCAAATGCATTTGGAAGAAATGATGCATCCCAAGTACAGAAAACGATTTCCGCTTTATTTATGAGCTGCGCTGTCGTTGCCAGTGGATTTGTGCTTGTTTCCATATGGTTTTTGCCGTTTCTTCTGCGCTTATTGGATACTCCGCACGCAGTGTTTGAAATGGCGTTGTTGTATGCACGAATGATTTTTCTTGGTCTTCCAATCACGATGTTTTATAATGCGACTGCGTCTGTTTTGCGTGCACTTGGAAATTCTAGAACGCCTTTGGTCTCCATGGTCATGGCATCTATTGTGAATATTGTGTTGGATGTGCTGTTTGTGAATGTATGGGAAACGGGAATCGTTGGAGCGGCTGTTGCGACATTGATTGCGCAGCTGCTGGCAGGTGGCTATTGTTTATGGAGACTGTTTTGTTTACCACAGTATGTCCCGAAAAATCTTGTGAGGGAACCATTGATGTATGTGTCAATGTTAAAACTGGGTGTGCCGATGGCTTTGCAAAATGTACTGATTGCGGTTGGTGGAATGGTCTTGACGAGGGTGGTCAATCAATACGGCACGTATTTTTTGGCAGGTTTTACCGCCATCAATAAGTTATATGGGGTTTTGGAGATTTCCGCTGTTTCTTATGGTTATGCGATGGTAACGTATGTTGGTCAAAACTATGGCGCAAAAAAATATCAGCGCATTCAAGAAGGCGTTCGATCTGTGATGGTGTTAGGCATTTTCACTTCGTTATTCATTGGTGTATTTTTATATATATTTGGAAATGTGTTGTTGTCGCTGTTTGTCGCAAGTGATCAGCCAGGTTATGATCAAGTGATGAAGTACGCATGGAATTTTTTAAGCATCATGGCTTTATTTCTTCCCATATTATATTTGCTTCATATTTATCGATCGGCCATTCAAGGATTGCGCGATACTTTGATTCCTATGTTAAGCGGCTTTCTTGAGTTGTTGTTTCGTATCGGGACGGCATGTTTGTTACCGATATGGTTTCATGAAAGTGGGCTGTATCCAGTGGAAGTTTTCGCATGGTTTGGCGCAGTGATCTTGCTTGTGCCGAATTATTATTGGAAACAATATCATTTTCCAAAAGAAAGCGAAACAAAGTGATATGGTGTCTTTTAGTAATTCACTTCTTATCAAAAAAACGCAAACGAATTTGCGCTTTTTTTCATTATTTAAATAAGTATCTGGCGACATGGATTCCACTGGCACTGGCGTGAGATAAAGAGTGGGTAACACCGCTGCAGTCGCCGATGACGAACAATCCTTTGCATTTTGTTTCCAGATTTTCATCTACTTCCACATCCAAATTATAGAACTTGACTTCTACTCCATAAAGAAGGGTGGAGTCATTTGCGGTACCCGGCGCAACTTTATCAAGCGCATAAATCATTTCAATGATGCCGTCCATTTGTCGTTTTGGGATGACAAGACTCAAATCTCCCGGGGTTGCGGATAAAGTAGGCAAGACAAAATTATCCGCTAATCTTGCGGCAGTAGAGCGCTGTCCACGAATCAGATCACCGAATCGCTGTACGATCACACCACCGCCAAGCATATTGGATAGTTTTGCGATGCTTTCACCATAGGCATTGGAATCATTGAATGGTTCAGAGAAATGATTGGAGACCAATAAGGCAAAGTTTGTGTTTTCGCTGAATTTCAAAGGATCATCGTAACTGTGTCCGTTTACAGTAATGATGCCGTTTGTGTTTTCACTGACGACCACCCCTTTTGGATTCATGCAGAACGTTCTGACTTTGTCTTGAAATTTTTTGGTTTTGTATACGATTTTTGATTCATAGAGTTCGTCTGTCAAGTGTGAGAACACATCCGCAGGCAGTTCCACACGTACACCGATGTCAACACGATTGGATCGTGTTTTGATATGCAGATGTTTACATATTTCACCCATCCATTTGGAGCCGCTGCGTCCGGTAGAGATGATGCATCGCTTTCCTTCAAACACGGTGTCGCCACTGTAGATACGATATCCGTCTTCACTTTGTTCTACTTTGTCAATCGGTGTTCGAAAGTAGAATTTCACGCCTTTTTCTTGTAAATGTTGATATAGATTTTCTAATACGATGTAATTGATGTCAGTTCCTAAATGACGAACTTGTGCATCCAATAAATGTAAGTCGTTTTGAAGGCAGACTTTTTTTAGATGATGATTGCCGGTGGAATACAGTTTGGTATTTTTTCCACCATATGCACAGTTGATTTCATCTACATATTGCATGAGTTCAATTGCTTTTTCTCTACCGATATGTTCATACAGTGTTCCGCCAAATTGATTGGTGATATTGTATTTTCCATCTGAAAATGCGCCAGCTCCGCCAAATCCGTTCATGATTGCACAAGTGGCGCAATTAGTACAAGATTTGATTGTTTTGCCATCAATCGGACATTTTCTTTTTTCTAATGGGTTCCCTGTTTCAAAAATTCCAATTCGCAAGTCAGGTTGTAAACGCATTGCTTCATATGCGGAAAATATTCCTCCGGGACCTGCGCCAACAATCAATACATCATAGTTCATAGTTCATTCCTCTTTCTGGCTAAAAAATTGCCCAGAGTATTTTAGCATATTTTTTTTGAAAAGCCAGTGTTTTTTTTATAATTTGGATTTCTTATTTTGGAAATTCATTGTTTGTCCAACATCTGTTGGATAGTTGGAATAGGTGACTTAGAAAATATCCATTATTCAAGGGTTTCGGGTGCCCCTATGAATTTGTGATGGATAGTATGTCGTTGAGTTTTCTGCCCGTCTATCTCTACGGGTTCAGAAACAAGAATTTTTTCTATAAGTTGGTTGATTATCTTAAAATTTACAGTGCTAATTTGCGTTGTTTTCCGCTATTTCCTTAACCTTTTTTGTTATCTGTTCCTCGGCTATCTGGTTGAATAGCGTTTCCATTTTTCCAGTGCCTACATAATGCCTTTCCACAATAATTTTAGTGGGTGGGTGATGTCGGGGGGCTCTATGTTGTGTGTTGCTGTCTTTGCTCATAAATCTGCTCCTTTACAATAAAATAGAGCGCATAGATTTTCTATACGCTCTGACGCTGTGTTACTTATTCAGTTGTGATTGTGGTAATGGTTGTTTAGACAAACTGGAAATTAGAACAAATGCCAAACTCAATATCCACCAGCTATGCCGGTGGATATTGGTTTCTTTCTACTACGAGCCAGATTCCACACAAAACACAAATTCAAACGCAAAATCCGACCAATCAAATCCATCATGCACTATTTTCAAAGGGCAAGACTTATCAAAAAAGGTTTCATAATTATTTTTCCCATTCGTGTATACAACATTCCCCAAATATTCCGTTCCTTTATATGTAACCTTAAAATAAAGCGTGACATTAAAATCCGTCCAAATCCTCGTTTCCTGCATTTTATATGCAGCAGATTCAACTTCGGGAAAATTTAACAGTTCAATTTCCAAATCTTTGTTCACTTTTGTCTTCACAGTCTTGTATGCGTCAATTGTTACTCTGCGCTTCTTTGGCAATTTCATCTGAAGCACTGTTTCAAACGGAACATCTGCACCAAATGAATCGCTCCAAAAAATATTCGCTTTCCCTTTCCACTTCAAAGTAATCTCATTTCTGCCTACATCCATGATTTCTATTATTCCCTGCGTTACATTCTCATGCTCCAGCACACAAAGAAATCCCGCTTCCTCTCCTTGGTCATTATAGGCTTCTTCCCAGACATACTTTTTCCCTGCCAGTTCCTTTATCCTTTTTACCCCTGTTTGAAATCCATTATTATGGTATAAATGAATCTCTGACAATTCCTGTTCAACTTGGTCATTTTTAGCAGTCACTTCGGGGAATAATTGAATCCCCTCGTTTGTTTCATACACACCAATGCCTGAACTAACAATTTTATACGAAACATCATTTAAAATTAAATATTCTTTTTTCATACTAATCTCTCCTAGTCAGTGATTTGTATCGCTAATAGAATACCACAATCACAACCACATTTCTATCACATTTTCATTAAATTTCTTCCTTCATCCGCTTAGTCCTGTTCTGTTGCCTGTTATGCTGTCGGCTCTCATTCTGAAGCTCCCTCTCAAGGTTCTTTTTGTTGTAGCCGATAACTTCCACATATGCTAATTCTGTGGCGGTCTTGGTCTGCTCTTTACTGATACTGTCATACTCGGACTGCAAAGACTGTATCTCGGCTTTCCACTGTTTCGGCGTTATCTTCTCGCCATTCTGTAAAAGGCTCTGCATGCGTTCCTTTAATTCGGGGTACTTCGATAAGCTGTCTTTATGCTCTTTATCAAATTTCATTTTTGCAAATCCTTTTAGTGACTGGCTCTCCTTATAGGTAGCTTGAATTGGCGCAAAGAGGGCATACATTTTTGACAGTTCCTTTAACCGGTTTAGTTTCTGCCCCTTTGAAAGATGTACCGTTTCCAACTCTTGGTATCCCTGTTCCTTATCCGCTGTGAATTTTGCAAGGCTCTCAAAGCTGTCTATCTTCCTTGTCGTGATGAATTTCTCCGCATTGCCGACTGACTGCAAGGCGGTTCTGTCGGCTATTTTTCTTAGGTGCTTTCCACTGACAATCGGCAGGTCAAGTCTGCCTTTGCGCTCCCTTACTTTTGCAATCATTTCCATGACTTCATTCTTCACGCTGACCGCCACATTTTTAATCTTGGCGTATTGTGCGCTGTGAAGTTCCTGCTTGGCAAGCATGAGAATTTCTTTTGCCTGTTCCAACAACAGATTGTTCTTGATGATTTCCCGATTGATGTTGCCCCTCTCGGTCTGTATACCTTTGCGCTCTAAAGCGTTTGCAACCGCCCCGATATGGATTGTCGGCTCTCTGTCAATGCCTTGCTCCTTAAAAGAGCGGTGTTCCCAATGTAGCGCAATTCCCAGCTGCTCATTGGTGGCATTGATTGTGTCGGTTAAATCTTTTCGCCACATCTTGGCGTTATCTTGGCTGTTCCAGTCGGTGCTTTCTACGGTGTGGCATTTCCATTGTTTCCTGTTCCGCTTGTCAACTTTCTGCTGTCCTGTCTTTTTGTCAATGACCGGAATACGCTCCCCGCTTTCGTTTTCCGCATTGGGAAGAGTGGATTGTGGGGGAGTGGTTTCCCGGCTTTCTGCTTTGATTTTAGATATAATCTGCTGACACTCCCTTGTCTGCAATGCAACCGACAAGATACGGTTTAACTCGCTCTCGTCATAGCGGTAGCAGTCGGGGAAATACTTTACGATAATACCGCCCATGATATACTTGTGGTGGTTCTCGACTTTGCGTATCTTCTCGTTCTGTTTTTTCTTCTCATTGGCTACACGCTGTTGCGCCTGTTTCAATGCTTGCAATGCCTTTTCTAAGTTTTTGCTTGTATCATTCTTGCTCTCAATCATTTCTGATACCTCATTCTTTCTATGCTGTGTTGGTGGTTGCTGAAAATAAAAAAGGTAGCGGATTGTCTGTTAAGATAATCGCTACCTAAAGATAAACAATATTTAATTTTCAATATAATTTCATCTGTTCAATTCAGTTTTAATATATTTATAAAATTGTCTGTGTAACTGGCGCATTTCATCGGGTGCTTTCATTGTATGTTGATACATAAACATTTTCCCAAAATCACTCTGAAAAATCACACTAAGACCTATCCTTAAAAAAGTAATTGGAATAAATCGAAATACATTCATTTTTTTAGGAGATATAACAATCCCTAAGTTATGGAGCGTAATATAATTGCGTTTCATTCTCTTTGCTGTTCTGCACATTAAATTTTTTTCTTTTCCTGCTTTCTTAGGATTGTCTGCTTCATAATATATCTGCCAATCGTGCATATTTCTTACAATTTGATATGGAATATGGGATTGTCTAAAAATTGCTGACAACATCATTATCCGCTCTGTTTCCATTCCATTTATTTCTGCAAAAGTTGTCGGCTGAATTAACCTCGGCGTTAGGTCGGCTTTTAATATATTACCGTCAAAACTCCCTCCTGCTCCGGGAAATGCCGGTATAATTCTTCCTTTTCCGCACATTTTTTCCTAATCACTGTATGGTTCAAGGGTATTAACCATTGTTACAATATTTGGACTATTATTATTTCTTAATTCCTTTAATGCTTGATGTACTTGGTTTTCTCTTACAGTCAGAAATATAAAATCATAGGTGTCCTCATTTGTTACATTTTCAATAATTCGGGGAGTTACTTTCATTTTCTTTCGGTTTTTAATGTAACACAAGCCATACTTTTTTAGACTTTCTAATCTTTCTCCACGCGCATATATAGTCGTATCATATCCTGCTTCACAAAATAGTGTCGCATATAGACACCCTATCACACCCGCTCCATAAATTAGCAATCTCATATAATCATTCCTCGCACGCATATATTTGTTGATTTTCTCAACAATTCTATTTTTCCATAAACACAAATACAATTCCATTGAGTTTGATGAACACTATACCTGCCCTCACATATACGCTCCACGTCCACGCACTTAGGAAGGTTTCCTGTCAGTTCGTAATTATTCCTTGCTGTAATTGTTCCATGATTGTCGGTCTGCCTTACCTTGACTTCGCACTGGCTTTTCTGCTCCAATACAAGCTATTGGTATTTGTCGCTTTCTTTGGTGAATACGCTCTGATGCGCATTGGAGTGAGTCTTACTGTGGATATATTTCTCTGTGGTACCGTAATAATCTAAAATCTGCTGTTCTTGCTTTTTGTTCATGGTCTTTGCCCTCTTGTGATATGGATTGATATGATTGATTGGTTTTGGTGCTGATATATGGTTTTCTTTCGTTAATTGTCGGAAGATTGGATTGCGTAATACTGTTGTTGGGTATTTCTCCACTTGTGGGAAAATGGGTTCATTTCTTACGGTAATTACCGCATGAAAAAAGACTATAAGCGTCACTGTCATAGCCTTTTAAGGATTGAGGAAGTCCCTTTCTTATTTGTATTTGTGTTATCACCCCTCCATACTATCCAACATCTCAAAAAAAACAAACTTTTTCATGTATAATAGGAAATCATTGGCGCATACTTTCCATTGCATAGGAGAGTGAGATCATGAGAATAAAACGTTATATCCTGTTTGCGTCATTATGGTTGATATTGTTAACAATCGGTGTGACAAGCAAACAAAAACCTTTGGAATTTGTTATTTATTGCGATCAAGAAATGAAGCATAGCGCCGAAGTGAAAAACGAAGTATTGATGCGCTATGCTCTGATGATGCGAGGTGTTCATGAAGAAAGTGAAATTGAACTTATTCGACATAATTTGGATGATTTCATGTGGGACGATAATATGATTGCAAAATGGGAGAATCATATGTTGAAAATCACGATTGGCGATGGAAAAGGTGTCGTGATTCATGGCGATCTAAAGATGGATGAAACATGTCTTCCACAAGTAAAGACAAAATCTTTATTTGCGGAATGGTTTGGTAGTTAATAGCGATTTTTATTTCATTTCAAACAAGGAAAATGTTATCAGAAGACATTTTCCTTTTTACCTGTTTCAATGAGCATGTTTTTTCGTTATTGAATTTATATGGTTGCTTTGTTCATTCTTCTATATGAATCAAATGTACGCCGTCATGGAACGGCTTCTTTGTCTCTTAGATGCCTCTACCGATATGACAGATCTGCAATTCTTCACCAAATATGTCATGATCGCTCATAAAAATGACATAAGTATCCTAAATGTTTTTAAAATATTGGCCTTTTTCCAATTCATTCACATCCAACATACTGGCATGAAAACGAATGCGCTTTTCATTTGCGCTTTTTTGAAACGCTGAATTTCCACATTGATCATACGTTTGGGCCAAAACGTACAAACGAATACTACAACTTGTTAAATGATAGAAGTCTTCTTGATCGTTTACGTCTTTCATGGAAATACCGAGATCTTTTAAGATGATATTCAAATTCAAAGAGATACACGCATTTTGTTTATGCATATATTTAGAAAAGAAAATATCATCTCATTTTTCATAAGTATAAGAGGCAATTCTCATCTCTTTGTTAAAACATAACATAACACAAAGTGAATATCAACTGTGAATTGATAAAAAATGAAACTGTAAAATTGAATAAAATGTTTTCCTTTCCATCTTTTTGTTATCCTGTTATAATATAACTCACACTTTTGAAGACTTCAGGAGAGGAGTGATGGTGATGCATTTAATGATCACTTATTTAAAACGTTATAAACTGTTGTTTTTCATCAATGTGATTTCTGTATTTGGATTTGCACTGGTAGAACTGGGCATCCCTACGATTGTCGCCCAGATGATTGATCAAGGTGTAGCCAAACAGGATACAGCTTTTCTTTATCAAATGGGCGCATGGATCGTATGTATATCTGTTATCGGTGTAGCCGGAACGATTTTGCTTGGCTACTGCTGCGCCAAAATCTCCACATCAATAACAAGAGACATTCGAAATGATATCTTTAAGAAAGTACAATCATTTTCTCATCAAGAAATCAATACGTTTGGTGTATCCTCTTTAATAACAAGAACCAATAATGATGCATTTCAGATTCAAATGTTCATCAATGTTTTACTAAGAACTGCACTGCTCACACCGGTGATGGCGATTTTAAGCATGATCATGACCATTCGCGCTTCACTGCCACTATCTTTGGTGATAGGATCTACGATTCCTTTCATTATCATCGGTGTATATCTCGTTGCCAAATTCTCGGAACCGATTTCAGAAAAGCAACAAGAATCGATGGATGCATTGAATCGCATATCTAGAGAGAATTTAACCGGTGTTCGTGTTATTCGGGCTTTCCATAATGATGCATATGAGGCAAAGCGTTTTGATAAAACCAATCAGTCATTTATGCAGTATTCCAAAAAACTGTTCAAACTAATGATGATTACCCAGCCCTTGTTTTTTTTCCTCATGAATTTGGCTGCGATGGCCATCTACTGGATTGCGGCAGGATTGATCAATGATGGTTCCTTACAGGTAGGAGCGCTGATTGCGTTCAATGAATATCTGTTTCATGCGATGTTTTCCATGATGTTGTTCTGTACGGTATTTATGATGTATCCAAGAGCACAAGTTTCCGCAAAACGTATTGAAGCCGTATTAAACAGTGAATCATCGATACAACAGGCTTCACAAGCAGTGACAAGTGATGTCATATCCAAGATTAGCTTTGAACATGTGACGTTTGCCTATCCGGATGGTGAAGAACCGGTGTTAAAAGATATCAATTTTCAAGTGAAAAAAGGAGAGACCATCGCTTTTATAGGCAGTACCGGTTCTGGAAAAAGCACACTCATCAATTTGATACCTAGATTTTATGATGCATCCGCTGGCGACATTTATATCAATGATACAAACATCAAAGATATCGACATAGCTTGGCTGCGCGATCAGATCGGATTCATTTCGCAGAAAGCCAATTTGTTTACCGGTACAATCAAAGAAAATATTTGTTTTGGCAAACAAGACGCCGATGAAGAAGAAATCATACATGCCGCTAAAACAGCACAAGCATATGCATTTATTATGGAGAAAGAACAAGGATTTGAAGAAATGCTCAGTGAAGGCGCATCCAATCTTTCCGGCGGACAGAAACAGCGTTTGTCGATAGCACGGGCGTTAGTCAAACGACCACAAGTTTATGTATTCGACGATTCTTTTTCCGCATTGGATTTCAAAACAGATGCGATGCTTAGAAAAGCGTTGAAACAAGAGACGACGCAGGCAATTACGATGGTGGTCGCACAGCGTATTTCTTCCATTATGGACGCCGATCAAATTATCGTCCTTCATGAAGGAAATATTGTTGGAAAAGGCACACATAAAGAATTATTGAAAAATTGTACCATCTATTATGAAATTGCGACTTCTCAATTAAGCGAGGAGGAATTGTCTTATGAATAAGAAAATCAAGCATAAGCTTTCTGCATTGCGCATGTTGATGCCTTATATTCTTCCTTATAAATGGGCATATTTAAGCGCCGTATTCATGGTGGCTATCACCTGTGTGGTTCTTGCCATTATGCCAAGTGTGGAAGGTGGCATCACGTCCGCTTTGGCAGAAGATGTGATGGCGCAGCGGGCCATTCGTTTTGATGTGGTTTTGAAATTTCTAGGCGTTTTAGTAATTTTGTATATCGTGAAGACATTGGCACAGGTTATAGAGATTTTCTTTTTGACCAATGCGATTCAAAATGCGATGTATGATTTGCGTAGTGCGCTTCAAAACAAAATCCGTCGTTTGCCAATTCGTTATTTTGATACCCATCAGTATGGAGATATTTTAAGTGTGATTACCAATGACGTTGACACATTGTCCAATGCGCTCCAACAGAGCTTTATCAATATCATTGCGGGAATTTTGCAGGTGATTTTGGCAGTTTATATGATGTTACAGATCAACAACTGGATGACGCTGATTGCGCTGACACTGATTCCATTGGCGCTTATCATTACTAAAATGATTGTGAAACGTTCGCAGAAAAAATTCGATGCCCAACAGAAGACACTAGGTAAGCTGAATGGCACCATCACTGAAATGTATGGTGGATTTCATGAAATCTTATTATTCAATCGTCAAAAACAGGCAGTGAAAGAATTTGGTGAAATCAATGCGCAGCTTCAAAAAAACGCATTTCAAGCGCAATTTATGTCTTCTTTGATTTCACCGTTGATTAGTTTATGTACGTATCTAGTGATTGGCTCTTTGGCATTGGTAGGATCCTTGTTTGCGCTGAGTGGCAAAATCTTGGTGGGACAATTACAGGCGTTCATTCGCTACATCTGGCAGATCAATGATCCGCTTTCACAAGTATCAAATTTATCTTCACAGCTTCAGTCGGCTTTTTCTGCGATGCACCGCATCAGTGATCTGTTAAGTGAGAAAGAAGAAATAAACGATAAGCAAAATGCAGAAATCTTATCTGAAATACAAGGAAATGTTACATTTGAGCATGTATCATTCGGTTATGGGGAACAAGAGATCATCCATGATTTCAATGTTCATGTAAAAGCAGGGCAGATGGTTGCCATAGTAGGGCCAACCGGTGCCGGAAAAACGACGCTAATCAATTTGTTGGAGCGTTTCTATGATGTAGATGCAGGATGCATTCGTATCGACGGCGTTGATATCCGTGATTTGAAACGAGATGATTTGCGTGATATATTTGCGATGGTTTTACAAGATACATGGCTGTTTCACGGAACGATTTACGACAATATCCGCTATGGACGTTTGGATGCAAGAAATGATGAAGTCATTGATGCGGCCAAGCGTGCCAATATCCACCATTTTATTCGCACGCTTCCGGATGGATACAACATGGTGCTGAATGAAGAAGGAAACAATATCTCACAGGGAGAAAAGCAACTGATGACAATAGCGCGAGCCTTTTTGAAAAATCCAAAAATACTGATTTTGGATGAAGCCACATCTTCTGTCGATACCCGATTGGAAAAAATGTTACAGGAAGCGATGCACAATGTCATGCAAGGCAGAACATCGTTTGTGATTGCGCATCGTTTGTCAACAATCAAAAATGCTGATTTGATTTTGGTGCTTCAAAACGGTAATGTGGTGGAACAAGGAACACATGAAGAATTGTTAAAGAAAAAAGGCGTTTATGAAGCATTATATGAGTCGCAGTTCGCCTATCGTAATGCATAGAGAGTTACAGATATTGCATAAGTTTAGATAAGGACAAGATTTCGTGCAAGATAACAGATGAATATCTCAAATGCATAAGCAATGATCGGTCCGTTCAAACAAGCAATTTCCTTAAAATATTCATTTACATTCTTAGAATTCAATGGTATAATCTTTAAACGGGTAGACAATCTCTACTCCTTGCTCCCTCAAAAGATGGGGCCATAGACCATAAGGAGGTGTACAAATGAAGAAGTATGAAATCATGTACATTGTAAACGCATCATTGGATGATGCTGCACGCCAGAGCGTTATGGACGGTATGCACAAAATTATTACCGATCATAACGGAACTATCGATAAAGTAGACGAATGGGGCGTAAAAGAGTTTGCATATGAAATCAAACACATGAACAAAGGTTATTATGTGGTCATCAATGTAACGGCAAACAATGAAGGTATTCATGAATTTGACCGCTTGACTCGTATCAATCAAAACATCGTTCGTTATATGATTATTAAAACACAAGGCGAAGAATAAGTAGAAAGAGGATTACAGCTATGATCAATCGTGTTGTCTTGGTAGGTAGAATTACCAAAGATCCAATGTTGCGTAAAACACAGTCCGGAGCCTCTGTCGTATCATTTACACTTGCCTGCAATCGCAGAGTTCCAAGTCAAGGACAGGATGCTGATTTTATCAACTGCGTCGCTTGGAACAAAACGGCTGATTTCATGGCGCAGTATGTAAGAAAAGGCGCGTTATTGGGAATCGAAGGGCGCATACAAACGCGAAACTACGATGACAAAGACGGAAAGCGTGTATATGTGACAGAAGTTGTTTGTGACAGCGTGCAGTTTCTGGAAAGCAAAAAAGCAAGTGCGGAACATGCCGCTGACAATGTTATGCAGCCGGTTATGACACCGTCTTATCCTAGTGAGCAGCCGCAGCAGGACACATTCGAAAGCGATTTCTCCAGTGTGGATTCACTGGATATTGCAAGTGATGATTTACCGTTTTAACGTATAGAAAGGAGAATATCCGATGGCATTTAGAAAACAGCGCATGGGACGTAAAAAAGTCTGCTATTTTACAAAAAACAAAATCGAATATATCGATTATAAAGATATTGAGTTATTGAAACGCTATATTTCAGCAAATGGAAAAATTGTTCCTCGCCGTGTGACCGGTACACGCGCAAAATATCAGCGCATGCTGGCAACCGCAATCAAACGCGCACGTCAGATGGCACTTTTGCCTTACGTCAGCGAATAACAAAAAGAACCTTCATCTTAGCGGTGGAGGTTTTCTTGCATATAAAGGGAAAGGAAGGTAGAAATATGCATTCAGCGAAAAAAACAACAGACGGCGCGATGATGGTCGCCATTGTTGGACTGCTGCTTTTATTGAATCGACAATTTGCCGGTATTATTGAATATGCGATGTATTGGATTTTGTCTTTTCCAATTCTTGTCTATACAATCAAGTATGGCTGGAAAGGCGCAATGATTCCGGCAGCTGCGATGATGGCGGAAGCCTTTATGCTGTCACTTCCTACGACCGTTTTCTACCTTGCTTCGGCTTTGTTATGCGGCATTTTATATGGGCATGGCGTTAAAAAACACTGGCCAAACGGCGTAAATTTGCTTATAACCGGCATTCTTACGTTTTTGTCTTATCTGATTACGATGGTGCTGTTTGCTACCGTATTTGGCTATGATCCCAATGAAGATATTCAAATCGCAGAACAGCTGATTCAAATCTTTGGCTTTGCGCATGAGAATTTGGCGCAGGTTATATTGTTTTATACGTTGCTGTTATCCGTTGTGACTGCGATTTTACAAACGATTTGTGTGCATCTTTTGGCAATGATGCTGCTGACAAGGCTTCATATTCCAACACAGCCATTAAAATCCGTTTATGATATTCGCATGCCGCACTGGCTCAGTTGGATAAGTATTTGTATTTGGCTGTTATTTTTAAGCAAAAATGTGTTAAAATTAGAGGGTATTCCATTGGCAGTCATTCTGGTTGTTTATGTGATCGCATGTATGCTCATGTGCGCAGAAACACTTTTGGATATTTTATCACTTCATCCGTTTATAAAACGGCGTATATTTTTGATTGGGATGTCACTTATTTGTATAGCAGGCTTATTTTGGCTGCCGACACAATGGATCATTTACCTTTTTGGCGTTTACAGTATTCATCAAGAACTGCGTCAAAAATGGAAACGAGGTGTATGGGAAGATGGAACGATTGGAAAACTTTAAAGTGCAGATTGGAATTCTCATTTTGGCAGAAATTGCGGCAATGGCAACGTTTCAATTATCCGGAATGGAATTGCACGCATGGATGCTGTGGGGTATTCTGTTATTAAATATCATGATGGTCGTATGGATTTTGTTTCGCTTTCAAAGTGATAAGGAAGTGCGGGATATCGATATATCCAGAATCTTGGGAAATGATGCGAAGGATGCGCTGAGCTTTGGAGAAGTTGGCATCATTACTTATGATGACGCCTATTGCGCAACATGGATGAATGATTTTTTGCTGGATCGGAAAATACCGATACTGGGCAAAAAAATCGTGACTTGGATTGAAAACATCAATGAACTGTTTCAAGGTGATGTGGATTCCGTCATTGCGCATGATGAAACATATGTATATGAAATCACGCGAAAAGAAAATGCGCAGGTTTTATATGTGAAAGACATAACGGAAATATATCAGTTAAAGACACGCTTTCAACAAGAATCACTGGTAGTAGGACTTTTGCATCTCGACAATTATATGGAAATTCAACAGTATGAAGATGAATCTAAAATGGCGCTGATCAATACAAATTTGCGGCAGCCGTTATTGGATTGGGCAAAGAAATATGGCATGTTTGTGCGACGATTGCGTTCTGATCGCTTTTTGGTAGTGTTGGATGAGCGCATTTATGCGGATATTGTCAGAGATCGTTTTTCGATTTTGAATGATATACGCACCACAGCGGAAGAAATGGATGTTTCCATTACATTGTCGATGGCGTATGCACGCGGTACATGTGATTATCGTTTGTTAGATCAAATGGTCAACGATCTTTTGGAATTGGCGCAAAGTAGAGGCGGCGATCAAGTTGCTGTCAAACAGTATGGCAATAATGTCAAATACTATGGCGGAAACAGCGAAGCGAAAGAAAAGCGCAGTAAGGTACGAGTGCGCGTCATGGCACAGGCGATCAAAGAAGCAATCATGGAAGCTGATCAAGTGTATATTTTAGGTCACAAAAATATGGATTTTGATTGTATGGGTGCTGCGATTGGTGTAAGTCGCATGTGCAGCGCTTATGAAGTAGATTCTTACATTGTTTCGCAAAGCGGCGGCATTGAATCGCAGCTACAGGATGCGCTACATACGTATGAAGAAACTATGTCTTCACGGCATGTATTCTTGAGTGATGAAGACGCAAGCCACAGAATCAAAGAAAATGATCTTGTGATCGTCGTGGATCATAATTCCCCGGATCAGTGTGGTGCGCCACTGACACTTTCCGCTGCGCAGAAAGTAATGGTCATTGATCATCATCGACGCAATGAGAATTTTATCGATAACCCTTTGTTGGTTTATATTGAAAGCAGCGCATCTTCTGTCTGTGAATTAATTACGGAGTTTTTCCCTTATCAATCCGGAACGATTTCATTAAATGAAGAAGAATCCACACTGATGTATTTGGGTATTTTGATCGATACCAATCGATTTAAAATGCGCACCGGAAGCAGAACGTTTGAAGCGGCTGCTTATTTAAGGAAAATCGGCGCAAATACACAAATGGCAGAAAATCTGTTAAAAGAAAATTTTAAGGATTTTGAAGACCAAACAAATATTATGAAATACGCAAAACTATATCAAGGAAATTTATTGATTGCGGCAGTCAACGATCATCGTGAAACCAACCGTACCTTGATGTCAAAAGTTGCGGATGCATTATTAAATATCAAAGGTATTGAGGCAAGCTTTGTCATCGCCAATACGAAAGATCACTCTGTAGCGATATCTGCACGCTCCAAAGGTGTCATCAATGTGCAAGTGCTAATGGAAAAAATGCATGGTGGCGGACATTTCAGTGCAGCGGCGCTTCAAAGAAAAGATGGAGAAGTCAGCGAATTGGAAGCAGAATTGAAAATGGTTATCGATGCGTATTTAAACGAACAGGAGGAACAGGAAAGATATGAAAGTGATATTAAAAAGTGATGTAAAAAAACTAGGTAAAAAAGGCGATATCGTAGAAGTCGCAGACGGCTATGCGCGCAATTTTCTGTTTCGTCAGAATTTGGCTGTAGAAGTCAGTAAAAAATCCATGGAAATTTTAGATGAAGAAAAATTACAGATGTCATTACAAGAAAAGCAGTTGGAAGCAGATGCAAAGCAAATAAAAAAACAACTGGAAAGCATTGTATTGGAATTTAAGGTGAAAAGCGGAAAAGACGGACGTGTGTTCGGCAGCGTGTCCGGTAAACAAATAACGGAACAGCTTTTACAACAGCACAATATCAAAATCGACAAGCGCAAAATCATTCATGGTCAGGCAATCAATACAATGGGTTATACCGATGTACAGGTGGATTTATATAAAAACAAGGTCATTGGTGTGATCCGCGTGCATTTATCAGCATAGGTGAAAGCGCATGAACAGAGTTATGCCCCACAGTAATGAAGCGGAACAGGCCATTCTTGGCGCCATGCTTGTCTATCCAAGCGTCATTCGCGTTGTATTTGATCAAGGATTGGTAAAAGAAGACTTTTTCTTGGATATTCATCAGCGCATTTTTGCCGCAATGGAGTATCTCAGTCAGAATGGAAAACCAATCGATGTGACATCGCTCATTACCAGACTGCAAGACAGTGAAGAACTGCATTTGGTTGGCGGCGCCGATTATATTTTAAAGTTGTCTGATACGGCCGTATCCGGCGCCAATGCCAATCATTACATCGAACTCATCAAAAACAGAGCACATTTGCGCAAACTCATTGAAACGGCACAACAAATTGCGGAAGATGGTTTTGACACCGGAAATGAACTCGATGATGTGATGGATCAGGCGGAGCGATCCATTCTTTCTGTGACCCGAAGCCGTAAAGCAACTGCGTTTAAAAGCAGTAAAGAGATTGTAAATACGGTTATCCAAGAACTCATACGTCTTCGCTCTACCAGCGACCATGTGACCGGCATCAAGACCGGTTATTATGATTTGGATCGCATGACAAACGGTTTTCAGCGCGGTGATTTGATCATTTTGGCAGCGCGTCCTTCTATGGGAAAAACCGCATTTGCCTTGAATCTGGCTTTGAATGCATCCCAATACAATACAGGCGCCATTGCTATATTCTCTTTGGAAATGCCGGCTGAAGCATTAATGAAACGTATTATGAGCGCAAAAAGTCATGTGGAATCCAATAAGCTGCGCTCCGGTATATTAAGTGATGATGAATTTAACAAACTGAATGAATCAGCTAATGAATTAAGTGGAAACAAACTGTTTATTGATGATTCATCCAATGTGAAAATTGCAGAGATTTATTCCAAATGCCGTAAGCTGAAAAGTGAATATGGTTTGGACATGGTTGTGATCGATTATTTGCAACTGATTAGTGGCTCAAGCAGAGGAAACAAAGATAACCGTCAACAGGAAATCGCCGAGATTTCACGTTCTTTAAAAGGTTTGGCGCGTGAAATGGATTGTCCCGTCATTGCTTTATCCCAGCTTTCCCGTGCAGTAGAAAGCAGACCGGACAAGCATCCGATGCTGTCAGATCTTCGTGAATCCGGATCGATTGAGCAAGATGCCGACATTGTTATGTTTTTGTATCGCGACGAGTATTACAATAAGGATAAAACGCAGGAAAGCGATCGTTTGCCAGAGCGCACCGATGTGGACATTGCCAAACACAGAAACGGCGCTACCGGAAGAATCGAACTTGCATTTTCCAGACATATATCCGCATTCTTTAATTATACGGAGACAATGTAAAGAAAGGAGGAAAGCGCATGAAACAGTTTTATACATTGCTTGGTGCATTGGCAGTTGCTTTATTGATGACGTTTATCACGCCTTTTTTCCAGCCTAAGGCGATTTCCGCCAATGTAAGCAGTGCGTTTGATACCGATGATGCGATTATTCCTCAAAAAGTAATTTCCACAAGTGAATTGGAACAAACGCATAAGGTCATATATTATAAAGACAAGATCATTGGCATTCTTCATGACGAAACAAAGCTGGAAGCGATGATGGACATGGCTTATAAAGATCGCTATGCAAAGGATTTTCCGGATACGAAACTTGGACTGGGAGAAGATATTCATCTGTCTAGTGAAGTCGGCTATTTTGTATATGAAGACAAGGATGATGAAATCCTTAATTACATCAATGAAAATAATTTATTCAGTGTGGAAGCGACAAAGATTGAATTTTCCAACGGTGAAGTGATTTATGTAAAAAATTTAGATGATTTCACAGCTGCCAGAGATGAATTGGCACTCAGTTATATTGACAAAGAATCTTACGAAATACTGAAAAACGGCAAGACATTGCCGGAATTGGGCGATTATGAATACGGTACAAGAGTACTTTCCGCAGAATTCAAGGAGGAAATGAGCGTCGTAAAAGGTTTGGCACCCATTAGTAAAATCGCCAAAACACAGGATGAAGTGGTAAAGATTTTAAGTTACGGTTATGAAGGTGAAGAAGTATTTTATAAGACAAAAGAATATGATACCGTACAAGGTATCGCATGGCTTCATAATATTACGGTTGCGCATTTATTATCTTTGAACCATGAATCATTGGTCAGTGAAAATCAGCTGTTAAAAGTTGGCACGGAACTCAATGTGACGCCAACCAATTCTATGTTGAATTTTGAAGTCACAAAAGAAAATCAAGTGGAAGAAACTGTATATCCAAGTGAAACATTGGTCATTTATGACGATTCATTGAGAGAAGGAATCGAAGTCATTGACACAAAACAAGAATTGGGCAAAGAAAATGCGCGTTATCAAGAAACGTTTGTCAATGGCAAAAGCATTGGTGACGGTAAAAAAATCTCCAGTGTGATTACCAAACAGCCAATTCGTGAAGTGAAGCGTGTAGGCACAAAAGTATATCCACATATCGGAAGTGGGCATTTCCGCTGGCCGGTAGAAGTCGCTTCGATCACATGTTCCTGGTATTGTTATGCAGGGCATCAGGCAACGGATGTGCAGAACCGTTATAATTTCTATGGACAAGTATTGGCGAGTGATCGCGGTACGATCGTGGAAAGTAGTTATACCGGTATCAATGGCTATTATGTGGTGATTGATCATAATAATGGGTATACGACGTACTATGGACATATGAGCGGTCCAGGATTTTTCCCGGTCGGTACCGTTGTGCAACAAGGAGAAGCCATTGGCAACATCGGTATGACCGGTTATGCGACAGGACCGCATGTGCATTTTGAGATCCGCTATCAGGGACAGCGATTGGATCCAGAAACCATGGTGGGACGATGAAGTTCGCATTGCTTGCCAGTGGTTCCAAGGGAAACTGCTGCATTGTAAAAGATGAACATACACAGCTGATTATTGACTGTGGTACGACAAAGCGTTATCTGAACGCTTGTTTTGACACGCTTCGCTATGATTATCAAAAAGCAGATGCGTTATTGATCACACATACGCATAAGGATCATGTATCGCAGTTAAAGATGTTTCAAAACATACCGGCGTTTTCCTGTGCTGCGCTAAAGCGAGAAGACGCTGTGCATATCCATCCCTATGACAGACTGCGCATTAAAAACATGGATATTACCATACTGCCTATGAGTCATGATTGTGAAGGCACGATTGGTTTTGTTTTGGAAAACGATAATCGAAAACTTGTATATATAACCGATACAGGGTATATACGTGATGATGTGAAAGCATATATTATGAATGCGGACACGTATATTTTTGAGTCCAATCATAATATAGAGATGCTGATGCAGACAAATCGTCCTGTATATGTGAAACAGCGCATTGCAAATGACTATGGTCATTTGTGCAATGAAGACAGCGCCTATGTATTGAGTCAAGTTATCGGCGAGCGCACCAAGGAAATCGTTTTGGCGCATATCTCACAGGAAGGAAATCATCGTCAGCTGGCATGTGATACACTGATCGATCAGCTCAAACGAAAAAATCTGCCGTATGAATCTTTACGTATTCATGCCGCAGAACAGTTTGGCATTCATGTGGGAGGGGATAAAGAATGAAACGCTGGAGTTTATTGTTGTTGCTGGTACTGTTTGCCTGGAACATTATTTTATCCTATGAATTGTTTTTTAAAGATATTTATCCAATCTTTAATTATTCAACTGACAATGGTTCCATTACCAGCGCTCATTCAGAGATATCCAGTGATGTGAGCGAATTGGTGGAGAAATGCGAAAATAAAGTTGTGACGATTATCGCAATGATTGACGATGAAGATGTTGGCATCGGCAGCGGTGCGATTTATAAAATCGATGAACGATTCGTTTATGTGGTAACCAATCATCATGTCATCAATGTTGGAAATCATGTGCGTGCTATGTTTGCGGACAGTACCAATGTGGAGGCTGAAATCGTTGGTTCGGACGAATTGAGCGATTTGGCAGTTTTAAAAATCCCCAAAAAAGACAAAGTCGAGGCATTTACCGTTGGTGATTCTACGTTGGTAAAAAAAGGCGAATATGTGATTGCCATGGGCAGTCCGCTAGGCGTGGAATATCAGGGAAGCGTCTCCGGCGGTCTTATATCCGGTGTGAATCGTACTGTAGCGGCTTCACAAAACTGGGATATGACCGTATTACAGATTGACGCAGCGATCAATCCCGGAAATAGCGGTGGTCCTTTGATCAATATGGCAGGAGAATTGATTGGTATCAATTCGATGAAAATATCCGATATGGATGTAGAAGGATTTGGTTTTGCGATACCGATCAATGAGGTCATTCCAATTGTTTCTCAGTTAGAGGTGCAGGGAAAAGTCATTCGTCCCAATCTTGGTATTCGGGCCATCGATATATCACAGCTTTCTCCTTATGAAAGATACCATTATGATATGGAAAATCGAGAAGAAGGTATACTGGTGACAGAAGTAACATCAAAAGGTCCTGCGGATCAAGCAGGCATTCAAGAAGGTGATGTGATTTTAAAAATTGACCAGACAAAAATCACATCCATGAAGGAATTTCGTCAGATTTTGTATAAAAAACAAATGGGAGAGCGTGTTACGTTAGGCATCATGCGTGGTAGTCAGTCATTGAAAGTGGAGATGAAACTGAAATGATCCGTTTGATCGTTGTTGGAAAGATGAAAGAAAAAGCTATGGTTTCTTTAGTGGCGGAATATCAAAAGCGCATCGGCGCATTCACAAAAGTTGAGATTGTCGAAGTAAGTGATGAGATGGCGCCGCAATCCTATTCAATCCAAGAGATGGAGCGGGTTAAGGAAAAGGAAGGGCAGCGGATTTTAGCAAAACTGAAAGATCAAGAATTTGTGATTCTGTTGGACCTTGCCGGAAAGATGATGACCTCTGAAAAATTAGCTGAACAAATTCATCATGTACAGACGTATCAGACGAGCACAATTGCCTTTGTGATCGGAGGTTCTTTGGGATTGAGTGAAGAGGTCATACAGCGTGCAAATCTTCGCTGGAAATTGTCCGATTTGACATTTCCACATCAACTAGTGCGTGTTTTGGTAATGGAACAAGTCTATCGTGCATTTACGATTTTGCATCATCTTCCTTATCATAAATAGGTTGAAGCTTATAATAGAATACATGGTAATTGTGGAAAGGAATAGGAAACACAGAAATCACTGTATAATTTCCAAGGTATGCATATGGATGAAATTTTAAATGTGGCGTTATTTGCCGGAAAAATATTATTGGAAAGCGGTGCGGAAGCATATCGGGCAGAAGAAACCGTAATAAAAATTTGTGAAGCATTGGGAGTGGAGGAAGCACAATCCTATGTGACGATGACAGGTATCATGTTATCGATCACCCATCAATCGAAAAGTTATACGAGGATTTCACGTATTTCCAATCGTGGCGTTGACTTATCCAAGATCGATGCCATTAATGCGCTTTCTCGAAACATTACAAAAGAGCATCTTTCGATACAGGATGTGCATGATCAATTATGCAAGATTGATCAGGAACCGCGCTATTCCTATGGAATGACGCTGTTTTTTTCCGCTTTGAGCGCATTTGGATTTGCGCTGTTTTTTCATGGTACTTTGCAGGATGCAATTTGTGCGTTTGTGATTGGATTGATTATCAAATTTGTGACCATTGGTATGGAGCGAAATGATATCAATGCATTTTTTAATCATGCGATTTCTGCTGGAGCAGCGGCTTTGTTGGCGCTGATTCTGCATGCTTTCCACAGAATGGATTCGTTTGATACAGTCATTATTTCCAGTATCATGTTATTGGTTCCGGGATTAGCGATTACCAATGCGATACGCGATACAGTCGCAGGCGATTATCTGGCTGGTTTAGCAAGAGGCGCCGAAGCGTTTCTTACTGCGATTGCGATTGCGGTTGGAATTGGCGCTGTTTTATCCATATGGATACAAATGAATGGGGGTATATGATATGTGGGTCGTCGCAGTTTCTTCCTTTTTAGCAACGCTTGGATTTGGCATTTTATTTAATATCAAGGGACTTAAGTTGTTTTTGGCAAGCATTGGCGGTATGATCGGTGCTCTTGTATACACGATATGTTTGAATTTGCAGTTTCATGAAGGGACATCGTTATTTCTTGCCAGCGTTGCTTTTTCCCTGTATTCTGAAATTCTGGCACGACTTTGTCATACACCGGTCACCACTTTTATTATTTGTGCGTTGATTCCGCTTGTACCAGGAAACGGCATGTATCAAACCATGCGATTGGCCATTGAAGGCAATGCGGAAAACGCTTTACAGATGGGATTGGATACACTTACATATGCAGGTGCACTTGCATTGGGGATTATTTTCATGTCTACGATTATGCGTTATCTTACAAAACGTTATGGAAGGAAAATCAAGTCTTTTTCATCATCCATGTGATGAGCGTATTTCATGCATTGTTTGATGAAATTTGTATAGAAGACGAAATTGTTTGGATGGGAATGTCTGTGACGTTAAAAACTTGACTGAATTCTAATCGAAAACATATCTCTGGCGTGTAAAACGTGATATACTATTACAGGATTGAGAGGTTTTGTGCATGGAAATAAAGAAAAATTCACCATGTTGGTGCGGAAGCGGAAAAAAGTATAAACAATGTCATCAAAAGTTCGATGAAATTTATAATCAAATGAAATTAAAAGGCCATCACATGCCACATCGGGATTTGATCAAAAATTCGCATGATATTGCGGGTGTCAAAAAAAGCGCAGAAATCAATACAGGTGTATTGGATGAAGTGGCTTCCAAAATCTGTGTCGGTATGTCGACGGAACAAATTGATCAAATCGTTTATGATTACACCGTTTCGCATGGCGCAATACCGGCGCCGTTAAACTATGAAGGATTTCCAAAAAGCTGCTGCACCAGCATCAATGATGTTGTTTGTCATGGTATCCCGGATGAAAATACGATTCTAAAGGATGGCGATATCGTCAATGTCGATGTATCAACGATTTTTCATGGCTATTATTCGGATGCCAGTCGTATGTTTATGATCGGTAATGTCAGTGAAGATGCAAGAAAACTGGTGGAAGTCACAAAGGAATGCATGGAATTGGGCATTCAAGCGATAAAGCCTTGGGGGCATGTCGGTGATATCGGCGCAGCCATTGCGGCACATGCGCATAAGTTTGGATACCGCATCGTTCGTGATTATGGTGGGCACGGCATTGGAAAAGCGTTTCATGAAGATCCGATTGTCATGCATATTGGCTCAAAAAACACGGGCATGGTTTTAACACCCGGGATGATGATTACGGTGGAGCCGATGGTCAATGCGGGCGATTGGAAACTGTTTATTGATGAAGAAGATGGATGGACGTCTTTTACAAGAGATGGATCACTCAGTGCGCAATGGGAAAATATGGTTTTGATTACCGATACCGGTATAGAAATTTTGAGTTATTAATATCTTTCCTTGGTCTAGATATGAATATGATTATTGCAAAAAAGATGAACCCTGCACTTAAAAAAACAGGAAAGAAGCAGTATGAAAGGCCGTACAAAACCGATTGAACAGGTAATTATTGATGTGCGTATAGATTTTAATATATGTGTTTTTTAGTAAAATGTTATTCACTGAATTAAACTAAATCGTGAGCATGTTCTGAAAGAGCGACCAATTAAGATGTAGCGAACACTATAGACAATTTTATATTTGGATATAAGCAGTTTTTCTAAAGATTGACTGCTTTTTTATGGCTTAGATGTATGGCAAGATATCAATTTATTGTTTGAAATAAAATTGGCTTCTACAATTATTCAAATCAATGTATTGCTTCATCTTTTTGCTTATCAACAATTATTTTTCATGAAGCGGCATCACTGCACATGTTTCACATCGTCCGAATTCATCTAAATGCATGACCGTAAGCGTTTTTGTCAATTCTTTGTAAATCACTTTATTCCTTGCATTTCTACGAAATTCTTTGTCTTCTATCATAGGATCATAACCTTGATGCCCACATAGGATGCATGTGTTGATATATTTTTTTGCGGCACCATCCCATTTTTCTATATATAATGAATGTCCGCGTTTTGTATGTTTGCTGTGTGACATTGTAATTCCTCACATTCTTATAATTGCAGTATAACATGTGTTATTTCAGTTGTCTATAAGGAATTGCATCCTATAACATTTGTGAAACTTTTTAATTATATTTGAAGATGTATATATTTTCTTGCTTTATTTACCATTTTTGTTAAATATAATTTGTAAATAATAAAAATATATATAAAATAATTGAATTTTTGTTAATTTTAGATTATAGTAAAAAACATAGAAAAGAGACCGATCTTTTTTACAATGAAAAGACTCTAAAAATGAAAGGTGGATGTTCAATGAGCAATATGGAACTGGATATTGTTTTTCGGGCACAAAAAGGAGATGCCAATGCATTCAATGAATTGTATCAGACGTTTTATAAACAAGCGTATTATATGGCTTTGAAAATAACCAATTGTGATGCGGATGCACAGGATGCCACACAGGAAGCATTCATTACGATTCAAAAATCCATTAAAGATCTGCGAGAAACAAAGAATTTCCGCAAATGGATGATGCAAATAGTTATTTCCAAGTGCAATAAGATCTTCCGTAAGAACAAATATACGATTTTGGATCCGGATATTGTAAATGCGATGCCAATTGAAGAAGAACGTGTTTATATGACCGGAAAAAATCATTTCAATCGCAAACAGCGTAAAGAAATGATTTTAAAACTCATGGAAAATCTTACCGTACATCAAAGAGAGATTCTGTTCCTTATGTATTTTGAACAGCTTTCCATAAAAGAAATGGCAGCGATATTGGAGATTCCGGATGGTACGGTGAAAAGCCGTTTGGTGAGCGCAAAAACAGCTTTAAAAAAACAAATGGATCAATTGGAGCCAATGGAGCGTTTTCGTCTTTCGTTTGTGCCGATACCGCTGTTGTTATTTTTTGCGTATCGAAAAGATTATGGATCACATTTTGGGAAGGTGCCAAATTCTATATTCCAGGCAATCGCTCATCCTGCTGCGCTGGTGAGTGCGTTTGTGGTAAGTACAGCGTTGATTCTTGGTGGTGGTTTCATATTGATGTCATCCAATGATGTAGGAGATATGGAACAAAAAGTATTTCAGGATGAGAGTGGTACATATACACAGAAAGAAGTGTATTACAAGTTGAGGGATTGGGCGCATTGCCATGTTGAGATGAAACAGAAAAGCAAAGAAGAGTTTGATCAGATTATGCCTTATTATGAATTTTTGAAGGAAGTCAACGGACCGTATTACCAGCGGTTGGATCTGAATCATTGGCGTGAAGATTTTGAATTGAATAAAAAGTAAATTTTTTTAAAAGCTACTGCGAACATATTTGGAATAAATAGACTCTAGAATACGAATATAAGAATGAGAAGGATGTTTTCGTATACTTTTTATATTTGTTTTAGATAGAAAGGGATGTGGATAGGTATGTGGAGAAAGATTATTGTCGCAGTGGTTGTTTTGATAAGTACGTTTTCTATTGCATATGGTTATTATAATTGGAATATGAATGCACAAGTAAGATCATCGACATATTATGGAGTAGGTGAAGTTTTTGAAGAAACAGGAACAATTACTTTTCGCATGGGGGGATGGGATTGGACTATCGTTTACGAAGATGATTCTACCGGTGAAGGTTATATTATGGGGAGAAGTGGAAAGTATGGAGCAGCGATGTATAACCAAGTCAATGAAGATTTAGATCGTATTCGACAAGAATATGATTTGTCTGATTCAGATGTGATAGGAGAACGTGTAAAGAGTCATAATGATGTATCTACTTTAAATTTAATGACTTTGGAAGAATATGATATTATTACAGATCATGAAAAAAAATTTGAACTATTACTTGGCAGAGACTTCTGGTTAGAGGCGTTTTTTGAAGATAATCCAGAACATAGGATTTATCATTATGGTACTAGTAACGCCGTACCAGGTTATAATTACCTAAAATATAATACAGGAACCAACCCTAGATTAGGTAGCGCCTTATATCTGGTATTCAAAATCAAACTTCCAAGTAAATTGAAAAAAATTCAAGCCGTTACTTCTGATAAAAAAGAACAAATAAAAAAGTATGGAGAATCTATCGATCCATTTCAAATACGTGTGGTTGATGGTGTAGGTCCATTTCATTTCTATCTATATGATGTGGATGAAAATGGTGTAGGTGATGACACAATACCTTCTGCTTATTTCACTTTGGAAAATTTGGATTCAACAAAAGGAACTGCACAAGTAAAACAAATACAAAATCTACCAAGTGGCGATCATTATTTCAAGGTAAAAGTGATTGACGAATGTCCGGATGAAAATTTATATAATGATCCTTCTGATTTTACAAAAGATGAAAGTCGAATGAAGGAATCAGATGCTATCCATGTGGAAATTCAACGTGGTGATTTAAACATTGCTTTCCAACAGAGTGGAGAAACAAGAAAAAGTATTGTGGAAGCCACAAGTGGTTGGGACGAACAGGCAATCGTTCATCCAAATGATGATGTGGAAATCCAATATTCAATCGTTGGTGGTGATATTGGCTTAATTGATATCGATGAAAATACAGGAAGAATCACTTATAAAGGTAATGGCGCCTTTGGTAAAGTAAAGATTAGAGCGACCGCAGATGATGATCCTGCTAGTGGTGAAGACAAATACAATTCTGCTTTTACAGAAAAAGATATCGTCATTTATAGAGAGGTAGACGGAGTGGTGACACCAGATCCTGCTTCTAGCGATATCAATGTCCCTACATTTTCTGTAGATCAAGCAAATATCAAGATGAATGGTACGATAGGAACGATCAAAGGAACACTTGGTACTCCAGATACGATTGGTGGAAGTACGACCACATATAAATATGAAATCAAAAGTGGCGGTAATGCAAATTTTTTCAAAGTAAATTCTAGTACAGGAGTGATGCAAGCAAACGCCAACCTGGCAGTAGGCACGTATAACTTCACAATCACAGTTTCAGATAAATGGAGTTCTAAAGATATACAGGTTCAAGTTAATGTTGGCATGGCACCTGCGGAGAATTTGAAGTTTTATGAGAATTCCACAAGCAATACGATCATCAATAAGAAGAGTGCAAAAGTAACAGATACAGGGGTTATGGTGTTTGCGACAGTCAAAGGAAGTTCCAATAATAATCCGGTCACATATCGTTTGAAGGATGGAGAATCTACAAATGTGCTTGATGTAAATCCCAATAGCGGTCTTGTCACATTGAAAAATGTAGGAACTGTTGTGATCATCGCAGAAAAACAAGGTTCAAGTGGACAAGCAGATGCGATTGCGGAACTGGAATTTACAGTAACAGCTGGATCTCAACAATTCATCTATACCGATGCAGGTGGAAACGAACTTCCGAAAAATGGAACAAGCTATAAAGATTATGAAGAAGTCTATGGAAAAGGTAAAACATTTCAGTTGTATACATCCAATGGGATAAATAGTAAGGCGAAAGCTTCCAATACTGTAACTTATACTTTACAAGCAGGAAGTCCAACCGATGTCATATCTGTGGATCAAAACGGTCTGGTAACGATACTGAATGCAAGTTTGAATACACAAATCGGACAAGTGATCGTAGAAGCGACAAGTCATGATCCTGGCGGCAACTATACAGATAAAACGATTGAATTACCAATCACGATTACCAAAGCAGATCAGACAATTTCATTTAAGAATGTAACACCAGCACAAAGTGGTCAAGGAAAAGTTACACCAATTATACTAGCACAAGATATATCCGGTAATGAAGGCGGAGTAAGTGTAAGTGATACAGATTATTATATATCGGTAGATGCAAGTGCGAATGGAGTCGCATGGACAAACAATGGAATTGATATTGAATACAATTACAGTGGAGATACGACAATAGAAATACCACTTCATGTGGAGAAAGCAGGAAATCGCAACTATAACAAAACAGAAGCGGATGGAAAGATGAGAATACTATCTCCTGATGAAAGTAATCTATCGATCAATCAACCGGGAAAGATTTATTATGGAGATCACTTCACATTACGATCCTTACAAGATGACAGTTCCAGTACAAATGTACAGTACAAGTTTGAAGTGAACAATACAATCTATATATCCCAACCAAACGTGAATGGAAACAAAGCAGAATTTGACGCATTAAAAAACAGTGGCAATACAGAAATAGAGATTAAGGTCACAAGAACGGCAGATGGAGAAGTAGCGTTAAGCAAGACGATTAAGATCAAAGTACTACCAAAAGATATTGAAATCATCATTGATGATAAACAGAAGAAACAAGGGGAAGAAAATCCGGAACTCACATTCCAAGATTTTCAAGATCAATTAGTCAGTTGGAATGGTGTTAAGGATCAAGTAGATTCTGATGATGTAAAACTAAGTACCACAGCGACAACGACAAGCAAAGGTGGAAGTTATCCAATCACAGGTAATCCAAAGACAATGAATGGAAAATATCCAAATTACAATTTCATTTTCACAGATGGAAAACTGATGATTGAAGGACTGATCGATAAAGATGTGGATGATGATGGAGAACCGGATTTCAATGATCCCGATGGCGATGGATGTCCTGACCTCAATATCAAATGGAAAGACGATGATGGAAATTGGGTAATCATCAACGGTGATCGAGATTATGATGGGATTCCTGACCTCAATATTGATTCTGACGGTGATGGAATACCGGACTTAAATATAGATACAGACAAGGATGGAAAACCAGATATCAACTTGGTTGTCTTAAAGAAAAGTGATTGGAAACCAACAAAATGTGTGGTTCAAAGCACAACAGTAAAGGAAGAATACTGTACCGGAACAAGTGTAAAACCACAAATCAATATCGATACAGATAGTGACAAAATTCCAAACATCAATATAGATAACAATGGAGATATGAAAGCAGACTTAAATATATCAAAAGACGGAAAAACACCATCTGTAAATATCGTAGAAATTCATGAATGGAAACCGAAACATGATTATTCACAAAATGGATTTACTTATGATTCCATAGGTGCAGATCCAGATGAACCAAAACGAGAAACCAACATTGATACAGATGGAGATGGACGGCCAGATGTCAACATTGATTTTGATGGCGATGGAAAACCAGATATCAACATAGATATGGATGGTGATGAAATTCCAGATATTGATATTGATACAAACGGAGATGGTAAACCGGATATCAATATTGATACAGATGGCGATGGAAAAGCAGACGAAAACCTTTATGAAATCAATGAATGGAAGCCCAACAAAGATGGAGAAAAA
This sequence comes from Erysipelotrichales bacterium, assembly GCA_910576345.1. GTDB lineage: Bacteria > Bacillota_I > Bacilli_A > Erysipelotrichales > Erysipelotrichaceae > C-19. The sequence goes on from CAJTIT010000007.1 coordinate 81,375, forward strand.
GATGGATTACCATTTGATACGATTGAAATAGAAAGAAAACCAGATTTAGAAGACAACGGAATCAAAGTAGAAAAACCAGACGGAACCCCATTCTTACCAAATTACGCAATAAGAGTAGAAGATGTGACTGATTCTGAAAAAGAAAACATTCAAACAAACGCAAAAGACATCATAGAGGAAAAACAAGAAGTAAAAAAAGTATTTGATGTAAAACTATTAAAAGACAATATAGAAGTACAGCCGGATGGAACATTGAAAATAAAGATACCATATGATCAAATATCCAATCCAATATTGATACGTAAGAACGCAAATGGAACATATGAGAAAATCAATTTTACAATCGAAAATGGTTATCTCACATATGAAACAGATAAGTTAGGAATTGTAAGTTTGATAGGAGATAAAACTGAGGATAATTCAAAAACAGATGTGCAAGGAAATTACCATCAAAATGTTGGAGGAGCGTTAACAGGGGATGGAACGAACATGTATATCAATCTTCTAATGGTATTCGGAAGTATTACAACTATTATTTATTTGAAAAGAAACAAACAGAAAGATACATTTCAATAAAAGGATGTCTTCATAAGTAGACATTTCTGAACAGGTGTTTTTTAGTTAAAAATGCCTGTTTTTTTGTTCAGAAACATATATTTCAATAAGCTTTTACTATCTTTATTAAAGTCTACATTTTAAGAGTAATTTGGAAAGGAATGATAATAATGTGGAAAAAAACAATGGTAGGTATGATTTTGATGATAAGCTTGTTTTGTATTGGCAATGTCTATCATCAAGCAAATTTACATGCTGGATCTACAGATTCTAAGTATTATGATGTTGATGAAATCTTTGAAGAAACAGGAAAAGATACATTCCTTATGGGGGGAATAACATGGAAAATCATCTATGCTGATCAAAACACAGGAAAAGGTTATATTATGGCAAATTCTCTTGGATTCCCACAAATTTATGATTTGAATTCTTTTATGGAGAATGCGCAAGCGAATTATGACTTATCAAATGTAGACAAAATTGGAGAAAAAGTACGAAATAAAAACAATGTCAATACATTGAATTTTATGACATTAGAAGCATATGATAAAGTTACAAAACATGAAACTGACTTCCGTATTTTGAATATGTTCAATGGATATGGAGACTTTTATTTGGATGCCTTTTATGAAGATGATCCGAATCATCGTGTTTATTTTTATAGCTTGGATGGTCCTGTATATCCGGGATATACACACCTGCATTATTATAGTGGCAGTGGCAACCTAGCTTCCAACGTGATGCCTTTTTTTGAAATTAAACTTCCATCAAAGCATATGACAAAGATTGCATCCGTTGAATCTGATCCAATCAATCAAACGAAGAAATCAGGTGAAGATATAGATTTATTTCGCATTCATACTGTAGAAGGTGAAGGACCGTTTCACTTTTACATTTATGACACAGATAAAGATGGGGTTGGAAATGAAATGATTCCATCTTCACATTTTACCTTGGAACAAATTGATAACCAGTTTGGAACTGCTAAGGTAAATCAAATTCAGAAGTTGCTACCAGGCGATTATTATTTCAAAGTGAAAGTTGTTGATGAGTGTGTGGATGAGAGTCTATATGAATATCCTTCTGATTTTTCCATAGACAAAAGTCGTACAAAAGAAACGCAGTTGATTCATGTTTTAATTCAAAAACAAGATTTATCCATCACTTTTCAAAATCCTGCAGAAACGAAAAAATCCATATCAGAAGCTCAAAATGATTGGTTTGAATTAGCAAGTGTGAATCCAAGTGATGTTACGAAAATTACTTATTCCATTGTTGGCGGAGATATTGGTCTCATTGATATCGATAAGGATACGGGGAAAATCAAATACAAACAAGATGGCGCATTTGGTAAAGTGAAGATCCGAGCGACGGCTGACGACGATCCTTCTACCGGTAATGATATCTATCGTTCTGCATACGCAGAAAAAGATATCATCATCACAAGAGAAGTTGACGGCATCATCACGCCAGATCCTGCATCTAGTGATATGACGATACCTACCTTTTCCACAGATAAGTCAAATATCAAAACAAATGGCATTATTGGTACAATCAAAGGGACGCTTGGTACGCCGGATACGATTGGCGATTCAATTATAACTTACAAGTATACACTCAAGACGGATGGAGATGGTAGTCTTTTTAAAGTGGATGCCAATACCGGAGTGATACAGTCCAATGCCAATCTAGCGGTAGGAACCTATCATTTTACAATTACAGTCTCTGATCGATGGTCCTCAAAGGATGTTGCTGTTCAGGTCAATGTTGGCAAAGCTTCTGCAGAAAATTTAAAGTTTTATGAGAATTCGTCTAGTAGTACGATCATCACAAAGAAAACTGTGAGAATCACTGCTACAGGAGAATTTGTGTATGCGACAGTCAAAGGAAGCTCCAATACCAATTCGGTTACTTATAAGATCAAAGACGGAGAACCACAGGATATACTGGATGTTCATCCAAACAGTGGCGCAGTGACATTGAAAAAAGTAGGAACTGTCATCATTGTAGCACAAAAGCAAGGCACTAACGGCCAGGCGGATGCAATCGCAGAATTGACGTTTACAGTGACAGCGGGATCACAGGAATTCATCTATGTGGATGAAAGCGGAAATGAATTGCCAAAGATATCTGAAAAATATAAAGCATATGAAGAAGTATATGAAAATGGTAAAACGTTTCAGCTATATACGGAAGGTGGCATAAGCAGTCGATTCAGAAGTAATAGTGGAGTGACGTATGCATTGAAGAAAGGTAGTCCAACGGATGTGATATCTGTAGAGGCAAATGGATTGGTTCACATATTGAATGCAAGTTTGAACACACAAAAAGGGAAAGTCATCGTAGAAGCAACGAGTCATGATGCAAATGGCAATTATGAAGATATGACGATAGAGTTACCAATCGATATCTTAAAGGCAGATCAGAAAATTAGCTTTGCGGATGTAACCAATGCACAAAATGGTAAAGGTAAAGTAACGCCAGTGATCAATGAACAGGATATATCAAGCAATGAGGGAGGAGTAACGCTAAATGATACAGATTATTTTATCAGCGTAGATGAAAGCGCAAATGGGATCGCATGGACAAGCAATGGAATTGATATTGAATATGATCATGATAAAGAAGAAGGAATGAAATACCGCTCCATGTAGAGAAAGCAGGAAACCGCAATTATAATAAGGCGGTAGCAGATGGAATCTTAAGAATTCTGGGACAAGAGGAAAGTACATTGGCGATCAATCAACCGGGAAAAGTCGTCTATGGAGATCACTTTACAATAAGATCCTTACAAGATGATAGTTCCAGTGCGAATGTGCAATATACATTTGAAGTGAACAATACAATCTATATATCCCAATCAAACGTGAATGGAAATAAGGCAGAATTTGATGCATTAAAAAACAGTGGCAATACAGAAATAGAGATTAAGGTCACAAGAACGGCAGATGGAGAAGTAGCGTTAAGCAAGACGATTAAGATCAAAGTACTACCAAAAGATATTGAAATCATCATTGATGATAAACAGAAGAAGCAAGGGGAAGAAAATCCGGAACTCACATTCCAAGATTTCCAAGATCAATTAGTCAGTTGGAATGGCGTGAAAGATCAAGTAGATTCCAATGATGTAAAACTAAGTACCACAGCGACAACGACAAGCAAAGGTGGAAGTTACCCAATTACAGGAAATCCAAAGACGATGAATGGGAAATTTCCGAATTACAATTTTATCTTCAAAGATGGAAAGCTAATGGTGGAAGGTATGATTGATAAAGATGTGGATGGTGATGAAGAACCGGACTTCAATGATCCGGATGGAGAGGGATGTCCTGATGTCAATATCAAATGGCAAGATGAAGATGGAAACTGGATTATCATCAATGGAGATCGAGATTATGATGGGATTCCTGACCTCAATATTGATTCTGATGGAGATGGAATACCGAACTTAAATATAGATACAGACAAGGATGGAAAACCGGATATCAACTTGGTTGTCTTAAAGAAAAGTGATTGGAAACCAACGAAATGTGTTGTAGTAAGTGATATTGTAAAGGTAGAGCACTGTACAGGAACAAGTGTAAAACCACAAATCAATATCGATACAGATAGCGACAATATTCCAAATATCAATATAGATAATAATGGAGATATGAAAGCAGACTTAAATATATCCAAAGACGGAAAAGCACCATCTGTAAATATCGTAGAAATTCATGAATGGAAACCATAACATGATTATTCACAAAACGGATTTACTTATGATTCCGTAGGTACAGATCCAGATGAACCAAAACGAGAAACCAACATTGATACGGATGGTGACGGAAGACCTGATGTAAACATTGATTTTGATGGAGATGGAAAACCAGATATCAACATAGATATGGATGGTGATGAAATTCCAGACATTGACATTGATATAAATGGCAATGGAAAACCGGATATCAATATCGATACGGATGATGATGGAAAAGCAGATGAAAACCTTTATGAAATCAATGAATGGAAACCTGATAAAGACTCCCATAAGAATGGCTTCCTATATGATACTATAGAAATTAAGCAAAAAACAGAATTGGAAGACAATGGAATCACAGTAGAAAATACAGACGGTACATCATTTTTACCAAATTACGTATTAAAAGTAGAAGATGTAACTGATGTAAAACAATCAGAAGTTACAGCCGGAATAAAAGAGTTCATAAAAGAAACACAGGAAGTGAAAAAAATATATGATGTAAAACTGTTGAAAGACAATATAGAAGTACAACCAAATGGAACATTAAAAATAAAAATACCGTATGGTTCAATAAAAAATCCAATTTTATTTAGAAAGAATGCGAATGGCACTTATGAGAAAATTGAATACAAAATGGAAGGTAATCATCTGATATATGAAACAGATGAATTAGGAATTGTATCTATGATAGGTGATAAAGATAATGAGACAAGTGTGAATGCAACCTATACAGCAAACATAGGTGGTGCACTTACTGGCGATCATACAAACATGTATATAAAATATGTATTTTTATTCTCTTTTCTATTAATAACAATCATATTCAAAAGTAAAAAACAGAATGATCAATAAATAAAACGGCATCATTTTCAGATGAAAACAATCTGTATTTGATGCCGTTTTTCTCCTATCTATATGATGATATTCATACGGATTATCTACTATAAGTTTATACTTATGGTTTTTAAAACCAACGTTTTTTTTATCTGAAAGCATATGAATTTATAATAAAAGAACAAAAGTAAATTGTTTAAAATGAATAAAAAAATCATATTAGAAAATGATTAAAATAAAATAAATCATTCATATATAAATACTATAATTAAATTATTTGTAATAAAAAAGAATGATTTAAAGCAGAAATAACTGTAATTGGTAAAAAATAACAAATTGTTAAATTATTGACAATAAATCATCACATGTGTTATTTTAGAATAAGAGAGGATGTGAGGATATGTGTGAACAAGCAATTCGCCGTTTTCAACAAGGCGATAAGCAGGCATTTCAACAGATTTATGAACAGTATTATAAACGTGTTTACTACCTTGCGTTAAAGATTAGCCGGAATCAAGCGGATGCGAAAGATATCGCACAGGATACCTTTGTGCAGATGCAGAAATCATTGATTGGTTTAAAAGATCCAAAACTGTTTGATCAATGGATGCATCGCATTGTCATTAGCAAAGCAAGTGATTTGTTTCGTAAAAACAAAACATCCTCATTTCCTGAAGAACACGCCGTTTTTCAAGTTTCTAAGGAAGAACGCAATTATATGTTACCGGAAGCCAACATGCATATGCGCTCTGATCAAGAAGTATTGAAACATTTTTTAGAACAGCTGGATGAAAAATATCAATTGGTCTTGTTATTGAGTTATTTCAGCAATATGAAAATACGAGATATCGCTAAAACATTGGAAATTCCTGAAGGAACTGTGAAATCACGAATGAATACAGGAAAAGAACAGCTGCGAGAACTGATTGAAAATTATCAAGATAAAGAACGTGTGCATTTGAATTTTAGAACCGCTGATATGTCTGTGTTGTTAAGCGGTTATTTTGCGAGTGAATTTGCGAAAACAGCAATACGGATTCCCGTGTTTTCATCATCTACATTTTCATTGTTAAAAACAAAATTCACAAACAAGACTTGGACATATACGATGGGTATCATCAGTGCCAGTGTGCTTGTAGTTGCGACGATCAAAGGCGTAGAATTATTAAATCAAAGTTCCTCTCAAAATGAAGTAGAAGTAGAACAAAACAAAAAACCGTTTGGTCCCATTGATTATGGAAACCAAACATTTGATAATGCACACGATGCTTATTATGCACTTACCTTATGGGCGCATTGTGATGTGGAAATGCAAACGAAGTCAAAAACAGAGATTTTAGCTATTCAACCACTGTATGAAGAATTAAAAAAATATGAAGGAATTTACTGGTCAATGTTATGTTTTAGAGACTGGAATGAACAATTTGAAAAATTTTTAGAAAAAAATTGATATTTATCGAACAATTTCATTTCCCAATCCGTCAGATTGATACTTTATAGTATTTTTATGCTTATGTGTTTATGCAGTTGAGGTTTTTTTGTTTAACCGATAGGAAGGATAGATACGTATGTGGAAACGGATTTTGATTGTGTTTATTGCATTGTTTGGAACATTATCTGCTGGATATGCTTTTTATAATGTAGAAATGAAGGCTTCTAATCAATCATATCAAGTAGGAGGAAAGATTACAGGCAGAGTGAATAAAGCGCCTGCAGGAATTAATGGAAGTCATATTGGCATGCGTAAAGGGGATAAACTATATTTAGGTCTCCAAAATGATGATGGGACAGATTTTCCTTTTCAGCTTTTATACAATATCAATAAGTATTCACAATATACTGCAGATGGCACATACGGCTCCTATTCATTTCCTAATTTAACACCAAAAACGAGCTGGATTAGCGGTTCACTCCATCCATATGGAAATAAAACAACTGCTTTCAAAGATGGGGCATATACGATGTATATACCTTGGAATCCGGCACCATATGAACACTACGGATCGTATTACATGCCGGATTATACAGATAGCTCTACATCAATTATATATCCAAAATTGAAAGAATTGAATGCACAAATTGATATGCTCTCCTATAAAGATAAACTGATTGGACATCGTGATTTAACAAATATATCTAAATATTATAATTTTGGTAATTATGCGGCAAAAGTAATTTTTGATCAGACAATAAAAGCAGATGAAATAGGACAACACGCATATTTATTAGATTTGTTTGAATTAGATTACCTAAGCAGAAATACGGTTGGCACATTTAATTATCCTGGACTTTATGGCCCGGATTCAGCATTTATTGATAATTATTGGCTGTTTACGTTTGCAGGCGGGTCTGATCTTAGCACAAATGGCGCATATTATGTCAAAGGTACTGATGGCTCTATATCTTCAAGTGGTCAAACAGTGAATACAACAATCGTAGAGATGTATGTAAGACCGTTTTTGAATATAGATACAAGCAATATTATATTTGCAACTTCCATTGGAACACAAAATTCTATTGGCAAGGTCGAAGCAACGACTTTGCCTGCTGGGTACACGCATATTTATAATGATACTTCTTCATACGATACTATGAAAATCAGACTTGAAAACAACTCTTTAAGTGCAACAACTACATTTACACAAATAGAAAATAAAGACCACACGGAAATTGATAAAGTTACGAAGGATACAACAGTATATATCAATGCGAATGCGCAAAGCGGCAATGATGGTGCTGGCGGTATTTATACAGTTTCAGCTTTGGTATTTGATAAAGATGGGAATTTTAAATACTATAAGCCGTTGGAAAGCGCAAAAGGAAATGGATTATATGCATTTGATCTTACTGGTATTCCGGCAGGGAAATACAAAATTGGCATTGTAAATGAAGCATATAATGAAAACAGCACAATACCGGCAGATTCCAGTTCCATTACTGATGTACGACCTTTGGAAATTGTAGAACCATTATCCGATCTTTCATTTACACCACAAAGTGATCTACAAGTAAATCATAATGTTAATGTTGGCGATAAAGTAGGTTCCATATCTTCTAAAAACGGTGCCGGTTCTCCTCAATACACATTGATAGAAGATTCAGCGTATCCGGGTGAAGCAGATCAACTGGAAATAGGAAGTAACAAAACAAGCGTTGTTGTAAAAAACAGTGCCTTGCATGCCGGAACTTATCATTTTAAAATACAGGCACAAGATGAAAATGGTAATCCTAATCCTGCTTTGGAGATAAATGCATCCTTTACTGTTAATAAAACAAATCTTACTGTGGCATTTGATGATCCAAATCAAACAAAGAAAAGTATTGCACAAGCTACTGCAGGTTGGAATGAAACGGCGAGTGCAACGCCAAGTACCGGCACAAAGGTAACGTATTCAAAAGTCGGTGGAAGTGTTGGTATTATCAATCTTGATCCAAACACCGGTACCATCACATATACTGGTGGAACTGCTTATGGGAAAATCACAATCAAGGCTACGGCAGATGATGATGCAAGCACAGGAAATGACGATTATCAAGCCACCGAAACCACAAAAGAAATTGTGATTTTTCGAGAAGTGGACGGAAGTGTTACGCCACATACGAACTCGTCCAGTACATCTTCGCCAACCTTTCAAACAAGTGATGCGAATATCAAACCGAATGGTGTAATTGGAAAGATTGTCGCAACATTGGGTACACCAAACAATGGCACAAGTGGAGCGACAACGTATACGTATGGCTTGAAACAAGTGGATGATTATAATTATTTCAGTGTGAATACAAGCACAGGAGAAATAAAAACAACAGCGGATTTATCTTCCAATATAGGAAATTACAGTATTACGGTAACAGTAAGTGATCAGTGGAGCACAAAAGAAATACCGGTCAATATCAGTGTAGGTTTATCACCGGCAGAAAACTTGAAGTTTTATGAGAACACAACTTCCAATACGATCATTACTACAAAATCGGCAGCTTTAACAGATACAAATGTTACTGTATTTGCGACAGTGAAAGGAAGTTCCAATAATAACCCTGTGACTTATCGATTGAAAGACGGTGAAACAACGAATGTGATTGATGTGAATCCAAACAGTGGCGCAATAACGATCAAAAATGTAGGGACAGTTGTGATCATCGCAGAAAAACAAGGAGCCAGTGGACAAGCTGACGCAATCACAGAATTAACATTCACAGTAACGGCTGGTTCACAAGAATTCATCTATACGGATGCAAGTGGAAACGAACTGCCGAAAAGCGGAAATACTTATGATGATTACAGTGAAGTATATGGAAAAGGAAAAAAATTCCAATTATATACCTCTGGTAATCCAGCAGGAACCAATGTCACCTATGCATTAAAAGCAGGAAGTCCTACAGATGTGATCAGTGTTGATCCAAGTGGACTTGTATCCATATTGAATGCAAGTCTAAAGACGCAAACAGGACAAGTGATCGTAGAAGCGACCAGTCATGATCCAAATGGAAACTACAGTGATAAAACAATCGAACTTCCAATCACAATCACAAAGGCAAATCAGACGATATCCTTTCAAGGAGTAACAGCTGCACAAAACGGAAAAGGTAAAGTAACTCCAATCATCAATGCACAAGATATATCCGGTAATGAAGGTGGCGTAACAGTAAATGATACAAATTATTATATATCTGTAGATGCAAGTGCGAATGGAGTGGCATGGACAAACAACGGAGTAGATATTGAGTACAACTATAGTGGAGATACGACAATAGAAATATCCCTCCATGTTGAGAAAGCAGGAAATCGAAACTATAACAAAACAGAAGCAGATGGAAAGATGAAAATATTATCACCGGAAGAAAGCAGTTTATCCATCAACCAACCGGGAAAGATTTATTACGGCGATCACTTTAGCTTACGATCCTTACAAGACGACAGTTCAAGTTCCAATGTCAACTATACATTTGAAGTAGACAATACAATCTTTGTATCGAATCCAACCGTAAATAACAATATGGCAGAGTTTGATGCATTGAAGTGCAGTAATGGCGCAAAGATCAATATCACAGTGACAAGAACGGCAGACAGCGAAGTGACATTAAGTAAGAAAATAACCATCGAAGTGTTACCAAAAGATATTGAAGTGATTATAGATGACAAAATGAAACAAAAGGGAGAAGAGAATCCACCATTAACGTTCCAAGATTTCACAAGTCAGTTGGTCAGCTGGAATGGCGTACAAGATGTAGTAGACAGTGGTATTGTCAAACTAAGTACCACAGCGACAACGACCAGCAAAGCAGGAAGTTATCCGATCACAGGAAATACAAAAGAAATGAACACAACGTATCCAAATTACAATTTCATCTTCAAAGAAGGAAAACTAATGATTGATAGTCAAGTGGATAAAGATGTGGATGGAGATGGAAAACCGGATTTCAATGATCCGGATGGAGATGATTGTCCGGATCTCAACATCAAATGGAAAGATGATAGTGGAAACTGGGTTGTGATCAACGGTGATCGAGATTATGATGGCATACCTGATCTCAATATCGATAGTGATGGTGATGGAATAGCAGACTTAAACATCGATACCGACAAGGATGGAAAACCGGATATCAACCTTGTAATTCTAAAGAAATCTGATTGGAAACCGACAAAGTGTGTAGTACAAAGTACAATAGTAAAAGAAGAGTATTGTACAGGAACAAGCGCAAAACCACAAATCAATGTGGACATAGATAACGATCATATCCCGGATATCAACATCGATCATAAAGGAGATTTCAAAGCGCATGTCAATATTTCTAAAGATGGGAAAACACCAAATGTAAATATTGCGGTTATTCATACATGGAAACCGGAAAAGGATTATACGAAAAATAATTTCCCATATGACACAATGGAAATTGATGAAAAGAAAGATATTCTAGTGAACATTGATACGGACGGAGATGGAAGAGCGGATGTCAACATCGATTTTGATGGAGATGGACAGCCGGATATCAATATCGATACAGACTTCGATTGGATACCTGACATTGATATCGATACAACAGGCGATGGAAAAGCGGATACCAATCTGGATACGGATCATGATGGAGAACCTGATGAAAACATCATTGATATAACGGAATGGAAACCAAATAAAGATGGAAATAAAGACGGATTTCCATTTGATACAATGGAAATCAAGCAAAAAACCGAATTGGAAGATAACGGAATTAAAGTGGAAAAGCCAGATGGCACACCATTCTTACCAAACTTCGCATTAAAAGTAGAAGATGTGACAGACAGTAAAAAAGAAGAAATCGCAAACGACGCAAAAGATTTCGTAAAAGAAACAAATGAAGTAAAGAAAGTCTTTGATGTAAAGCTTTTGAAAGATGGTGTGGAAGTACAGCCTGATGGTATTTTAAAAGTAAAGATACCTTATGATGGCATTCAAAATCCAATTTTAATGAGAAAGAATGCAAATGGAACTTATGAAAAGATAGAATACAAAATAGAAGATGGTTATCTAATTTATGAAACAGATGAATTAGGCATTGTATCCATCATAGGTGATAAAGAAAGTAACACAAGCGTCATGGGAACCTATACGCCCAATATTGGCGGAGCTATCACAGGAGATGAAACAAATGTAAAGAATTATTTTGTCATGATCATAATTGGACTATCGGTAATACTGCGTTATGGAAAAGCAAATAAGAATAAATTAAAAAGGAATTGATATATATCAGTTCCTTTTTAACGAATCATCGTATAAAGATTGTATAAAACAACGATAAACTGTTTGCATAAAAAAACACAATAAAAGGAAAGCGTGTCATCCAATTAGAATCATTTTTCGTTCTTTCACATGAATGGGAGTGCAATACTTATAAAGCAAAGCTATCTCACTTACGGATAGTGCATATGGATTCATAGAAAGATGTAACTGTTAAACAAAAAATGATAATATTTGAATAGAATAAACTGATTCTCTAATGTTGTATCCACAATACCATAGCTTGCATCTACCTAACATCCATAAGTGTTAAATATAAACAAGTACAAAATCATTGATATAAATAATTACCTGGGAAATAAGCAAAACGGAAGAAAATAAAAGCATAACAAGACGAAGACTTGCACAAGAAAGTATGTTATACTATACCCATATAGATATGGAGGAATTAGAAATGAAACAACAGAAGTTTTGGAAATATCTGCTGATAGGTTTCTTCATCATTTCGATGAGTGCATGTGATTCCAAAGAACCTCAAAAATCATCTGCAGAATTTGATGAATTTATTGAAAAACTACCCAATGAAATTATGGACAATGATAATTTAAATTTGGAATTCATATTTGAACATCCGGAGAATTATGGATTTGAGCCAGAACTATTAAACCTTCCTTATTCTAACAAGGAAGATTATGAAGCAAGTGACGAGTCAACGGAAGAACTGTTGGATACATTAGAAAGCTATGATTATGACAGTTTATCCGATCAACAGAAAATGACCTATGATATTCTGCATGATTCGCTTTCAAGAAGCAAAGACATGGCAAAATTCTATTATCTTGCTAACAGCTATCTGGGAAGCTTTATCGGTTTTCAAGCACAACTGCCGCTGCTTTTAAATGAATATACATTTGAGACCCGGCATGATCTGGACAGCTACTTCCATATTTTGGAAACAACGCCGGAAACCTTTCAAAAATATGCGGAAATAGAAAAAGAGCGTCAAGCAAACGATGTAGGAATGAGCAAAGCCATTCTTGATAAGGTTATAGAACAATGCGATAATTTCAGTAAAGATAAAAATCCATTTTTAATCGAAACCATTAATCGAAGAATCGATCAAGTATCATTTCTGAATGATGACGAGAAAAAAGAAGCAAAAGCAAAAAATGAGAAACTGTTAAAAGAATCCTTTGTAAAAGGGTACGCAGATTTAAAGACAACTCTGGAACAGATTGATGCACCAAAAGAAGAGGTTGGCTTGGCAAAACAGCCAAATGGAAAAGAATATTATAAGTTTTTGCTCAGCAGTACTTTGGGACTTGACGACAGCGTGGATAAAATCCGTGAATATATAGAAAACGAAATGGAAAATATCATGTTGGAAATGCAGGCAGTCATTAGAGAAAATCCAAAGGCAGCACAAGTTATCTTACAAGATACCTCACTGTCTGATCTGCAATATGTGAACTTCACAAGTTTTGAAGAAACCATTGATTATTTGGGCGAGCAAATGAAACAAGACTTTCCGGATGTTGGTAAATTAAACTATGATGTGACCAAAGTACCGGATTCCATGAAGGATAATTTTTCACCAGCTGCCTATCTGCAGGGAAAAATCGATGCGCCTATGGATGCACCGGAACATATTTGGGTAAATGGTGACTATGATCAGAGTTTGTTTGAAACGCTCGCGCATGAAGGATATCCCGGACATATGTATCAGCACACCTACTTTAAGCAACAAAAACTACCCATCATTCGCTATATGATTGACTATAACGGATACAGCGAAGGGTGGGCAACCTATATCGAACGCAACGCTTGGAAGTATGCGGACGTTGATGATGACGCTAAACTCATTCTTCGCATTGCCTCATTAAATAAGCAGTATACAGAATGCATTATCGCACTTTTGGATATTCAGATTCATTATGATGGTATTTCCTATGAGCAATATATTGAGAATATGGAGCAATATGGCATTGAAACAGATGGAATGGAAGAAATGTTGAAAGAACAATGGTATTTGATTTTAGAAACGCCAAGCAACTATCTTCAATACTACGTTACCGGATTCAAATTCCAAGATCTGTATGACAAAGCGAAAAGCGAATTGGGTGATGCGTTTGATGCAGTAAAACTGAACGAGGCGCTTTTAAAAAACGGTCCCGCACCATTTCATATCATTGAACAAGAAGTCGACAATTATATAAACAGTGCTAAGTAAACAAAAGAAAACGTGCATGAAAGTGCACTTTTTTTAAGGACAAAACAAACAAGAATTTGATTTCATTACACATCCTATGCTTTTGAAATATGATATAATAATGTACAAGGAAGGTGTGTATCATGTATCATATTCTCGTTATTGAAGACAATGAAAAAATCAGTAAAGAATTATGTGATTTCTTGAACAAAAACGGCTATAGCAGTGAAGGGATTGAAGATTTTGAACATGTATTGGAAACGATTGAATCAAAAAAACCTGATCTTCTACTTCTGGATTTGAATCTTCCGGTATATGACGGGCATTTTATCTGTCGGGAAATAAGGAGACGCCATAAAGATATGCCCATCATTATTGTGACAAGCAGAGATTCGGATATGGATGAATTGATCTCTATGAATCTTGGCGCCGATGATTTCATTACCAAGCCGTATCATTTACAGATTTTATTGGCGCGCATTGCTAGGGTGTTGCATCGAGCGTATGAAACAGGTTTCTCTAATCAACTGACCATCAAAGACATTACACTTGACATTAGTAAAAGCACGATAAGCTGGCATGAAAAGACTATCGATCTCACCAAAAACGAATTACGCATCATGCATTGCTTGTTTCAAAATAAGAACCATATCGTATCCAGAGAAGAATTGATGAAACATATGTGGGATTGTGAGTTGTTTGTCGATGACAACACATTGACTGTCAATATCAACCGTCTGCGTAAAAAATTGGAATACATCCAGTTGGACGACTTGATACAGACCAAACGTGGTATGGGGTATATTATTTATGAAGATTAGCGCTTTTCTAAAGGAGAAACTGTATTTCATCCTATTGGGCATATTTCTGAGCGCATGGATCGCTATGTTTCTTCAAGTAGTCAACTGTAACACACATATGATTATGCTGATATTATTTTTACAAGCGATTTTCATATTGACGACATTATGTGTGGAATACATCCGCCGCAGGAATTTTTATCGCGATCTTGAGAAAACGATGCAAAATCTGCAAGAGAAATATCTTTTAGCAGACATCATGGAAGAACCGGACTTCATGGACGGACAGATCCTATATGATACGCTTTGCGCCGTGAATAAGAATATGCTGGAACATGTCAATACATACCGTCAAAGAGAAGAAGAGTACCGCAATTATGTCGAAATGTGGGTGCATGAAATCAAAACGCCGCTGTCGGCAGGAAAACTCATAATTTCTAATAATGAGAATGCGATCACCAAAAGCATAGAAGAAGAATTGGACAAGGTAGAGGGTTTCGTGGATCAGGCGTTGTTTTATGCACGCAGTACGACATTAGAAAAGGATTATATAATCAAGGAAATGACACTTTCTTCTGTTGTGAACAAAGTATTGAAGAAACATTCAAAATCATTCATCTATCGCAAAATACAACTGGAAACAAAAGGATTGGATGCGGTAGTATATAGTGACGCTAAATGGCTGGAATTTATAATTGATCAAATCGTCACCAATGCCTTGAAATATACCAAAGAAAAGAGTGGAAAAATCCGCATCTATACCAAACTACAGGAACAAAGCGTGTCGCTCTATATGGAAGATAATGGTATTGGGATTTCATTAAGCGATCTGCATCGTGTATTTGACAAGGGATTTACGGGACAAAACGGCAGAAAAAATGAAAAAGCAACAGGTATGGGACTCTATCTGTGTAAATTGTTGTGTGATAAACTGTACTTGGATCTTCACATTTCATCACAAGAGGGTATAGGGACTACATTATGGATCGTTTTTCCAATTTCATCGATGATGTTATTGAAATAGAATAAAAAAAGATCTGTTCGTAAACAAGGCCACCTAAATTTTCTCTTGATAAAATTCTAAAATCATGAATCTCTCATTATAGATTGGAGGGATTCTTTTAATTTATTGTTTTTCGTATATCGTGGAGATATCTTCATATGTTGATAACAATGAATGATTTATGGTTTATCTTTTGAATGCCCTCATTTTTCATCTGGATCTTATTTGCGCCGGCGCTCAAAACAAAAGGGTTAGTGTCTTATTGAAACACTTATTAAACTATTCAAGTTTACTCACGAAAGCAGGTATCGTAAGAGTTCTTTTTGCTATATCTATTTTAGTTATTTTATCTTAAATAAAAAAAGCTATCTAGAATAATGGCAAATTATCAGATAACAATTTTTCTGTTTTGTCAACTGTCTTAATTTAGTGACAGTGTGATCGCAAACAGGGATTTGATGATTTATGCTTGATTTGCTTTTCGTAAACCGGCATATCCAACAAATGATAAAATCATTTGCATGATCACAAAGAAGAGGTATGGTGGGAATAATACCATGGCAACCGCATAAAGAATTGCACCCGTCAGCGCAAAACTTGATTTATGCAAAAAACAGCCCAGGCCATTAAAGATGGTACCAAGTATCATACATATCATATGTGGCAAGACAAGCGCTGTGGCAATCGCTGCACCGGCTTGTTGTGCACCGTTGGTCGTTCCGATTGCGCCGGTAAAATAGGTAATGATGTAAATAGAATATAATAAACTCAAGATAAAAGAAATCAGTAAGCATTTATTTAAATTCATGTGAACTCTTTTTCTATCCTTGTTGTTATATTTATTTTCGCATCTATATATTTAACAATTCTATGCATCGCATGGATTGGGGCCTACATGAATCGTAAATATATAGATGCTTTGGACGATGTACCATCGTCTATACTATTGTATCATTTTTTTAAAAAATTTCCTATGATAAAAATATAAACTTTTAATAATTGTCATGTTTATCATGAAGATACAAATAAAAATAAATTGTTTTGATCGGTTCAATTATGTAGTTTTTTTAAAATTTTGTGTGTATGTTATTCATGAAATTCTTTTGCTAATTTTTTTATTAAACAACTGGTGATATTTCATTATAGCTTTATTGAAAATGACCTTCATTTTTCAAAAATAGCGATTTCAAAACTATACAAAAATTTTGTATAAAAAATTTTTAAAAAAAGTGGAAAACTGCTGTTTTTCTTGATTTTACAAAATAAAAATAGCAAAATTTTGCTCAAAAACCTTTTTATAATATAAGTTGTTAAAATATGTATTGTTATCGTGTTTTTTAATATTTTAAATAGAAAAAACATACGTTAATCTGTTCATAGACTATTAATAAAATGATGTTTTTTGCCACTTTTTCACTTTTTGTTACAACTCGCAAAAAAATGGTATCTTTCTATTGCATTTTATTGTATACTATTAGCGAGATGATGGTAAAGGGTCATCATCTTACATGTGGATCAAAAACTTTGATTGCTGGATCGTTCGGAAGTAACGCAGTCGATTCGATCCCGATAATCAGAATGGTCCGTTTTCTTCTTCAGGACCAATTCCCTCAACATACGTGTTTGTGAACACATGTATAAAAAAGGAAAGCTGCAGTTCTACCTTTACTGCAGCTTTTTCTAGTATGACAGGGATGTTGTACATCTGTGGTGAAAGTCCACAAGAGGCGTAGTTACCAAGCATCGAAAGATGTTTAGCGAACTCGAAAGCGACTGGCAAGTTTCACATCGCAAGGTGTGAAAGAGAAAAAGCGCATAGCGAAATCGTGGCTCGACGAACAGAAATCAGATAATTAGGCATACCAAGTGGATAAATACCAACGGTAACGGACAGAGTAATCCAACAGGCAATGGTGCAGATATTGAGTCCGATATGTGAAGAACATTTTTCAGAAAGCAGTTATGGATTTCGACCAAAACGAAGCTGTGAAATGGCAATCATAAAACTATCGGAATATATCAATGACGGATACATATGGATAGTAGATATAGACCTTGAAAAAATCTTTGACAATGTGCCACAAGATAAGTTAATGAGTTACGTACATGTCATAATAAATGATGGAGATACGGAATCGCTCATTAGAAAATATCTAAAAGCAGGAATCATGGAAAACGGAAAATATGCGAAAAGTGAAAAAGGTACACCGCAAGGCGGAAACAATCACCATTATTAAGCAATATTCTGTTAAATGAACTAGATAAAGAATTGGAAAGACGAGGACTGCATTTTACAAGATACGCAGATGATTGTGTAATTTAAAATGTGAAGCAAGTGCCAAACGAGTAATGTATGGTATAACATCATGGATAGAAAGGAAGCCAGGACTAAAAGTGAATATGGCTAAGACAAAAATAACGAAGCCAAACAAACTAAAGTATCTAGGCTTTGGATTTTACTATGAGCTAAATACGAAAACATGGAAACTACGAGCACATGAAGAAAGCATAAAGAAATTTAAGGAAAGGCTTAAAAGACTTACGATAAGGAAATACTCCATAAGAAAGCTAACTATATAAAAGTCAAGTGTTTTTTATGAAAAAGTTTGAAAATATAAAACATTGAAATTAATAGTTAATTTCTAG
This sequence comes from Erysipelotrichales bacterium, assembly GCA_910576345.1. Lineage (GTDB taxonomy): Bacteria > Bacillota_I > Bacilli_A > Erysipelotrichales > Erysipelotrichaceae > C-19. The sequence goes on from CAJTIT010000007.1 coordinate 99,877, forward strand.
CTGGTCTTTGAAAAGTGAATGGAAAATTTGTGTTTAAATCCATGACGAAAACAACCTGTATGAGGATCACTTAAAAATTGGAATGATACGTAAC
>CAJTIT010000008.1 GCA_910576345.1 Erysipelotrichales bacterium
TTTTTGACTTATCTACATATACATTATAACTGAAAAACTAAAATCCACAAGACTTTTTTCTTGATATATCCTAATCCTGTCTATCTGCTTTCTTTTTGTAACAGTAAATTCTACTTATTTTTATGTGCTTTTTGTAGTGGAATTTAACTTTTCACTTCAGGGGATTGTGATTACAGTCTCGTCCAATAGAAAAGCCAGTGCTGTTAAACACTGACTTCATTTGATACTTTTATTTTGTTTCTGTATTTTCTTTTTGCTTATACACCATGTATCCGACACCGCCAATAAATGCGACGACGATGATTCCAAGGATGGAATACACAAGTGTGTTATTTTGGGATCCGGCAAAACCATAAGCTCCCGTTTCACTGTTATATTGGATCGGTTTTTTGCCAAATGCATTTGAGATAGCATCCGTTTTTTCCTTAGAGGTATCCGCAAGCGCACTGTCTTTCACATTTGTGCCACCATTCCCATCAATGCCATCATTGATTGAACCGTTATTAACATCAGGATTGCTTGGCTGATTATCATCCGGTTGATTGGCATCTTCCAATTCGAATGTAAAATCATTGGTTTTGTCATTTACAATTTCTTTGGCACTTCTTGTTTCGTAATCCATATTGGTAACCGACATCTGATTCATTTCTACATTGAAATTTGCTTCAGGAGCCTGTGATGTTACCTTAATTACACCAATCGTAATATTTCCATCTTTATCGGCAAGATTCTTTGTTACATCACCTGTTGCGATAAAGAAGCGAATCGTTTTGGTTGCTTCATCATACGTATACTCTTTCACATATTCAGGAGCCAAAGATTCATCCCATTCAATCGTATCCAACGTTACTTCACCGCTCAGTTTCATTGTCGTATCCAAAGCGCCTACATAACCATCGTCTGCTTTTATCGTTAATTTTACTGCGCCGTTCCCGCTACTTGTACGATAGAGGGTAGCCGCAGAAGCACCCATTGTACAAGCAAAGAATACTCCTACAGCAATCAAAGCCACTAATAACTTTTTCATATTTACTCACCCTTTGTACTATCAACTATATCCATACCTGGCAATGCATCATATGCCGGTAGATTGCTTACAGACAGAGAAGTACTTGTCAGTCGCTGACCTTCGTTTGTTTCAGCATCATTGACACGATACAATTCTGCTCGCACACTCTTACCTTGCATGCTTGCGTATTGTTCAGGAGTGACCACATAGAACCAAATACCGCTTGCGATTTCAGCAACGCCTCCTTCGCTGTTCAACTGTGCAAACAAGAAGTTTTCACCTTCATAGAATACATCACTGTCGTTTGCGTCAACAAGCAACATTACATTGAATGCAGGATGTCCACGGTAATCACCTTTGAACACAACGGAACCTGCCGGTATTGTTTGTTCTTCATTGTTAGAATCCATATATTTATATGGCGCATTCAGTTTTCCAATCGTACTGTTGGACATATCAACATTGTCTCCAGGAGGAGCGATAACATCGATTTCTGCTCCACTGATTCCATCATTTCCGACTGCTTCTATTTTTACATAGCTCATATCTGCATATGTCCACAGTTGATTGCCGCCGGTTGTACCTTCTTTATCGAAGTATACGATATCCGTGTAATCATTGGATCCGTTGGTTAAGAAGTTTCCACTCTTCGCCAGTGTCCAAGATGATCCATCTTGACTTACATAGATATTGTATTTGGTGATCGTGTTATCCATAACTGTACTTCCATTCATGGCAGCACGATATTTCACACCTACGATATCCATTTTCGTATTCATATTGATGATCACATATGGGTTCGTCTTATCTTTTGCATTTTCTCTAGTGACACCGTTGAAAGCTGTATCAGTATCACCGTCAATCAGATTGTTTACCTGTAATGTGCTTGCATCAAAATCTGGATTTTCATGATCGATTGTTTCATTTTCTGCGAGGAAATTAGATGTGATTGTAAAGTTGTCTTTATTGACACTTCCATCATGAGAAAGTTTTACTTCATCCAATTTTACTGTCGCAGTCGCATTCAAATATTTGTCATAAGCTGTTACTTCGTATACCAACGCACGGTTGTTCATGGAACCAATTGCATCAACGAATTCATTTTCCATCGTAAATCCGATAACTTCTCCATTGCGCTTGATTTCATATCCTAAGATTGCATCCGCATTCGCGTTTCCATTCACTCCCAATGTGATTGTGAAACGTTTTGTTTGATTGTCAGCACTAGACAATACTGCATTTACGGTCGTACCTTCGGACATTCTTGCGCCATTTTTCAAACGATAGCGTCTTGCATCATCGTTCAAGTACCAAATCTTACGTTCTTCTTTGGCAAGGCCTTTTTCTTTCAAGGTTGCTTTTACTTGATCGGTAATCACGATACCCCATTTTTCAAAGTGCTCGCTCAAATCTTTTTCTGCTGCCATTGACGCATAAACAACGAGCATTTCATCAGAAGAATATCCTGCAAAGTTTTCCCTTCTCATCAATCGGTTCATCTTCGCATAAATAGAATTTGTATCTGTCGCTGTTGCAGTATCGTCATATGCCAAGTGCAGCTGCCAATACATTGCCAATGTTGTAAATACATCTGTACTTTTACCGATTGTATTGGAAGTTACTTTTTTATAAATCTTAGATTCATATCTTGGTTCGATTCGAGCCGCAGCTTTATCATCACATGTTTGCGCCAACAATGCAAAGATATTATTAGTTACTTCGGCATATGCTGTTTTTCCTTGATTGATCTGGTGACCAATTTCATGACTAATTCCCCAACCGAAGAATCCGGTTGTTTTCAATTCGCCATCTTCTATCGTGTTTGGTCTACCTTGCATGAGTCCTGCGACAGAACCATGTCCTACTCCAACATGATCGCCACCGGCATACATGAACGCACCGTCAAACATACGCATTGCACGAATATTCACTCTAGAAGCAGGTGTTAAATCTTTTGGATCGTCTGCATCCGGAGATAATCCTTTGTTGTTATAGAACAGCGTCATCATTTCTTCAAACGCAACCAAAGAATTATATAGACGATCGACTTGAGCATCCAATGTACCGGCACCTGTCGCAATACCTGCATATGCATTTGTTGCGCCAACTGAGAACAACGCATTTCTTGACATGATTTCTGTCGTATTCAAAACGCTTGTAGATGGATCAAAAGTCAGACCTTCATCCGTATACATTTGTTGCAAACTATCCTTGTATGTTGTTAACTCAGTAATATATGCACGAATCTTTGCTTTTATCTCAGCTTCATCCGTAATTCCTGTAATGTTCAAATAAGGAATTTTCGTTCCGCCGCTGACACGAACTTTAATTTGTCCGCTCTCTTTTGCATTAGGATAACGTACATATACGGATCCACCATGTTCTATATCTAAAGAACCGATCTGTGGTGCAGTAAGAACGTTCAATCCTTTTTTCAAATTTGTCACACTTTGTTTCCATACATTGGCTTCTGCATAGAACTGCGTAAATACAACTTGCGGCATCACTGTTCCGGTACTACCAACATATACGTTAATTGTTTCACCGGCTTTTACTGAAACTCCAAGAGGTTGTAGATCACTTAAACTTGAGAATCCCAAGTGACCATTTCTGGACGTCGTGATTTTCTGATCAACAACGATAACATCTTGAATTGCTGTATCATTTAAAATCTGTCTAGCGTATTCAATATCTCTTAACATTGCGTCACGATATGGATGATACTCGTCACTTCTCGTATCTTTCGTATTCACGCGATCTTCCAACGCTTTAATGCTTGCCTCGTTAACACCATCTTGCAATTCTACATGTAAATCATCTTTAAACAATGCAGAAACATCATCTTGTAATGAATTATATTCATAGAATTTGATTTCTCTAACTGCATTATCCCCGCCATTTACCGAATTTGCCAAACAAATTTGAATTTTGTTTGTATGAACAGGTTTGCTTAACTGCAGTTTATAATAAGGCTGTTTGTTTGGACTCATCAATTTCTGCAGACTTTCTGAAGAATAAGGTCCGCTGTATGGAGATACTGCCTGCATAGTTCCATTTTCATCCCAATAATAAACTTTTGCATACGTAAATCCTGCATTTCCTTCTTTTGGAACCAAGAACATGTAATCAATATCATAGAAATCATCGAATTCAATGATTGGACCAGCTTTACCTCCTGTGTTGAATCCACCAGTATCCCAAGTATCTGCCAACCAATAACTTTCATAATTGTTGTCGACCAGTGCAAATTCTCCGCCAACATTATTTCCGGCTTTCAATGTAACAGATTTGATATGCTCTGTTTTTTCACCTTCTGTTGGCCAGTTGATCAAACCGTAATTATAGGTATCCGGCATAACATAATTCATTGTCGTTCCTTTTACATGAATGGATGCTTTACCTTCACCAAGATCATTGTTTCCGGTCACGTATACTTCATATTCTTTTTCGACTTCCAAATCAGTCAAACGATATGAGGTTCCATCAATTTTTTCTATTTTAGTATATTGCTGATTTCCGACTTTTCGATAATAGATATTATAAGTCAGCGTATCTTTCATATCTTTCCAGCCGATATTGAATCCGGCGTAAACAGGATTCAATGTCACCATATCCGGTGCTGGCGGCAGACGAGTTGGTTTAGGCTCAAATTTGATTGGATCGGAATATGGGCTTCTCCATTCTCCGTTAACGGCTCTTACGCTTGCCTGATAAGTGGTGTAATTATCCAACCCGGCAAATTCATAAGTCGTATAGGTCGTTTGAAGAATTTCATTTTCAATGATCTGTCCATCTTTTGAGAACGTCTGCAACAAAATCTCAAACCCTGTAACATTTGGCATATCATTGTATGTCAATGTTGCAGATTCATTTCCTTCTACTACGTTCAAATTCTTAGGCACTTCAATTACAGGCACCGGTACTTCTTCATATACGTTATTCAAGAATTCCACTTCTGCAATTTCTGCCAAGTTCTTTCCGGCAGATTTTACGATTTTGATTGTTACTTTCTTTACGGCAATCTGTCCGCCAAGATCAATCACGATCGTATCCTCACTGGCTTTGTCTGTGAAGTAGTGAATGGATTTTGCACGGCTCAAGCCGGCTTGCACCTGCGTTACTTTTCCATTTTCGTCTTCAACTTCCACAATCATTTCTTCTGGCTGATTGTCTAAACCTGTTTCTACACGAATCTGACTCATGGTAAATGCTTTTTCCATGCTCATTGTCAATATTGCAGGATTTGTCTGTGAAATGTCTTCGCTTTCCTTTGCAGGTTTGATACCGACTTTTCCTTCTTCCTTGAACAGATTTACCGCATCTCCATCTAAGATTGCTTCCACTTTCATGGCTGCGCTGTCAATCATGGAACTTGTGTCATACATACTCACATCTTGTTTTGCACCATTTAAAGTCGTTGCAATGATTGCCACATCCGCAATGTCGATTTTACCATCACGGTTCAAATCGAATTTGGCAAGACTTGCGGCATCACTTTTATCGACGTTTGCAATCAGTTGATCAACGTCTGCACCATTTACCGTGCCGTCCATGTTCACATCTCCGACTTCAAACAACCCTTTCTCGTTTGAAATCGCTACACGTTTTGCGTAGTCATCCAGCTCGATATTGTCAACCGTATATGTTTTATACGCATTACCGGATAATACCGCGCCGTATGTTCCTTTCTTCAGATTGTAAAGTGTAACTGCATAGTATCGTACTTTTCCACCGTCTACACCATTAAGCACTTCACCTGTCTGATCCATTTTTCGTATGGATACTTCGCCTGTTTGATCACCAAGCTTATAATCCATTCGCTTCATTTCTGTGATACCGTTAAAGTCAATTTTCTGTGTATTTCCTTTATCGTCGTTCACTTCCAAAGCGATGTTTGGATTGGCAATGTTGCTGATCGGTAAAATAAACTTAACATCAATTTCTAAATTACCGGTTGCTTCAAGGCCGTCCAACAGATAAGTATCGGGTGTCAATTCATCTTGGCTATTTTTGCCCTCAGGTTGTGTCCCCTGTCCATCGACATTTTGAGGTTCATCAACAGTATTGGCACCATTTGAGTTTTCTTCTGTTGGAGTGGACACAGGCTGATCTACAGCATCTTTGTCCGGTTGTGAGGTTTCATCTTCTTGTGTTCCCTCAGTGTTTGTTGTTTTCAAATTCCCTCCATCATTTTCATTATTTGGAGTTTCTTCGTTTTCCATTGTTTCATCATTGCCTTGTGCAGACATAGTTCCGCCAAAAGATCCCATCGCCATAAAAATCGATGATATTGCGAAACTGATTACGAATGTGAAGGCAAGAAACAATTTCAACCAACGTTTCATAGTCAATTACTCCTTTCATGGTCTCATTCTTATTATAATACTTCGTCTTTTTTCAAGTCAATATTTTTTTAATAAAAAAATCCCTTTTGAGCCCATAGCCACGGTCTTAATCACACTTTTGTTTTTTTCTTTTTTTTAGAAAATGTCATACTCTTTACAGAAAATGCGGACATGTAGTTTTGGATGCTCTAAATTTCTTGATTTTTATACTAATTTTCGTAAAAATTCATATTTTACACACCGGATTGGAAAGGTTGAAACTATGATTGATTGTAATCATCTCCATCAAAAAAAGCAAAGGGATTCATAATTGAAAATCTCTTTGCTTGTAAAGCATAATCCCAATACACCATAAAACAATCAAACAAATAAAAAAGCCACTGAACCATAAGCGAGTTGTCATTGTCCATTTTATCGCATTCTCATAGGAAAATAATGTAAACGGACTAAACCACGACAGCCAAGTTCCGCCTGTTCCTAACAATTTGGATAGATAACCCAAAACATAAGACACCATCATTATAAAAATGCCGATCGTAACAGTGCCTTTGCGTTTGGAAACAGCCGCTATTTGAAAGGACAAGGTTAAAAACAATAATGGCGTCATTGAGGATATGAGGATAATTTTTATATAATCTGCAAATACAAACGTCGCTTCATTGCTAAACAAACCGCTACATATACCAGCTGTCGCTGCCGAAAAAATCACAAGCAAACAGGATAATAACGCTGTCACATATTTGGCAATGTAGATTTCACTTCGACTGATACATGTAGCATACAAGAATTCCATCGTTTGATCACGTTCTTCTTCCGCTAGAATACGCGTAGCAAAAGATATGGAGAATACGCTGATCGCAATCAATATCATACCGTAAATCATACCAAAATAAGTAATATAGTTCCCCATGTTTGAGAATTCCCCCATGCCGATCAACTCAAGCAGTTCTTTGGGCATGGTTTCCATTTCCATTTGTGCCATATCTTTGATGGATGGAAAAAGTATCGTGTAAAGCAGAACAATACCAAAGATTGCCGCACACCATCCGACAATTTCTTTTTTTCTTATCTGAAACGTAAAAGCGATCAATGTTTTGATCTTGCTTAGTTCTACTTGTCTCACTCCTCATCACCTCCAAAATATTTGATGAATTCGTCTTCTATGGATTTCTGTTTGATTTCCAGCTGTTTCAATGACTTTGTTGAGAGTTCTTTCATCAATTCAGATAATTCACCTTGATGCGTAAATGTTTTGTGTATTCCTTCCTTGGTTTGATATGAGACAATATGCGCTTGCCGATTTTTGTACTGATGCAAGTCAATATCTTCTGCCAGCGTGCCGTCTTTGATGATAAGGGCTCGGTCGCAGTATTTTTCCACATTGCTTAAATTGTGACTGGATAAGAAAATGGTTTTTCCTTCTGCTTTATATTTTGACAAAAGATCGAAAAAGCGATTCTGCATATAGGGATCTAAGCCATTGGTTGGTTCATCAAGAATAAATACTTGCTTTTCTTTGGTCAGTGATTGCGCAATGGAAAGTTTCTTTTTGTTTCCAAGACTGAGTTCGGATATGCTTTTATGGACATCCAGTTCAAAATGCGCCGCTAATTCCAAATAGGATTCGATTGGTTCATGCGAGATTCTGGAACAAAACCTCAATACATCGATTACTTTGATTTTTTCATAAAAACAACTGTCGGAACTCATGTATCCTAGCTGTGTTCTGATTTCTTTGGCATGGGTTTGGCTGTCTTTTCCGCAGATTTTGATTGTACCTTCACTTGGTTTGATCATATTCATCATGGCACGAATCGTCGTTGTTTTGCCTGCGCCATTTTTACCGACAAAGCCGGTGATACTTCCTTTCTGAATGGTAAATGATATATTATTAACCGCTTTGTATCTATGATATGTTTTTGTAAGATGTGATACTTCAATTATGTTATCCATTGATTTTCCTCCTTGTTATACATTAGAAAAAGCAATAACACTTTCCATAAATTATTTGCGCCACAGTTTTATTCAGTCACGGGTGCACTTCTTGTAGCTGCCGCCTGTTCCTGCCACGTCATGCGTTGTTAGCCGCAAATCTTATGACGGTCTTGCAAAAGCCGTGGAACGTATACATGATATGTTCTTTGTATGCTTCTGTGTAAGGCATAAAAAATTTCTTCCTTTCCTTCCAAAAGGGAAATAATGTTTATAGGTGACATCTTGACGGATATGACAAAAATTCAACCATCTGTTCACTGATTACTTGGCATTGCAGTGAACTTCTTTTCCTCGCAGTCCCCATTGCCTGCCTTAACAGCTTTTCTGTTTCGCTCTTGCTTTCCGTATCCGTAAACTCTTTCTGTACCAAGTTGCCGCTTGCGTCCTCCACATAGAAGCGGTAGTTTCATTTCTTCTTTTTTTCCTTACAGAACCTTTTGCCATAATCCGCTCTCCTTTCGAAAACGGGAAATCAAAATTGATGAAATGCTTACATGTAAGTATATCATACTTTCGGTTGCCTAACTATACCGATTCGGATTCTTCTCTGGATACCATTGTTGATTTACAATAGATATGTTACAAAAAGCAAGAGATACGTTATACTTAAATTACCACATAAAAGAAAGGAGACCTCTTGAATGTATAGTATAGCTCAAGACATGCGATTTTGTCTATCTGTTGTGAAATCTTATTATCGTATCGGTGCTACGAAAACTGCCATTTGCTATAAAACCACCAGACAATTTAAACAGTCTACTTATTCTTCTACACGCTTTCTTGAGAATTGCATTCGATTCTTTCCTTGCCGGATACAATGCATCCTGCTACTCCAAGACTTAATGGAAAGGTAGAAAGAAGTCATAGAGAAGATCAGAAAAGATTGTATAACAAGACAACTTTTTATTCTCTTGATGATGCTCATAAACAACTCAAAAAATATCTTAAAAAATCGAATCGTCGTCCTATGCATCCTCTTGGTTTTTTATCTCCCATACAAGTTGTTTACAACTTACTTAATGTGTAACCTATCATTGTCAAACCTACACATAGTTATAATATATGTTCATATTTATCTACTTGATACAGTTCAATCAAGCGTCTATACTATATACAGTACGCAATAAGAGGTCAAAAATGTTTGAATATATAACAGCACAGCAAGCCGCAGAAAAATGGAACGTATCGCTTAGATGAGTGCATCGGTTATGCAAAGAAAATCGTATTGAGGGAGCAATGAACATCAACCGTGTTTGGCTTATACCGATTACTGCCAAGAAGCCTATTGACAGAAAAAAGAAGAGATCCTAAGTGAGTATCAAAGTTTCAAAATGAATAAGGCAAACATCGATAGGAAAGTTCAAAGTAGAGAACAAAAAGAAGACGAAAAGAACGACAATACGTTATGCGACAAGAAAAGAAAAAACTAAACATAGAGGGAGGTAACATCTATGAATAAAATATATTGGGACAAAGATAAAATCTCAATCATAACAGACCAAATTGCCTCTGTCCCACATAAGCATTGGACAATGCAGTTATTTTTAAGCATAAAAAAAAATATAGAGATAGGTGTAGAAGATAATAAAATTTCATGTAGATGTATTGTTATAAACCGTAACATATTACATAGTTTTTCAACAGGCAACAACATGTATTTTACTATGATAATTGAGCCAACTTCAAGTTTAGCCATGGAATTGGCAGAACGAATGGGAGGAAAGAAGTATTATATTTTTAATAATCAAGATATTGAATACATCCAAAATTTATTATTTTGCCTTATTGATAGCGATGGACGGAGAGAATATAGAGAGTTTATGATACAACTATATAAGTTCTTAGGGGTAAAGGAGCAAGCTAAAATATATGATGATAGAGTTAAGAATTTGTTATACGAAATAGAACGGCGCAATTGCGATACACATTCGATTGCTTCTTTTGCTGATAAAGTGGCGTTGTCAGAAAGCCGACTGTCGCACTTATTTAAGGAACAGGTCGGAATGCCCTTAAAAAGCTATATTCAGTTTCATCGCATGAAAAGAGCCTTTTTAGCATTATTGAATGGTAAAAGTATTACGGAATCGGCAATGACATTTGGTTTTGATACACCCTCACATTTTGCAACGGTTACAAAAAAGATGATGGGAATGTCTGCGAGTATTTCTGTGAAGAATAGCGTTTTTTTGAAAGTTACAGAAGAAGCGGACTGATATAATTAAACCAAACAGATAGGAGGTTTAATTATGGATATGCAATTTCTTGAAGAAACCAATATGCTGAATTATCAGTCCGTTGGCATACAGAAACTCATCAACGAAAAGCGATGGGGAGAGTTGAGTGAATATGAATAAATCAAAGCTGTTTATGGATTTGTGCAAAATGAAATACCTTTGGGCTATAACCGTAACGATACATTAACTGCAGAACAGGTATTAACGGACGGATACGGACAGTGCAATACGAGAGCAACACTGTTAATGGCATTGCTAAGAGGTGTAAATATTCCGTGCCGTATACATGGCTTTGAAGTATCAAAAGATTTTCAGCATGGAGCAACCACAGGTATCATTGCGGCGCTTGCACCTGATAAAATTGTATATATTTGGGCAGAAGTTTATTATAAAGGTCAATGGCTTGCTTTAGAAGGAGTTATTACAGACAATCAATATCTTGAAGCCGTTAAAGCAAAATACTCTCATGTTCAAGACGAATTTATGAAATTTGCCATTGCGACAAAAGACTTTCAAAAAATTTCCGTTGATTGGAATGAAAACAACACTTATATTCAGAGTGCTGCTATTGTGTCCGATTTGGGCGTTTCCCCAAATCCCGATAAGTTTTTTGAACATTATACACAACATTGGTGTAAAATGAAAGACTTTATGTATGTTCATTTCGGAAGAAAAATTACGAATTACAATGTTGGTAAAATGAGGAAATGCCATATAAAATCAACGGATACATTGTCCTGTCTGCAAAAATAAGACAAGATTACAGAATCTTTGTCGTATCTTTTGATAAAGTTTTTGAATATGGGAGGGACAAACATCCATAAAGAGAATGCAGGCGATAAAAGAAATGCTTTTATTCATTCAGTGTGCAGTGTATTGTTACCTTTTTACATTCTTAATTCTACTGGCACAATATAAAGAACATATCAATATAATTATATCTTATCCGCCTAAGATTAGACAAAGAGTGGAAGAAGTACCACAACACAAAGGAATGATTAAGCAAAGAAAAAAGCTCATGCAGTCAAAAAAAATATTCGGGTTAATATTTTTTGTTGTGAATATCTATGGTTTGATTGTTTTAGATTGCGGGTTTTCTGTCATAGTAAGAAGTTGAGAATATCTGGACAGAAGATATGGAAACAGAATATAAAGATTATATGTTCCATGCGAGAGGTACTTATATTTGAATTGTTTTAGGGTTGGTAACAGCATTGTTATCGGGATGCATAATACATTTTAGTTTTGCAGTATAAAATTACCATTTGTCAGGATGTTGCATAAAGTGAAAAATCTGAATTTCATAAGGAGAGGATTAGGATAATGGTTAAAGAAGTAAAATGGACAAAATATTTATGGCTGAGTTTACTTTCATTTGGAGCATTTATGCTTGAATATCTGTCAATATTTGCATTTGAAGTTATAATTCTGCATGTAGACATACAGAATTATACAATGCAGCAAAGAAGTATTCATTGTATGATAATGGCTATTATGTGGGCGTTTTTCATTGGTATTCTCCTGCTTTTTTCAAGGAAGCATTATCATTTTCCGGAAAGGGGAAGCAAAAGGGATAAGATTTCCTTTAAAAGTTGGATCGTAACGCTTGCTTGTTTCATTGGCTGCAAAATTATGACTTTCATTGATTGGCATACGTTAAAGATTATCGGAGAAACACAGGGTAAAACTGTATTCCAATTTTGCGCGCAATATTTATACTATATATTTGAAGTGCTGCTTGTTCTTCTAATCATAATATACGGGCAAAAAGCGATTGAAGCTCTGTTGAAAAAAGAAAGTTCAATTCCTTTTGGCGGTATTATATTGGCTATGACATGGGGAGCGTTTCATTTTGTATCAAGAGGGGTAGGTCTTGAAATATGGAATGGAATATCTACTATGATGTTTTCTGTTCTTAGCGGTATAATGTATCTAAGATTAAATAGGAAATGCTTGTATAGCTATCTTTTTATTGCTTTAGGTTATTTATTATAACCCTCATTTATCGAGGAACAGGAGTGTGAAGTATGAAAAATTATTCAGAAAATAAATCTTTTGCGTTTTTTATAATATTAAGCTTTTTAGTTTATATAATGTCCAATGGAGAATGGTGTATCCCGATTTTTGCGTGGATTTATCCAATTTTGTTTTTGTGTATGATTTATCTTAATCGTACTCGAAAAGTCTACCTTATAATTAGTTCAATATATGCCATTGGTTTTATTGTTCAGTTTTGGAGAGCCATTGGAATGGATATAAAGATATGTATACTGGTATCAATTTTATTATCTTTTCTGAAAGTTTTACCATATATCTACTGGTCGAAATCAAAAATGAGATTTCAAGATACTGTTTTTTTTGCAAGTCTAATGGTATCAATAGAGTATATCATTTATCTGATATACCCTATATTGGGAGGGTTGTCTGACGCTTATACACAATACCAAAATCTATACCTGTTACAAATTGTAACGGTAACAGGAATTTACGGAATCACCTTTTTCATGTATTGGACGGCGGCAATGGTTATTTGGATTTGGAACAATAAAAGCAAAAAGGAATACATCAGAAAATATATCATCGTTTACGGTTCTGTAATTGGATTGGTATTTGTCTATGGAGTTGTTATGTTTCATTTTGTAGGAAATTCAGATAAAAGTGTCAGGATCGCCGGAGTAACCGTTCCGATTTCAGAGCTGTTAAATAATGATGAAGATGTATATTCTACATTTTATACCAATACATTTACTGATGAAAATATTACAAATGCAAGGAGTAAACTATCATCAGTAGCTGATGAACTTTTCCTAAAAACAGAGTTGGAAGCACAAGCAGGTGCAAAGATTGTTTTTTGGTCTGAACTGAATGGAGCGGTTCTAAAACAAGATGAAGAAATGCTTCTGCAACGAGCGTCGGATATGGCAAAACAAGAAGAAATCTATTTGATTGTTTCATTACTGGTGAAAACCCCTTACGAGGACTTAAAGGAAAATAAAACGGTAGCATTTAATCCACAAGGAGAACTTATATCAGAATATTTTAAGCATGGACGTTCAATCGGAGAATTGTGCCAAAAAGGAGATGGAATACTAAAAAGTTTTGATACGGAATATGGTAGAATTGCGCCGTTTATATGTTCTGATATGGCATTTTTGTCTAAAATACAGCAGGCAGGTAAAGATAACGTAGATATACTAATTGTTCCGGCTTCGGATTGGAAAGAAATGACATTGTTAGCTTCAAAAACAGCGATTGTGCGCGGGGTTGAAAATGGAAGCAATATAATCAGACATACTAATAACGGAATGTCGATTGTTTCAGATTTTAGAGGTAGTGTGCTGGCACAGACCGATTACTTTCAGTCTGATACAAAGACATTATCTGCACAGGTTATCACGAAAGGGCGATTTACTCTTTATTCGTATATGGGAAATCTATTTGTATATCTGTGTAATTTATATTTGTTAGAAAGTTTCATGTTTCCAAAAATTAAACGACTAATTAAGAAGTAGTTAAATTCCCGTTTATCGTTCTAATAAAAACTTAAAACAAGGCGGCGGAGCAGATGTTGACAATCCCGCCGCCTTACCTGTTATCGCTCCATATCTCGATTTCTGTGGGGCTGTTGTTCCTGCTGTTCCTGCCGCAAGATACTGTAAACGCTCTTTTTGATTTTCTATGTTTCTTTCACTTCCTCTTTCAATGCAAGATTATGCACCTCATAGAACGATGGATGGTTTACAGTTACTTTTGAAATGTTATCGCCCATTTTTTAGGGCATTTTCAACAGCCTTTTTGATAACGGTGCTTGAATTTGTTGCGCCCGATATTGCGTCTACGTTTATTTTCTGTTCATCAACTATTTTGTTAGTTATGGCTTCTGCGGCTTTTCCACGTTCATGCCTATGCTTCAAAATGTTAATATTTGTGATTTCTCCATTTTGCACGGTAACTTCCACTTTGGCATATATAAAATTCACATCATATTCACCAATATAAACTCCATCGTAAATATCCGAAATATTTATTTCTTCAAATGTGGTTTCCTTTACTGCCTGTTTATAATCTGCAACACTTTTAAGATAAAGGATTCCCCAAACTAAGCCAATAAGTACAAGGAGCATAACAGCAAATAAAACTACTTTCTTTTTAGACATTCTCATTTCATACACCTTTCAATTTTTTTGATTGTTTGTTTTGGTAACTCTTTTTTACTCGCTGTACCCGCACATACAATTTTGCCTATCGGTTTCATTCCCGCTGTCTTAAAGAACTCGTCCATACAGCGGATTGCCCTTCTGCTTTGTCCCAATATCCACGAAAAAGGAAAAGGCGTGTTGCAGGAAGTTAAAAGCATATATTTCTTGCCCTTTAAACGTGGCTTAGGAAAAGTGCTTGTTTCCTCCATAGCCGTTCCCAATAATCGGTCAAATAGATTTTTAACAGGAGCAGGCACATTTGCCCAATAGACAGGAGTTGCAAGCAAAACCGTTTGGCATTTCTGTAAACACATTACAATTTCCTGTATATCGTCCTTTTGGATACAAGTGTGCGTATTCATGCAAGCCCTACAACCCATACAGTAAGAAAGATTTTTTTCGTATAGGTCAATCTTCGTTACGGTAAAGCCCATTTCTTCGGCTCTATGAATTGCATAATTTAGCATAGTTGCGGTCGTTCCGTTTGTATGAGGGCTTCCCAAAATAGCTAGCAATCGTTTTTCATTCATACTCATTCCTCCTTGTCTGCAATAGAGCAATACAGCATATGAAAGCCATACTCTAAGAACTGAATTTTTGATAATCCCATTACCTTTTTTATATATTCTTCTTTATTTGCTGCAAACTGAATAAGTCCAGACAGCATACCCCAAAAATTAAAAATAGTAGGCATGATTTTCAGATTACCTCGTAAATCGCCTTTATCTATGCCAAAGATTAAAAATTCCTTTATCTTTTCGTTTATTTCTTCCCCTATTTGATAAGTTTCTTTTTCTTCAGGAAGATAGTCATGGCTCTCAAAATCAATATTAATTTTATCTAATACCATTTTAAAGTAGAATGGAAATTCTTCTTGGTACTGAACTAACCCACGGCAAATGAACTTGTACTGTTCTTTTGTGGTTTCTTGTTGTTCCAGTGCAGAAACAATGTAACCGTAAAGTTTTTTCATGCTATTCAGCACTAAGATACCAACAATTTCCTCTTTGTTCTCAAAATACACATATAAAGTCGCTTTGCTATATCCGGCTGCTTTTGCTATATCGTCCATAGATGTTGCTGCAATGCCTTTATTCATGAACAATACTGACGCAGCGGAAGCAATTTTTTCTCGATGTACACCTCTGGGCTCTTTTTTTCTTCGTGCCATTGCCTTCCTCCTATAATTAAACTCATAGTTCAATTATAGGAGGTTTTAGGAACAATGTCAACTTTTATCCGGGAAAAAGCATTTTAAAAAATGTATGTATGTATGAATAAGTGAGTGAGAGGAATTCCATAATCTGTTATGCACATTTCCACAATACTTGTCTTTTGGTCTTTAGCGTTTTTGGTTTGAAACAGTGTAATACCGTTGGTCTATCTCTTGTTTTTGTCTGCTCGCTTCTTTACTGTATATGAGCTTTAGGATTGGAAATGTCATTATTGCCATCATCGTATATCTTATTCAAAACTAAATAACATATGACCAAGAAAAAAACGGTGATTGCTCAATCAAATGATCACCAATTATTTTTTCCATCCAAATCATATGGTACCAACGTTCCCACCATACAGTGATTTAAGCTCATCGTTATGGGCTTTTTTTCATTTTTTGTTACTCATCCTTTACGCAAGTGCCTGTTTTTTAGAAATATTCTCTGTCTCTCTTTTTGAAACACTTCAAATTCTTTATTCTTTTTTCACGTTCCAAATCACGAATATTGACAAACTGTCCGTAAACTCGTTCAACCATATCCGTACTCTTATGACCCAAAAACAGTGCCACATCCTCTATTTTCATTCCCCGCTTCAAAAGATTGACGGTTGCCGAGTGACGCATGCCATGTAATGTGATATTTCGCTTATACCCATGAATAACTTCACAGTTATCCTCTATACCTGTTATCCAATATGTAATAATAGAGAACTGCTCTTTTTATTTGTTTTGTTATAGCGTATAATTATGGTATAAGAGGGTGTTTAGGATGATAAAAGAGTTGTTGAAAAACAGAAAAGTACAATTAGGGATTACCGGTGTTGTTCTTGTAGCTGCTATAGGTGGTGGCTATGCTATTTATGAATCAAACAAAGTGAACATTGACTACACACTAAACAGTCATGTTGTAGAATACGGCGAGGATCAAATTAAAATTGATTGGTTGAAGCAAAGTACAACAAATGGCAATAAGGTAACAGTCGCAAAATTTGATACAAAAAAATTGGTGAAACAGACGTAGTATTTACCGTCTGTCTTGATGACACTTGCAAAGAGTTTTCGCAAAAGCTGGAGATCAAGGACACAAAAAGTCCTGTGATTGAGTTGAAAAAAGAAAAGATTGAAATTACAGAGGGAGATAAGTTTGATCCTGTAAGTAATATTGCAAGTGTAAAAGATGTGATTGACGGCGAAATCAAAAAAAGCGATGATAAGAAACTAACAAAAAACGGCTATCTGATTGACAGCAATGTTGATACAAAGAAAGCAGGAGGTTACAAAGTGAAAATCATTGCTTATGACGTAAACGGAAACAAAACGGAAAAAGAATATGCTGTTACGGTTAAGGAAAAACCAGAGGAACCAAAGCCGAGCCAAAACCAGACACAACAGCAGTCACCACAGACAAACTATACACCGCCCACTACTTCACAAAATCAAGGAAGTACAAAACCGACTACAAACAATAAACCGTCTAACAATCAGCAAACACAAACTTGTGTAGCAAACGGACGATGGCGTTCGACTGGTAATAGTGGAGTGGCTTTTTACACAATAGAGGAAGCTGATGCATGGGCAGAAGCAAATATTGATTGGGATAAATATTGTTATTCAGTAATCACTGTACATGACATCTGTGGTAATCAAGGCTGGTCTATAAGTTTTACAGCATATGATGACTAATAAATATACTTTATTATTAGTCTATTATACTCTACAACTATATAAGATGAAAAGTATAAGCTAGCTATATATCAATAATTCAAAAGGAACTCTACATAGGGTTTCTTTTTTATATAGATTAAGACTAAGGAGGAATGAACATTGAAAAAACTAAAAAAACATATTGAACAAGGTAAGTAATTCATTTCTTACCTTTTTTCTTTGTGCGACAAGCTTATTCACTAATGACCCAACTATAAAAGCATGATTTAAACGAAACATTTCTATAACCAAATAGAAAAAATTGATTTTTTTCAAAAAAATGCTTATAATAAGGATGGTGAAATGGTAAGTAGGCCAACAGAAAAGGAGTGAACGGCAATTCACTCCTTTTTATCGTAAATTATAGGCGATGCTTACACTACTTTCTGAGTTCTCTTATGTAGAAAATCAATGTAACTAATGCAACTACTTCCAATAACATTAGCAAAGTTGGTAAGTACGCCCAAGAATTTACGTTCTGCCATGTTATACCTACTTATCGGTGGTTTTCAAACGAGGTGGCATAAGCCTTATCTCCAATGGCTCCTATATTATACTTCATCCTGCATATTTTTTCAGTGCTTCATATTATGAAAACAATTAAATAAGAAATGCCAATTCATAAATGTTTAGCACTGAATTTACATTTTTATAAATTATACGCAAAACTTACATTTATACATCCGATACAATCAATGATATAATTTCATCACATAGGAACAAAAAGTATATAACTCTCACAATAAAACATACAAAAGCATAAAACAAGTGAAATAACCAATGTCCAAATTTATAACCGCATTGATGAATTTTGCCTACTTTGACAAATCCCATATGTGAATGAAATTCTGCACTGCTTTTATTCAGACACTTATCTTCATGCGGTGGATAAGCAATACAAGCATATAGATTTAAAATTCCCATTTCTTGTAATTTTACCTCAAGTGTTTCATATAGTTTTCTTCCTAAACCGCATTTTTGTGAAACATGACCAATCATAAGCATGACGCTCTTTTAAATGTATGGCATAGGCAAATCCTTGTATCACACCATCTTTTTCAATAACAAGATAGGGATATTCTTTTTTTCATATACGATATTAAAATTCATGTGATGTCGCTACATTTGTTTCAAACGTAACGGCAGTATATTTTACATAATACACATATATTTCCAAAATACGCTTTGTGTCTTCTATGCGTGCATTTCGAATGATCGCAATAGACATATGGCATCTCCTTAAACGATGATAAAAAGCATGATACTATGAAACCTGCATTTTTAAATATGCAAAAATAAAATCGTCTAAATCTCCATCCATAACATTTTGAATCTGACTTGTTTCTTGTCCGGTTCTAACATCTTTTACCAAAGAGTACGGATGAAATACGTAAGATCGAATTTGTGAACCCCATTCAATGAGTTTTTGTTCCCCTTTGATTTCTGCGAGTTTTGCCTCTTGTTCTTCGATCATCTTTTGATAGAGTCTGGACTTTAAAATGCGCAGTGCTTCCTCTCTGTTTTCATGTTGGGATCGGCCGTTTTGGCAGGTAGCGACAAGTCCGGTTGGTTTATGTACCATACGAACGGCAGAATCGGTCTTATTGATATGTTGACCACCGGCACCGGATGCACGTTTTGTTTCAACGATTAAATCTTCCGGTTTAATATCAATTTCAATTTCGTCATGAAATTGAGGCATGACATCTAAAGATGCAAAAGACGTGTGACGTCTGGCATTGGAATCAAAAGGGGAAATACGCACCAACCGATGAACGCCTTTCTCTGCTTTGAGATATCCGTATGCCTTATCGCCTTCTACTAAGAATGTTACAGATTTGATCCCTGCTTCATCTCCCGGTTGATAATCCAATGTTGTAATTTTGAAACCTTTTTTTCCTGCCCAGCGGGAATACATGCGATACAGCATCTCTGCCCAGTCACAAGATTCTGTTCCGCCTGCGCCTGGATGAATTTCTAAGATGGCATTGGATTGATCATATTCGTGTGATAAAAGCACTTTGATTTCAAATTCATCAAATGTTTTGCTAAATTCCATATATTCTTCTTCGCATAACAAAAATAAGTCTTCATCCATTTCTTGTTTTAATAAATCACAAGTTTCCAACAAAGAATCCAATGATGTTTTTAACGTTTCATAACTGTCGGTGATTTCTTTTAATGCATTCAGTTTTCTTATGACGTTCTGCGCTTGATTGGCATCACCCCAGAAATTGTCCTGCATTGTTTTTTGTGTGAGTTCTTCAATCTTGTATTTTTTTTCCGTTAAGTCAAAGTGACTCACCCAAAGAAGCAAGCTTCTTTGAGTGAGTATCCAATCCTTGTTTTATTTCATAGAGTTCCATTATTGTTGTTCCTCTTCTTCTTTCTTTTGAACCTGCACTTTTAATGCGAAGAATACCACTTCACGCGCAATGCGCTGCATCATTTCTTCAAACATTTCATAACCTTCGGATACATAAGCTTGTAATGGGTTGTTTTGTGCATAAGAACGCAAGTGAATACCACTGCGCAGTTTATCCATCATATCGATATGCTCAATCCAGTTGCGATCCATATTACGCAATACAATCGTTTTTTCAAAAGGCAGGAATTGTTCCTTTACCGGTTCAATTTTATCTTCATACATTTTGAAAATCTTATCTGCACAATAACGAATCGCCTGTTCTTGGTTCATACCTTTCAGTTCATCTGGCAGGATCGCATTTTCTTCCATCCCGATCATGACCAAACCTTGTATCACGCTGTCTGCCTGTATTGTATCGTCATGATGCGCATGATCTACATTCGCTGAGACAATGTCATTGACGACACGATCCACCATATCTTTGACAATCGTATGCACGTCGTCATTTTCTAAGACAAAGTTTCGCTGTTCATACATAATTTCACGCTGTTTTCTCAACACATCATCATAATCCAGCAGTTGTTTACGCACATCGAAGTTATAACCTTCTACACGCTTTTGTGCTTGTGAAATGGATTTGGTGACAATTTTAGATTCTACTTGTTGATCTTTGATGGACGCAAACAAACTTTCCAGTTTCTCTCCGCCGAAACGAATCATCAGTGTATCCTGAAGGGAAACATAGAAACGAGAAAATCCCGGATCACCTTGTCGACCGCTTCGTCCACGCAGCTGATTGTCAATACGTCTGGATTCATGTCGTTCACTGCCCAATACCGCAAGACCGCCCAAAGCACGGGATTCATCGGTCAGTTTGATATCGGTACCACGTCCTGCCATATTGGTCGCGATCGTAACAGATTTTACATGACCGGCTTTTGCGATAATCTCTGCTTCTCTGGCATGGTTTTTCGCATTCAGCACTTCATGAGGGATTTTGCGTCTTTGCAACATTTCTGACAACAGTTCACTGGTTTCTACAGCCACGGTACCTACCAATACAGGCTGACCGCGCTCATACAACTGTGCCACTTCGTCACAAAGCGCTTTGAATTTTAAGTCTTTGGAACCCCAAATCGCATCCGGATGATCAATTCTTGCGACCGGACGATTGGTAGGAATCACAATGACACGCATGTTGTAAATTTCCAAGAATTCTTCTTCTTCGGTTTTGGCAGTACCGGTCATACCTGCCAGTTTTTCATATAGACGGAAGAAATTTTGGTAGGTAATCGTTGCGAGGGTGCTTGTTTCTTCTTTGATTTTCACACCTTCCTTTGCTTCGATAGCTTGATGCAATCCATCGGAATAGGCACGTCCGGGCATGGTGCGTCCTGTGAATTGATCCACAATAACGATTTCATCCTCCTGCACGACATATTCCACATCTTTCATCATGATGTAATTCGCTTTTAACGCCTGCTGGATATGATGTACCAACTGTGTATGTTCAATATCATATAAGTTCTTGATTTTGAATTTTCGTTCTGCGACACTGACGCCTTTTTCCGTTAATTGAATTTGTCTTGTTTTTTCATCGATTTCATAATCTTCTTCATGCAGTTTTTTTACAAACTGGTCTGCTTGAAGATATAAATTAGCCGTCTGCTTCTTTCCACCGGAAATAATCAAAGGCGTTCTGGATTCATCAATTAAGATGGAATCGACCTCATCTACAACAGCCATATATAATGGTCTTTGTACACGGTCTTTTACATCCGTGACCATATTGTCACGCAGATAATCAAATCCTAGTTCAGAGTTCGTTGTGTAAGTAATATCACATGCATATGCCTGACGTTTGCGAATAGAATCCATTGCGCGCATGTTTACACCTACACTCAGTCCTAGGAAACGATAAATTTCCCCCATCCATTCGGCATCACGTCCTGCCAAATATTCATTGACGGTAATAACATGGATACCTTTGCCCGCCAATGCATTCAAATACACGCACATAACGGCGGTCAACGTCTTACCTTCACCGGTTTTCATTTCCGCAATATCGCCTTCATGCATCGCTGCCGCACCCATGATCTGTACAAGATATGGATATTCACCGATAACGCGTCCGGCAGCTTCACGAGCAACAGCGAACGCTTCAATTTTTAAATCATCCAAAGTTTCACCGTTTGCATATCGTTCTTTGAATTCATCTGTTTTTGCTTTGAGTTCATCGTCACTTAATGCTTTCATGGATGACGATAATGCATCTACATCATTTGCGATTTTTTCTAATCTGTTTAAAATTTTCTTTTCACCACTGAACAGTCGTTCAATAAAATTTGCCATTCAAGTAATCCTCCAATCGATTATTGTATTTCATTTTGTGTTTCATACGATATCTATTTTAACATATTATCCTATATCTTGCGATAGAAAATACCTATGAATATAAGGAAATGAGTGATTAAGGTTACTATTCACAGATGACAAAAAAAAGAGCGAACAATTATAAATCAGATTCAGAAAAAGCAATATTGTCTTTATTTATACTTGTAAGGATATCTTATGATTATGGACATCGTTCTTATCGTATGTTCCAATCTTTAACATGACGTTAAATATGATAAAATCAGATAGCATGCATTCATTCTCTGTATCTAATTTTCAAAGTGATTGTTAAAAATTCAAAATATATATGAACGCCAAAGAAAAAGAACAGTTTTGCCTGTCCTTTCATTTAACCAATCGCATATGTTTATGAATTATTCCACAATCGTTTATTTCAGTTTTTGAATTTCTTTTATGGAAAGATCTGTCGTATTCGTAATATCCTCCGATGACAGAACATCTGTTAAAACCAAAGATTTGGCGTTTGAAATTTTTGTTTCTTCACGTCCTATTTTAAATCCTTCTTTAAGTCCAAGCAAATGGTTTTCTGTAGCGACATCTCATATCATGAATAAGTTTATCAAATTGTATTTGATACAGGTAGAAGTAAACACAAACCATTACAATCTTAACAATGACTTTAAAAAAACGATCATACAAGATAACATGTATTCGTCCTAACTGATGATTTTTTTAAGACTTTACACATGAAAAATACAGAAACATTATATTACAATTTCGTAAAAGTTTAATATGATTCTAAAAAAGAAATGTATACAGGAGATACGATGACTACACACAACTTATTGCTAAAAAAATTTCATTGTTAAGGTACATGGGTTAAAAAAATTACCAATCTTTATAACAATTCTTTCATACGATGGGTTCATTTGTATCTTGATGGCGAACAATACCTTGTTCATCCACATAAATACGTTCGAGGGAAACGCCCTTTTTTTTCGCCTGTTGTATTTGTCGGGTGACCATATCATCTGTAGATGCATCCTTATGTTTTCCACGGATGTAATCTTTTAAAGACTTGAGCCAACTCAATATGCTGATCGCAACACAGACATAGAGTCCATATAGAACAAGCTGCTCATTTTCCGTAGTCCAGCTTGTGAAAAAGGTACTGATGATCGCAATAAGCAGATAGAAAAAAGGTAGTGTTAATCTTAATTTTCCTGCAATTTTTTTAAAAATGGATATGAGAAACATTATCAATAATGAACATAACAATAAAAATGTAAGTAATGTCATAAATAAACCTCCTATAATGACAACAGTATATCAAGGAAGTCGCAAGGGCGCAATGAAAAATCAAAAGAAATCATCTTGTACATCTTCCTATCCAACATCAGTCGGTCATTTTTTGTGGACAGTTCAATACATACCTTCCTTTTTCGCTCCCTGCTCCTGCGGTCTGTTTCTATTCTTTGAGCCTTTCTTACTTTTTCCCTGCACTTTGGACAAAACTTCGATACTCCAGAGCCGGGGACATATTCAACGCCGCACACCGTACAGTGTTTAGCGGCTAATGCCGTCCACCGCTTTGTGGGTGTGATATGTAATTCACCGACAAAGCCGATGAATTTATAATAAATCTTGATTTCCTGTCTTATCGTTCCGTCTGCCATTTTCTCACGCTCCGAAACAAGTATCTTGTCTATCAGTGCATTTACAACGGTTGCGTCCAGTTCCTTTAAACCTTGATAGTTGCGGATAAGGGAGAGGAAATCACGGATTCCCTGTGATTTCTCATAGCTTTCATTGAGCGTTTCTGTTACCTCTTTCAATTTCGCTTCAATTTCAAGCTGTTCTTTCTGGTATTTCCCCGACATCATCTCAAAATTCCGCTCGGTGATACGCTCCATGACCTTATCTTCGTAGAGAGCGTAAAACAGCCTGTCAAGCTCTGCAAGGCGTTTGTTCAGCTTCTTCCGTTCTTTCTCCATCGCCTTTGCCTTGCTCTGGTCTGTTTCCGTGAGCCGCTTTTCAATCGCCCTCACCGCCCGCTCGTCATTTACCGCCATATCCGCAAAATGGTTGATGTCGGCAAGCACGGCGTTGAATAAATCTCTTGCTTCTACGTTGTGTGAAGTACACACGTTCTTTCCGTTTTTGGCATAATTATTACATGAATACTGTACGCAGTGATAACGTCGGGGCGTTTTCTCCTGTTTGCACTCATTGTCCGCAGAGCAAAGCCGCTGTCTGCACACTTAATAACGCCTGCAAATATATTCTCAAATCCCCCTGCGTTCCGCTCCCGTCTGCGGCTTGTCATAAGCTGTTGGACGATATCAAATTCTTCTTGTGTGACTATGCCCTCATGGGTGTTGGGTATCACTTCCCAATCTTCGGGCAGCTTAGAGGGGCGTTTCTTACTTTTCATACTGACAGCAACACGCTTATAACCGACAAGGTTTCCCGCATAGATGGGGCTTCTTAAAATGTTCCTTACGCTGTTCTCACACCAGATATAACGACTATCCACATTATCACCAATGTGTCTTTCAAATGCTGTTTCTCCCCACTCTCCATTTCCTCAAGGTATTCCCCGAAGTCGCTCGCCCATCGGTAAAACCGCCTGTTGGAATTAAAATCTGCCCTATCGTCTGTGCGGATTTGTTCAATGACCGTTTCATTAACGCCGCACTCTCGCAAAACCTTTTCCTCAGCTTCTTTCCAGATGCGCCATTTCCTATCCTCTCGTCCGTGGTTGTATGCCATGCTTTTTCCTCCAATCGGGATTTTATAAATTCAAGATTGAGAGAGCTTAGGAATCGCCCCCTCATTTTCCCAAAGGAAAAAACAAGGGAGCTGAACGCTATAAAATTTAGTTCTCGATTATCGTTCTCAGCTTCGCAAGGATTTTGGCTTTGCGTTTGTTTACAACACTCTGCGTCATGCCTAACCGCAATCCGACTTCCCTCTCGGAAAGTTCCTCAAAGAAGATTGCCTTTACCAATGCCTGCTCACCATCTGACAATAAGGAAAGGGCAGCTTTCAGCCTGTCCATCATCACTGCATGGACAACTGTTTCCACAACGTCCACTGCTTCATCAGCAATGAAGTCAATCACATTTCCCTCACCGTCTGTAAAACCCTCCAGTGACAGCAGTCTGTGATTTGTGTCCAGCTTTTTCAGATAACGCCACCGTTCTTTATCCTTATAGAAATCTGCGTACTGTTTCCGCATGACTTCAAGCAGGCAGCCCTGCACGGGGATAAACAGCTTGTCCATATAGCTTTGGTCGGTTTGCCTACGGCGGCAGAAATCCTTATAAGACAGTTCCACATAGCTGCTACTTTCTTTGATATATACTTTTCTTGGTGCGTATTTCACCGTATTTTCCTCCAATCTGAATTTTTGAAAATGTAAAATCCAGATTGGAAAGGCGGCGAACGACAGCCAACAGCAGAAACAACCCTGCGGCACATTCCGATAAAAAACGACAAAAGAAAAACCGCAAAGGCTCTGTGACCTTTACGGTTATAAGTGATATAATTTCTGTTAAGTAGATATTCTACTTCTGGTTTCATGGTGAGAAGTAGCGTGACATAGACGGAAACTTTTTTAACTGGCTTCCTGCTAATCCCCGATATGCTATGTATGGATAAACTCTACGTTGCATGAGCAGATAGGTTACTGCCCGAAAAAAGGACATAAAAAAATCCCTCCAAACTTCAAAAACAAAGTTAGAGGGTAATTAAGGTACAGCAATACAGCCCATCGAACATCGTTTTTTTTATTCAATGGACGTATTTGTCTTCTCACAATCTATCTATTGATTATTTAATTTTTCCTTAACAAGTTTTTCATGGTAAAAGTAATTGACATAATTTAATCCCAGTTCATCACAATACGTGTTGAGCAAATCAGCCAACGTATTCCAATATGCACTATCTTTATTTAAATAAATTGCTTCATATTTTTCTTTTAAGTCTGGATAGCGTGTATTGATATAAGAGAGGATACTGCTTTTGTATGCCCCTCTAAGATTCAGATTCTCAAACCAATATTCACATACATTCTCTTTCGTACCATCAATGATGTCTTTCCATTCTGTGATATACGGAAAAATAGGAGACATAAACAAAACCGTATGGATACCCACATTATGTAATTTCTCTATCGCATGAAGCCTGTCCTTTATGGAACTGCCTTTATCCATATCCGCCCTAAAATTGTCATCTAAAGTGTTGATTGAAAATGCCACTTTGAGATTGGACAGCCTTTTCAATAATTCTATATCCCGTAAAATAAGCGTTGATTTTGTTGAAATTGTAAGTTGGCAATCTGCATTCACAAGCTGTTCTAATATCTTTCTTGTGATGCCGTATTTCTCCTCATAAGAATTATAACAGTCTGTTACAGACGACATAAAAACAGATTTTCCCTTTAATCTCTTTAGGTTAATAGGCTTTTCACACTGCTTAATGTCTATAAATTTCCCCCATTCTTCCTTATGCCCTGTAAATCTTTTCATAAATCTTGCATAGCAGTATTTACAAGCATGGGTACAGCCGACATAGGGATTTATCACATAATCACTTGCTGGCAAATTTGATTTCGTCAGATAATCTCTCGTATTTATTGTTTGCTCTATAATATCCATCTATTGAATTACACCTCCATGAAAATAACATTCATAAATTTTTTCATCCAAATAAAAAATATCTTCGTACCCTTGAAACCAAACAAATTCACCATCTACTTTACAATGATAATGGTAATCGCCTTTTGTATACATTTGTGGTCCCCGATAAGGAAATCTTTCCGTAACCTGCAACAAAACTTCTTTCAAAAAACCATTGTTAAAATTATCCCCTATAACCCGACCAGTATAATTCATGCACCAAATAGGATTATCATAGTACCATACCGCTTCTTCACCAGTAAATTTTTCGCCACCTAAATATGTATCATAATATTTATACTCATTTTCTGCATAACAAAAATCACTGGATTTCATTCTGGAAGATTGTACTTTATTTTCATTGACTGGATATGTATTCTTTTTTGCCGAAACCAAAAAGGAAACAACTTTATTGAGGTCAATGTCCGCACTCTTGCATAATAAAATGTTGCACTCATCATCATCTTTCACTATTCTGTCAATGGTTACGCCATATAATTCGCTTAATAATATCAAGCCATTCAATTCTGGAATTGCCTGTCCGTTTTCCCATTTGCTTACAGTCTGCCTTGCTATCCCAATCTTATCTGCCAGTTGCTCTTGGGAATAACCATTCTTCTTCCTTAGCATTTGTAATTTTTCTTCTAAATTCATATATATCACCTCTAAAATAACATTATATATGTTTTTCTATGGAAAGCCACCACGGGAAGAAGGCAATTATTCCACCCTTAATATGCAAGAGTGAATTTTCTGCTGAATCTTGTCTTTCATTTAACCTACTTGACGTTGTTTTCCTAACATCATCTTACTAATATAATCAACGAATCTATTTGGTAGGATGTAAGATGACATAACGAGTCTTATTGTAAATTCCTGCCACGACTATCGTTTTTCTTTTCATAACAGCTTTATAAGCTATATCAGCAACCCGTTCTGGCGACATAACAAATAACTTAAATAATAAAGTATCTTCCATGCTTGCTTTAGTGGCAAATTCTGTTTTTGTAGAGCCTGGGCATAAAGTTGTAATTGTTACGCCAGTGCCTTTGAGTTCTGCATTAATTCCTTTTGATGCAGACAAAATATATGATTTCGTTGCTGCATAAACAGCATCATAGGGACATGATATGTAAGAGCCTGTTGAGCCTACATTTAAAATCTGTCCCTGCTTGTTACCCAACATTAATGGCAGAAACAATTTCATCATATCTGTCACAAAAAACATATGTAAGTACATCATATCATGCTCTTTTTCCCTGCTTGTTTTAATAAAACTTCCAAACTCATTAAAACCCGCATTATTAACAAGCACATCAATTTTCAAATCCAATTCCTGCACTCTACGGAATACATATTCAGCGGCTTCTGGCTTTTCTAGTCCATAAACAATGAAAACTGATTTTATGCGGAAAGTCTGCGACAGATGATTTGATAATTCTTTCAATTTATCCTTATTTTTTGCTACCAAAATCAAGTTGTAACCTTGCTGTGCAAATTTGACAGACAGAGCCTTTCCTATTCCGCTTGTACAGCCTGTTATCAAAGCTATTTTATTATTTTTCATATGCAATCCCTCCGAGAAGTTCTTTGAAATGTTCCCATTCCATGAGATAATCCATACACTTTTGAGATTCAGTATTTTTATCATTTAAAACTTCGTCATAAAATTCAATCTTCTTTTTTATCAGCAATAATAAATCTTGGTATGCCTTTATCTTCCCTATAATAAAAGCTTCATGCTCAACTAAAATATTTTTTCGCTCTGGTATAGAGTTTTCCCCACCATGTTTAAGTAGAGAAATATATTGTTTTATTTTGCACATCGGCATATCTGTATCCCGTAAACAACGGATTAAAAATATCCATTCAATATCCGATTCAGAATAAATCCGTCTGTTCATTTCATCCCGTTCAATTTGGGGTAACAGACCTTCCCTCTCATAATAAAATAATGTGTCTTTCGTAATCCCTAGTTTTTGCGCTACCTCATTTGTTGTATAGTTCATATGGACACCTCCTCAAATAAAAATAAACTATGGTGTACGCTCCATGTCAATATATAAGTACAAATTTATCTGTTGGAAATTTAGACAGGCGGCATTTCAGCCGCCAACCTATTATGTATAAATGATTTCCTCGTTTACAATCTCCCTCGCACAAGCCCTTATGTTACCTAGCCGTCCTGTCCATTCTAAGGCGTTTTCTTCCTTTAGCTGTTCCGTTATGCCCTGTGCCTGTTTCATGCCCTCTATGAGCCTTTCAAAACGTTCCTGCGCCTGCCTGTCAATATCGGCAAGGTAAGCGTTGAGCCTGCCGCTTGTGAGAAGATTTGTGTATATAACCTTACAGTACTGCTTTAGGTAGTCCAGATGCTGCCGCCCGAATAAGCCAATCGGCTGTTCTTTTTCGGGCGGTAAGGCAAGGCAGGGGATAAAGTAATCCCCCTGTCGTTCAAATTCGCCGCAAATTTTTTCAAAGATTGTTTTCTCCATTATGTGTACCTCCGCTATCATATTTTATTTTGCCATCACTGTTTTTCGCGGGCAGTCCCTTTTTTTGCGGGGCTTCCGAGTCATCTTCGTCTTGACAGTCTGCTCCCCTATGTAACCGCCGAAGCGGTAACAGATTTTGACGGTCTGCTGCATCCCGTCCTCTGTTTCCGTTCGGTCAGACACCTCAATCCGCTCTACTAAAAGATTAAGGTTCTCGGCGGTCAGTTCCGTTATCCCCACATACCCTGCCATCAGTTCTGCCCACTGCACTGCATTATTCTTGCTGTCCTTAACTTCCTGCAACGCATCTTCAAGCGTTGCTATCTGCCCCAATAGTTTCCCCTGTTCGGTCTGGTACTTATCAATCAATCGGGTGAAATTTTCATTGGAAATACGCCCTGCAAGGGAATCTTCATACAGACGGTCAAACAATCTAGTCACTTCATCATTCCTCGCCTGTTTCAGTTTCGTTTCATTGTTTTTACCCCTGTTCCCATCCGCTCTGGCATTCATCTTCACCGCCAGAGCCACCGCTTTTTCCCTGTCTTCAAAGGCAAGGCGGGCATGGTGCTGAATATCGGCAAGCACGGCATTGTATAAATCCTCGTAGTAAATACGGTGGTCTGTGCAGGCTTTTGTGTTGTGGGCGTAGGTGGTGCAGACATAGATACGGTGCCTGTCCCTGCCCCAGTACCGCAGGGCAAGGGCTTTCCCGCAAGCGCCGCACTTCACAAGCCCAGAGAAAACCGACACAAAATTATTTGTCGTGTCACGCTTCCTGCTCAGGATTTTTGCGTTCGCCCCGTCAAAGATTTCCTGCGAAACCAATGGCTCGTGGGTATTGTCTGTCCGTATCCATTCTTCCTCTGGCAGCTTCTTATATTTGCCGAGTTTAAAAATGGCTTCCGTCTTGCACATCACGGAATGACCGAGATACACGGGGTTTCCTATCATGTTTCGTATGATGGTGTGCGACCATTCATACTGGTTCTGGGGGTTTTTGAACCGTTCGGGGTAATGCTTCTCCCCACGGGTATGCTGCCACCATGAGGGGCAGGGCACTTTTTCATCCCGAAAAATACTTGCTATCTTGTGCGCCCCCATGCCCGCATTTGCAAGCTCAAAAATCCGTCTTACAATCCATGCCGTCTCTCCATCGACTACCAGCTTATTATGGTTGTCAGACGATTTGCGGTATCCGAACGGCGCATAGGAGCAGCGGTAAAGCCCCGCTTTCGCCCTCGCCCGAATGGAAGAACGGATTTTCCGTGAATTGTCCCTGCTGTAAAATTCATTCATCACGTTCTTCAGTGCGGCAATGTCGTTGTTTTTGTTGGCGGTGTCCACGCAGTCATTGACGGCGATGTACCTCATGTTTTTCATTGGGAAATAAATCTCCGTGAAATGCCCGACCTTTAAATGGTCACGCCCCAGACGTGACAAGTCCTTTGTGATTACCACGTCAATCTTCCCCGCATCAATGTCATCCAGCATACGGTTAAAATCTGGCCTGTCGAAATTCAAGCCGCTCCAACCGTCATCCACATAGGTTTCAACGACTAAAAACCCATGCTCCCTTGCATACTGTGCCAGCATCGCTTTTTGCGTTTTTATGCTCTCGCTGTCCCCCTGCGCCATGTCATCTTTTGACAGCCTACAGTACAAGGCGGTTCTTAAAATACCCATTCAACCCATCCCCTAGTATAATGTAATTGACTTATCCAATGAGTCAAATTACATATATCTCTTTCTAGCTGATTTTGTTAGAATAGAAAAGTGAATGTGTACTTTATCATCCCCTTGTAGCTTGACTACCTAAGAAAGTCTATTACCACAACACTTAACCGTAATTGTGATAAGTTGGATAAGTCTTTAGAACTTGTATTTCTCACTAGGATCTTTGGTTTCTTGTTTGTGGAGCTCACTTCACATGTTAGAAAAGTCGTGTCTCTATGTTCTTTATTGGTATTGATGTCGGTAAATTCAATCATTGCTGCTCTGTGATTAACTCCGATGGTGAGTGCCTTTTGGATCCCTTCTTCTTTGATAATAATCATGATGGCTTTGATCTTCTTTTACATAACATCAAACAGTTTCGCTCCTCTCGTCATATCTCCGGCTTGGAATCCACCGGTCATTATGGCGATAATCTTCTTCGGCTTGCCTGCGGCGGCAGAAGTCCGTATAGGATAATTCCACATAGACATTGTTTTCTTTGATATATACTTTTCTTGGTGCATACTTCACCGTAAGTACCTCCCATCTGAATTTTTGAAATGCTAAAATCCAGATGGAGAGGGCGGGGAGCGGCAATGAATACCAGAAACAGCCCTGCGGCACATTCCGATAAAAAACGACAAAAGAAAAACCGCAAAGGTTCTGTGACCTCTACGGTTATAGGAGATACATATTCTGTTAAGCAGAGATTCTACTTCTGGTTTCATGGTGAGAAGTAGCGTTGCATGGGCAGGGATTTTTTTAACTGGCTTCTTGCCAATCCCCGATATGCTATGTATAAGTCAATTCTGCGTTGCATGAGCAGATAAATTACTGCCCGAAAAAAGGACATAAAAATCCCTCCAAACTTTAAAACAGGTCTGGAGAGTGTCTGTTAAGTCTTTTCGGGCATAGCAATACCGCCCACCAAAACACCGTTTTTTTATATGGTGGGCGTTTGCTTTAAAACCGTATGAAATAAAATAGAGCCGACAAACTATGATTTTATTTCACAAGTTCATCGGCTCCGCATCTATGTGTCTGGCTCTGTGATGACTGCTATTTGTAAATTTTCTGCTTTAATCAATGTTTCCTGTTTACATTTCGGGCAGTAGAGGGGATAATTCTTCAAAATCGTATCTTCTCTAATTCTGTCACGGGTTTTACTGCCACAGACAGGACATAGTATCCATTCTGTCTTACACATAAAATCACCTCAACTATTCATCTTATGACTAGGCAGCTTAAATAAAAGTAGAATTGCACCTATCAACAGCACACTCATACCAATAATGCCAGATGGGTTTGGACCGAGCAGAACGCTTTGCGTGGACAGTGATATAAAAATCGGTGTTTCCCCAATAATATTTACTGCTCCATGAATTATGGACGCATACATACAGTTATTAGTTTTTAATGTTACAAAAGACATATATATGCCAATTGTCATGCAGAATAATATCATCATAGCAATACCACTGTATGGTGCGCCTACATAATTCAAGCCATAATTCATTCCAGAATATATAAGCGGTGCATGAGCCATCCCCCATAATGCCCCGATTAATAACACTGCCTGTCTTGTAGTCATTTTTTTGCAAAGAAGCGGCAATAAATATCCCTGCCACCCTATATCCTCGCCTAATGCAATAAACCACGATGGAACACAAAATGCTGAAATAATACAAACTACCATTCCCATGATTAACAAAGACGGTACTGTAAAGTTAATTTCCGATGGAGCACCAAAACTACCAAAAGTCTGGATTATGTAATTTCCGCTATAATCTAAATCATTTGGGAATATTAAATAGAATGAAACAGCTCCCACAAAAACTAAAACAGCAGGCACAAACATAGCAACCAGGGCAAATTTTTTGTTTTTCCACACTCTGGGGTCATATGCTATGGAAGACTTATCGCCTGTGATTTTCCTTGTGAAAAATACTGATAAAGCCGGCGTTCCCATAAAAATAATGGGAAAGCCCAAAAAAGAATAAATAACATTACCCGCACTATCAGATAAAAGAATCGCAATTAGCCACAAGCCATAATACACACCAAAAACGATTGCTAAATAAACAAAAATTCTTTTGGTTTCAATTTGATGAAAATTAAATTTATCTGTTTTCATATATTTCTCCCTTGTTCATCTTTATTTGCCTGTGATAAAAAAGCACTGGCGGTTTGCTTGACCATCGCTGCTACTTCCTCTTTTGAAGATGTTACAATTCCAGAAGCAATAAATGAAGCAAGTCCATGTGTATAAATCATCATATCCCTATAAAATACGCTTACTTTTTCTGTTGGGATTTTTAGTTGTGAAGCA
The DNA here is from genome assembly GCA_910576345.1 of Erysipelotrichales bacterium. Lineage (GTDB taxonomy): Bacteria > Bacillota_I > Bacilli_A > Erysipelotrichales > Erysipelotrichaceae > C-19. The sequence continues at coordinate 33,651 of CAJTIT010000008.1, forward strand.
ATTTGCTCTATCATTAAACTGTTCTCATCTGCAGTAGTAAACACATCTAAATTTCCTGCACTAAAACCACTGTCGCCACTCATATAAAGGTAACTAAATAACCGAGGCTGCTCGAAAGCTATTTTAATATAGGACATTCCGACATTTGCAAATGCTTCTATTCCATTTACGCGTGACCGCATTTTTTCATTGGCATAATTCAAGGCATATTCAGCTAATGCCTTGCGAAGACCCTCCATATTTCCGAAATGCCATACTAAGGGTTGTGTAGAGCAACCAATTTCTTTTGATAATGTCTTGATATTGATAGCTGAATACCCATCACGAATAAGCATTTTCAATGCTGCTTCCAAAATGACTTCCTTTGAAATCTGCGTTTTCCTTGCCATATTACCACCTCTAATTTCCATAATCATATTTATATAAATATAATTATATTATAGCTTTATCCAGCGTTTTGTCAATCCCTCTGGATATAAGTTTACAAATTTTTTGTATACAAAATTACCATCCGAAAATAATAGGTAACGCTTTTCTCTACTATATCGCCTTTATCCCCAACGGTTATAAGGCAAAGATAAAAAGGGTAAGGTTATTTGACCTTACCCTCCAATTTGGGCTTGTTATGTGTTACCTATGTGTATATGATTTCCCTCTCTACAATCTCCCTCGCACAAGCCCTTATGTTATTGAGCCGTCCTGTCCATTCTAAGCCATTTTCTTCCTTTAAGCGTTCCGTTATGCCCTGTTCCTGTTTCATATCCTCTATGAGCCTTTCAAAGCGTTCCTGTGCCTGCCTGTCGATTTCGGCAAGGTATGTATTCAGCCTGCCGCTTGTGAGAAGGTTGGTGTATGTAACCCTGCGGTACTGCTTCAGATAGTCCAGATGCCGCTGTCCCCATGTGCCTATTGGCTGTTCTTCTTCGGCGGGTAAAGCTATACATGGAATTAAATAGTCACCTTGCCTTTCGTATTTGCCGCCCAGTTCCTCAAAAATCGTCTTTGCCATTGTCTGTTACCCCCACATTCTTTTTTTATTTTGAATGACCGCAAAATCCGTCCTACATCCGTCGGTTGTAGGATTTATTTTTTCATAATATATGGTATAATTTTACTAACTAAGCAAGGGAGGCAGCGTATGAAAGTTCTGGATACTTTAGGAAAAGTAAAAAAAGCCATAGGTGGAATTGTTGCGATCGTAATCACCATCGCCGTTATTTTTACTGCGGGCGTTATGTATGCAGGAAGAAATGCCGATCCGGTTGTAACATCAACCGCGTTGACCCAACAGCTTCAAGAAGTCAGTGAACTGGCAGTTATGGAGTATAATTACACCAAAGTCGGTAAATTTGAGAATTCACTAACCTTCAACGGCTGGAACATTCCGTTGACTAAGAAAAGCTTTCTTTTAACGTATGCAGGGGAATTAAAAGCGGGTGTGCGTATGGATCAGGCAGAAGTAGAAGTGCAGGGAAAAAATATCACCGTTTTATTGCCACCGGTAGAAATATTAAGCAATATCATCGATGAAAACAGTATTGAAGTTTATGATGAAACAAAGAATATTTTTAATCCGATCAGTGTGGAAGATTATACATACTTTGCGACAGAACAGAAAGAGCGTGTCGCTGATGAAGCAATCGAAAATGGTTTATTAAGTGAAGCTGCCACAAAAACACAATCAACCATACGAAAATATTTTAATATGATCCCGGAAATCAAAGAAGATTATAATATAGAAATAAAATTCAAAGAGATCACAGAAGACGATCAAAACAATGAAACTACAACACCAAACAGTAGTGAATCAAAAGAACCAGAACAAAACGAGGAAAACAAACAGGAAAAAAAAGAATCCATTCTTCAATGAAAAAGCAGTGATAAAGCTGTTTTTTTAACAAATTTCTTTAAGAAGAAGATATTGAAACCCGTATGATTTTGGTAGAAATTGAGTGAATGAAGAATTTGTGGTAAACTAATACTACAAAGAAAGCAGGTATAGGATGAATCGAATCTTGGTATTGATGTCTACGTATCAAGGAGAACGTTATCTGAAAGAACAGCTGGAAAGCATCTTGCATCAAAGCGAACCAGCCGATATTTTGATCAGAGATGATGGCTCCAATGATCAAACAAGGTCCATTTTAAATGAATATGCACATACATATCCCCAAATCAGAGTTATTTATGGAGACAACATTGGAGTTGTGAATAGTTTTTTTGCTTTATTAAAAGACGCAAAAGGATACGACTTTTATGCGTTCAGTGATCAAGATGATGTGTGGATGGAGGACAAACTTTCTTGTGCCATCGCTAAGTTGAAAGACTTGGATTCGACCAAACCTGCATTATATGCATCCTGTTCTTTACTGGTCGACGATCAGTTAAACGGCATCTCAACGACGCAGATCAATCGAAGAGGACTGACTTTCTATAATGTATTGATACAAAATTTAATGCCCGGTCATGCACAAGTATTCAATCAAGCAATGTTAGATTTCATACAAGCGCATCCGGTGGATACAAGCAAAGTCGTTGTACATGATTTCTGGCTGGCACTATTAGGCATTACGTTTGGCAACGTGGTCTTTGACAACACCTATCATACGTATTATCGTCAACACGGAAACAATGAAATCGGTTATGGACACGGCGCATTTGGATGGCTGATCGAACGTCTGCGTCGGGTGTATCATGCAAAGGCAAAAGAAATCACCGTACAGAATCAACTGTTTTACGATACGTTTTATGAGAAGTTAACGACAGCGCAAAGACAGGAACTAAAAAAACTTTTGGGATCACAGAAAAACTGTTTCCTACGATTTCGCTATTTGATGCATGCGAAAGTCTACCGACAAAAAAAAAGAGAGACTTTTTTATTCTATCTTCTTTATTTTTTAGGCGGATATAAAGTAAATAAGGAGTGAAAGCCATGGACAAAACAATCAGTGTCGCAATGGCCGTATATCAAGGTGCACCCTTCCTTACCAAACAAATGGAATCTTTGATCAATCAAACACGGCTTCCCAATGAAATCATCATCGTCGACGATGTTTCCGACGATGAGACGTTCACGATCGCCAAGCAATATGAAACATGCACAAACATAAACGTGAAAGTGCTGAAACAAACAAAACGTGTCGGTTATATTCAAAACTTCAAAACCGCTTTGTCGCATACAAGCGGTGATTATATCTTCCTATGCGACCAAGATGATATTTGGGAACACAATAAAATAGAAACAATGATGTCGCTATTTCAAAAGCATCCGGAAATCACCTGCATCAATACATCGGCACAATACATCGACGCTTTTGATCGAGCGATATATTGTGAAACAAACACACACAAAGGCGTGATAGATTTGAATGAAATCTTCTATCACAATATTTCCATGGGATGTACGATGGCTTTTACAAAAAATATATGCGAACATTATTTGAAAAAAAGCTGTTTTGAAGCGCCACATGATTGGGAACTCAATTTGATTGCGGCATTACAAGGCACCTTGTACTATTTACCAATACCTCTTGTCAAATATCGTCTTCACGAACATAACACAACAGGCAATGACGCCTTACAAAAAAGCAATCACGTATTCAATGATACAAGAGAAAAAAATGCCCGAACAATGTTGCAATTCATTGAAGGATGTGGTGCATACCAACAAGATATGCATCCATTACAAACGAAACAACAAAAACAATTATGCAGATTTTATGAGAAACGTTTTGAATTGTTGCATAATAAAAAAAAGCGGAACTGGTTTTATTTGATCACACATATAACCACCTATCGTAAAATCGTATCCACAAAAGGAATGTTGGCAGATTTGTTATATGCGTTTAAGTCAAAACAAGCGAAGTAATATATTACAGCGTAGAAAAAGTCAACAGAAATAAATTTGAAATCAGAAAGGCATACGAGTATAATGTAAGCGTTATGTGTTTAAAATGCCTGGGAGTATGATATGGAACAAGAAAATAGACATGTGAAACCTTCCGTTTTAAAACAGCGAGAGGTTTTCCGTGAAGAAAATCATGCGGCAATCAATGAAGAACATCGCAGAATGATTGAGATCAATCGGGAGAAGATGAATATGAAAGAAAATCAATTAGTAGTAAAAAATCAAAAAAGGAACAAAAAGCCTAATAAAAACAAGCCGTTCCATTTTGGTAAAAACATGTGGAAAGATATTCGCATATATTTTGTATCGATCATGTTTTTGGTCATGTTGTGGTTCATGTATTTGATTTGGGATTTCAATGTGGTGCCATTCAAGTATTTATTACCAATCGATCTTGTTTTGATTCTGATCGGCTGCGGTCTTGTCTGGGTACAGTTCAGCAAAAAAATCAATATGTTTAATCGAATATTGGGAAAATTGATGATAGTGATCATCAGTGTTGTTCTTTGTGTTGGCTGCGTCTTTATTTTACAGGCAGATGAAGCAATCACAAAAATCACGATCAAACCTGGCGATAAAGAATATGAAATTATCTCCGTTGTGGTTTTAAAAGAAAATAAAGCGGAAAAATTAGATGATGTAAAAGACGGTGTATTCGCAATTCCGGATAAGATCGATCAAGAACATACCAAAACAGCAATCAAAGAAATCAACAAAGAATTAAACAGTGAAGTAATAACAAAATCGTATGCAAACACAAACGATCAGGCAAAAGCTTTGATGGAAAAAGAAGCAGATGCGATGATTTTGAATGAATCTTATCGTAGTTTATTGGATGAAAAATATCCTTCCTTTGAAAAAGACACAAAAATCATTCATACCGTAAAGATTGAAAAAGAAGTGAAAAAGATCGGAAATAAAGTGGATGTAAACAGCACGCCATATCATGTATACATCAGCGGCATTGACACTTACGGACCCATTGCGACCAATTCACGCTCGGATGTGAATATGATTGCTTCCATTAATCCAACCACGCATCAAATATTGTTGACAAGCATTCCACGTGATTATTACATTGCGCAGACATGTCAAGGCAACCAGAAAGACAAACTGACACACAGCGGTATTTTTGGTATCGGATGTACGGTAGAAAGTATGGAACAATTTACCGGATTGAAGATCAATTACTATGTGCGTGTGAATTTCTCTTCTTTGGAAAGCATTGTCGATGCGATTGGCGGTATTGATATTTATAATCAATTCGCATTCTATTCCGGTGTGGATGGTGAACTCATTCCGGGTGGAAACATTCATGTATACGGAAATACAGCGTTAAAATTTGCCAGAGAGCGACATGCGTATGCGGAAGGCGATGTACAACGCGGAAGAAATCAAATGATCGTATTGGAAGCCATTGTACAGAAAGCAATTTCTCCGGCGATCATCACCGGTTATTCCGGCATTATGAGCGCCGTCGGCAATAATTTCCAAACAAATATGAGTGAAGAAGAAATCTTGTCCATCATCAAGCGACAACTGGAAGAAGGCGGAGATTGGAACATTTCCCAACAAAATGTAATTGGATCCGGAGGAACAGACTGGACGCCGGCAAACGGTTTCAACGCTTATGTCATGTATCCGGACCTTACATCTGTGGATAACGCACTCACAAACATTCAAGCAGTCGTGGATGGAAAAAACATCCAGCCATAAAAACATAGTTTTCACAAGAGAAAGAACCGGCACTTGGTACCCTTCCACATAAGGAAGTGAAAGGTAAAAAGGGAACCTTGCATCAAATTATGGTATAGTCTTTGTGGCTATGCCTTTTTTCTTTGTCTGAATGTTTCTGGTTTCTGCGTTCTTGGTATATTTCTTCATATACTTCAGCAGATGGGGCGTTGGTACTACCAAAACCATTATGGTAAAAATCAATAGGGTATACGGTCTTTGGGATACGTGTATCAAGACAAAGGTTTATGGCGTTATTTGCTTTGGAATGGAGTTGACTCTTCCAAAAGGAAATCGAGAGTATTTCTATGAATGGTTAGACCGCTTATTTCCGGAATCGAAAGAAAAATATATTCGTACATACGGTAATCAGTATATAACAGAAAGCGGCAACAACAAAAATTTCATGCGGTTTTTTCACCGAAAATGCGAAGAAAATGGAATTTTGCATGACATTGAGCAAATATTTAACTATCACCTGCTTATGCAACGCTACTTCTCACCATGAAGCCAAAAGTAGAATCTTCACTTAACAGAATTAATATCATATATAACCGAAAAGGGCACAGAACCTTTGCTGTCGCCAGATAAGGATACTTTTATGTAGGATGCGGTGCAGCTTCCTTTAAAGGGCTGCGCCGTATCCGTTTGTTACGCCACAAATTTGAAGTCCTACGGGTTGTTCTGTATTTCTTCCATCGTGGCAAGGATTTCTTTTTCGGTGGGAATATCTATCATGCCCACCGCTGTAAAGTAAATGTCCACTTTGACATGGCTGTGACCGCTGGATTTGTCACTGTAGTATGGCAAGGTACGGCTTTTTCAGTGAATCCATCATAGTTCTTTGCAGAATGCCCCTGAAGAAAACTTCTTCCGTAAACGCTGCTGTAAGTATCATCAGGTAAAAAAATACTGGAAGTTTTATTAATATTTGGAGAATATTCGTTATATTAAAATAAAATTCCCCTAAATCAAAGACAAGGATAATAACACCTTGTTATACAGCACAAATCAACAGTATCCTTAGTACAGTTTTTCTGTCAAAATGTTTTAAGCCTGTTTCTTTCAGGGTTTGTATCACTTTCTCTTTTCTGAAAACAGCAATAATCAGGAGTGGAAAGAAAACCAGAAACAGCCAGTTTGATAATTCGCTTATTATATCGACCTGATAGGCACAGCTTATGTAAGACAGCATAAAATAGAATATATACCACGATAAGCCGAGGATGAGTTCTTTTTTATTTTTAGACAAATACTCTATTTCATCAGATTTCTGTTGTCCTGTTTCTGCCATTTTCTGTTTTCTGAATACAATGGCAATCAACAAGATTAATATTATTTAAAAAAACATAAAAATTACCTCCCAAAACTCGTATCAGGAACTCTTTTCTCACTTATAAATACCGCATTTGCAACGAGGGAAACGCTTTCATCAGCGTTTCCCTAAATGGAACATATTACTTGGGGGCAGCTTCCTCGTTGAGGGGCTCATAGTTGCTGTCCATGTAGTTCTTTTTCCCGAAGGGAACGTAATTTTCATCCAGTAAAATCAAGTTCCCGTTTCTCAAATCAGGGAACTTTCGCGCAACCTCCTTGAGCACTTCCCATTCATCTTTTGTATTTTCTTTGTTGTCCTCCTCCACCTGTCTTAACGCTTCTTGAACAGACTGCTGATCAGCCGTTCCCCAATAGAGGGGATGGGGCTGGAAGGAAGAATGGTAATCGCCGCCCTCATAGCAGAAAAAACAGGAGCAGGGGATTTTTTCAAATAGAATCTTTTGCGCCCCGTCAAGCTCTTTCACCTCCAGACAGTAGCACCCATTTACGGTTGCCGCGCCATCCCGCGCGGTCATGTTTGCGATTGCCATGATAGTAAGGGGTTCCGTTTTCACGATCATGCCGGGAACCAAAAGCCCCTCCTCGTACATTTCCCGTAAATACTCGTCAGAAAATTTTCCGACAGCCCGCCATAGGAAAAACAATGCAAGAAGGAAACAGATAACAGCAGGAATCCAGCTTTTAAACAAAGAAATTCCTGACATACATAGGAAGCACACGCAGATTATCGCGGAGCTTCTCCGCTTTTTTACGACGGCTTTTATTATTTCATCCTTTTGCCGTATCCGGCCCACATCTGCATGGATGCCAGATTTTACACTTGCTTCAAATTGTGAATAATCGACCATTTTTTCCTCCGTTTCTTACGTTTCCGTAGATTACTAATATTTTTTATAGATATATTCAGTAAAAATCCGATAAAAACAATATACAATCCAGACCACCCAGGTTATTTCCCACTTGTGTGATATTACAGAAATCATCAAATAAAGAACAGCAACAGTAATGGCAATCATCCAATTCGTTATTTTTTTCTTCTTGGTTATTTCATTTGCTGATACTTTTACAACATCTGACAACAGACTTTCATATTCGTTATCAACGTTGTTTTCTGTTCTTTCGCCCTTGAATAATTCTGCTATGGAAATCCCCAGGGATGCAGCTAATGGTTCAATAAGAGATACATCCGGAAATCCGATACCCCGTTCCCATTTTGAAACGGTTGCACTTGATACTCCCAATTCATTCGCTAAATCCTGTTGCGTGCGATTTTGTTCTTTCCTGATAGCGGCAATCAGACTGCCTGTCTTTTGAGCGTTCACTATTTTTACCTCCTTTCCGATTTTATAATATCCTTAATAATATCAAGAGAAATACCATATTACAAGAAACGCTCCGTTGAAATGTTAAACGCTGCATTGGATTTATGCAAAAATAACTTACCCTTCTACAATCCCCCTTGCACAAGCACGTATGATATTTCCTGTCCGTTCTGTATTAAAACAAAAATTTCTTATGCGTCTGGCTCTGTGATGATATGTTGTTCTGCTCGACAAATGGGAATTTCACTCTCTGATAAGAAAACCTTGTTCAGATTCGCAATCAACAAAACAGGTATCAAATGCTACAGCAAGTACATCATCCCAATTTTCAATAATATCATTCCCTTTACATTTGATAATGTACTCGTTCATTGTCCCAAACGATATAATAGTCATGATTTTTTTCAATCATTGGTATATCTGAATGAAACCTTCTTTTTATTTCAATTCCACTTGCAATTTTTACGATTTGTCTGATTATAGCGTCATCGCTTATAATCTGATACGTTTCCAAATTATTCAGGCATTCTTGCAAAAGGATATTGTTTTTCCACTGGATTTTCTTGATATTATCTTCATTTGTGTACTTCAAAATTTTCAATTTTTTTCTTTGTTTATTGTTCATTTTTTATTTCACCAATACCGATTTTGTACTTTCTGAACTTTCCCAACAAACTGGAAGTTGTCGCTATGAGATTTCCTTTTCATTATTTCTTGGTGGGCGAACATGACATAACATTTCTTTTTCACAAGCACCAAATTGTAGGAAATTAAATTTTGCCTCTTTTAGAGTTATTCCATGATTAGAGTCACTTGGTTCGCTATCAGAAGTAATGAACGGGTCATTCTCCCAAAAGCAGACGGGGCAAATATACCCACAATCTTCGTTCGCTGGAACATTATAGGTAAAATATCCACAACAAGGACATTGATATTTTTTCATTCTGTATTTCAATCCTCCAAAATATTTCGATTCGTCTAATACTGAAATTCCTTTGGCTTATGCTTTAATACTGCTTTTATTTTGATATAGATATTATCTTCCATCACCTAATCACCTCTTAAATCCCAATTTACAATAATAGTTTATCTACCTGCCAGATTATTTCTTGCTCAGATATATCATATGGCATTGGGTCAATATCTTCAAAACAGTAATTTGAAGCATAAGAATGATTATCAGTCCACTCTAATACCCAAAAGTCTGTTAATGTAGATACTTTAAAAAATTTTCCGTTCATTGTCCAACAAATACCTGACGGATATAATTCTAATTGCTTTGCACCAAGTTCACGGAACCTATTTTCAACAACTGCTTTTATATCTGCTTTTTTCATAGTAAATACCTTCCGCAAATCCCGGTTTTTCGCTTCCTACATCTTCCCGCCAAACCGGAAGTTATCGCTTTCTGATAATCCAATCGTCATCTTGAGTTTACCTTACTGCAAAGTAACCGCAAGGCATATCCTTTAAGGTACTAACAGAGTTATCCAAATTAAAAACCCATTTTAAAGATACGAACTTTGCTTCATCTGTTTCGTGTGTTTCTCCGTATAGAAATTAACACATTCCTTCATCTTCATCATGTGATACATATAGAATAAGTGCCTGACGCTTCAATATATGACAACAGATAATCGTAGCAGTATCGGGTGAATCATAAAAAGGAAATTCCATGTCTGTTACTCATTTCAAATCTTGATCTTCCAGTATGTCAAACTGGAAGTTGTTTCTTTGTACATTCGCTATTTTATCATATTAGGAATGTATTTTGATGGTTTTGCAATATATAACAAATATATTCCGCATATCAGTTTAACCATCGCATCTGCAATGCAAATAACTGAAACTGGTATACCCGGAAAAATATAGCCCATTGTTACGATAACCATACATACAATCCCCAACACTACCATACTCCAACCATGTACAAAAGAAATGTATTGATGTTGCCATCAGTACACCAAGCCATATCCACCTCCAATGCCATCCGGGGATAAACGGGCCAGCAATACAAAACATTAATATGAACAACGTAGCAATCGAAAAATAAATCATCTTTATCTGCTTTTTAGAAATATCTCCTTGAGAAAGTTTTTCTCTCACTTTTTTGTTTACATTGACTCCAAAAAAGCAGACATAATAACCTATCAGAAACACAAACGGATTAACAAAAAATTCACCGCCACAAATGACAGCTACTATTAGTACAATTCCAATAAGAATCAACCATAAACCACATTTTTTTGTGCTTAAATTCCAATATTTCTTTCATTTCGTTCCTCCTGTAAATTTCGATTTTCCAGTCTAACTTCTTTTTCCAATTATACATGAAAACATGGGATTTTTCAATTCTCAAACTGTCTTTGCTCAGGTTTGAATGGGACTGCCGCTTATTACGGAAACGCTGTCATTCACCTATGAATAAATTATATCATTTTCAACAACTTCCCTTACACACGCCAAAATGTTATTCATCTTTTGAATCCATAAGGATTGGTTTTCGGATTTCAACTGTTCTGTCACGCCCTGCCTGTCGGAATATTTCGTTGCCATCCGAAAAAACATATCTACTGCCAGTGCGTCTACACTTGCAAGATATTCATTCAGCCTGCCGCTGGTAAAGAGGTTCATATATAAAACCTTATGGTTTTGTTTCAAATACTTTGCATGTCTCTGTCCCCATACGCCGATATGCTTTTCTTTTTCGGCAGGTAAGGCGAGCGCAGGCAAATAATAATCGCCAACCCTTGTATATGTCCCGCCCATCTATTCAAACAATGTCTTTTCCATAGTATTAATCCTCCATAATTTTATTTTTGGGTTAGTTGTTGACTGCTTTGATATGCACATTATCAACCGCTAAGTGCTGCTTTGAATTTTGCATTACTTTTCCGCATTGTGGCAAAAGAAATTACATTTTACGAATATGTGATTATATTTTCATATAGAGTAAGCCTGCGTGAAAAGCATTCCTACTTTTACGCTGGCTTTTGGCTGTCGCTCTCCACCCTCTCCATCTGGATTTTATCATTTTCTAAAATTCAGATTGGAGAAAAAAAGAATGGCATACAATAACGGGCGAAAGAGCACCTCCACAACCATCGATTTTCAACCATTTTCAACACATGAAAAAATTTCATGTAAACTCTTGCAAATACCATCTTTTTGTATTATCATATTACCATTCAAGAGGTGATATCCATGCACAAACCAATGGTTGATTATTATTATGCATTACTCCGATTAGAACCCATCGATCGCATGGATATTTTCACTTTCTAATTGGAACCAAACAAAAGCATCGCAAATTCAATTCGGTGCTTTTTTTATAAAAGAGATGGAGGTATTTATGATACTACACATGGATTTAGGGAAGAATAGTTATGACATCCTCATCAAAAAAGGATGCCTTCATGAAATCAAAGATCATATCGATCTACAACGTAACGTGTTGATTGTCAGTGATGATGGTGTGCCTAACATCTATATTGAAGCCGTTCAAGCACAGTGTCCAAATGCTTTTGTTCATATCGTCAAACAAGGTGAAGGCGCAAAATCACTGTCCGTCTATCAGGAAATCTTAGAAACATTGCTCGAACACAAATTTTCAAGAAAAGATTTGATCATTGCTTTAGGCGGTGGCGTGGTGGGCGATCTTGCCGGATTTGTCGCTTCCTGTTATATGCGCGGCATCGCATTTATACAAGTGCCTACAACGACTCTTTCCCAAATCGATTCTTCCATTGGAGGAAAAGTCGCCATCAATCTCCATGAAGTAAAAAATATCATCGGCGCATTTTACCAGCCAAAAATGGTATTCGTTGATCCGGAAACACTTTGTACGTTGAGCAAACGTCATTATATCAACGGACTTGTGGAAGCATTAAAAGCAGGACTGATTTATGATCAAGAATTGTTTCACTTATTCGAACAGGAAGATATTGAAGCAAATATAGAAACGATCATTACCAAAGCGCTGTTTGTGAAAAAAACAGTGGTCGAACAAGACGAAAAAGAACAAAATTTACGGAAGATTTTAAATTTTGGTCATACCGTAGGTCACGCAATAGAAACAAGCTATCATTTACAAGAATTCTATCATGGAGAATGCGTCGCCTTGGGCATTCTTCCATTTATAGCGGATGAAGACATACGAAACAGAGTGCGAAGCATTTATCAAAAGCTGGGACTTCGCGATCATGTGCCGGCAAACATTGATCAATGGATGGACATTATGCGCAATGATAAAAAAGCAGACAAGGATACCATTGATACGATATGGGTGCCTGCCATTGGTCATGCGGAAATCAAATCCATGACATTTGATGAAATCAGAAACTTATTGGAGAATACCTTATGAAAAATACAATAGGAAATCATATCAGCTGTACGATATTTGGCGAAAGTCATGGTGATGTTATCGGCATCGTCATGGATGGTCTGCCGCCAGGTATCACCATCGACATAGAACATCTACAAGCACAAATGGAAAAGCGCAAAGCCAAAGGTCGCATTTCCACACAGCGTCATGAAGATGATAGCGTACATATAACAAGCGGATATTTTGAAGGCAAAACCACCGGTACACCCTTAACGATTCTGATTGAAAACAAGGCGCAGCACTCACAAGACTATACGAAAACAAAAAACAGGCTGCGTCCGTCTCATGCGGATTATACAGCGGATGAAAAATATCTTGGCTTTCAAGATTATCGCGGCGGCGGCCATTTCTCCGGACGCATTACGGCACCTCTCGTTGCGGCAGGTGCCATTGCCTTACAAATACTGAAAACATATGGCATTCTCATTGGCACCCATATGGAAAACTGTCACGGTATACAAGATGATGCATTTACACAGGACATAAAAAAACTAGAAACACAAATCAAACAAATGAGCACACAAGATTTTCCTGTTTTAAACGAAGAAAAAGGAAAACAAATGCGTGAAGAAATTGAAAATGCGGCTAAACAAGGGGATAGTGTCGGAGGAATACTGGAAAGTGCCATTATCCATCTCCCTACCGGTATCGGAGAACCATTCTTTGACTCTGTGGAAAGCGTGCTCGCCCATTATTTATACAGCGTTCCGGCTGTCAAAGGCGTATCATTTGGATTGGGATTTCAAAACGCATTCCTTTATGGAAGTGAAGCGAATGATCCAATCATGATGAGTGAACAAGGAATCACTACCAAAACCAATCACAATGCCGGTATCAATGGTGGCATTACAAACGGTATGCCGGTGATCATTCACACATGTATCAAGCCAACGCCTTCCATATACAAAGAACAAGAGACAGTAGATAAGAAGACGAAGAAAAGTGTTACGTTACAAATTCAAGGTCGTCACGACCCTGCCATTTTGCATCGTGCAAGCGTTGTCGTCGACAGCGTTCTTGCGTTAGGCATTCTGGATTTGATGATAGAAAGATTAGGAACATTATCGATACAAAATAAAAGAAAAGAGGAATCACGATGATTATTACAATGAAAAAACAAACACCGAAAGAAGAAATCGATGCGTTGATGAGCCGATTGGACGCAAAAGGTTTGCGCATTCATTCCAGTATTGGCGAAAACTACAACGTGTTTGGCTTGGTAGGAGATACATCCGTCATCGACCCCAAACAAATTGAGGCAAATCCTTATGTGGAAAGCGTTGTTCGCGTCGCTGCGCCATATAAAAAAGCAAACCGTCTGTTTCATCCGGAAGACACGATTGTAAACATTGGCGGTATTCCAATCGGTGGTAAAGAAGATCTTGTGGTCATTGGCGGTCCTTGTTCCATCGAAGGAAAAGAAAGCACCGTCGCTATCGCAAAAGCTGTCAAAGAAGCTGGCGGATGCATGTTACGAGGCGGTGCATATAAACCAAGAACTTCTCCATATGCATTCCAAGGCATGGGAACCGAAGGCATCTTGGCAATGGTGGAAGCACGAAAAGAAACAGGTCTTCCCATCGTATCGGAACTCATGAGCACTGATAAATTAGATGAATTCGTAGAATACGTCGATTGTATTCAAATTGGCGCTAGAAACATGCAGAATTTCGATTTGTTGAAAGCCGTTGGCAAAGTCCAAACGCCTGTATTGTTAAAACGTGGCTTGGCCAATACCATTGAAGAATGGATCATGGCAGCGGAATATATCATGTCAGAAGGCAATCAAAATGTCATCTTCTGCGAAAGAGGGATTCGCACCTTTGAAAAGTATACAAGAAACACGCTGGATTTAAGCGTCATTCCCATTATCAAAGAAAAAACACACTTGCCTATCATCATTGATCCAAGTCATGCGACCGGTGATTGGAAACTTGTGGAATCGATGTCACTTGCCGCAATCGCTGCCGGCGCCGATGGATTGATCATCGAAGTCCATGAAAATCCGGAATGTGCATGGTCTGATGGCGCACAGTCACTGAAGCCAAACCGTTTTGCGGAAGTCATTGAAAAAGGACGCACCATTGCACAAGTCATTGGGAGGGGCATCGTATGAACAAATTGATCACGCCTGGTATATGTAGTGGTCAAGTTCACATTCCGCCAAGCAAAAGCATGGCGCATCGCTCGATCATCTGTGCTGCGCTGGCAAAAGGAAAAAGTCGGATTGACAATATTGATTATTCCAAAGATATCGATACCACCATTGAAGGCATGCGTGCATTGGGCGCAGAAATTACATTGCACGATGATTTCATTGAAATCGACGGCATTAAAGATTTCAAACATTTAAAAAGTACAGAAATATTCTGTAATGAATCCGGATCGTCACTGCGATTTTTCCTGCCTATCTTTTCATTAAGTGAACAAACCATTACCTTTACCGGCGCAGGCAGACTTATGGAGCGTCCGCAGAATGTATATGAAGATCTGTTTCATGAACTTGGACTGACCTTTATACATACTGCAGAGTCAATCACAATCAAAGGCGCCATTCAAAGCGGTGACTATGTTCTGGATGGCAATGTTTCCAGTCAATTCATCAGCGGATTGTTATTTGCGCTTCCTTTATGTAAAGGCAATTCCACCATCACCATCAAAAAACCGTTTGAATCAAAATCGTATGTCGATTTAACAATGCAGATGTTGGAATACTTTGGTGTTGAAACAGATTTCAGTGATGATCATACTATATATATCAAAGGCAACCAGTCGTATCATGCAGGATGTTATACTGTAGAAGGCGATTATTCACAATTTGCATTCTTTGCCGTATTGGCTGCGCTCAACCATGATCTTACCGTCACCGGCGTATCAAAAGCAACACGTCAAGGAGATCAAGCCATCATCGACATATTAAAACAAGCCAATGTAGAAATCGAAGATGTGCATGATGGTTTTCTGATACATAAAAGCGATGTGACAGGGTGTGAAATTGACTTGGCTGATTGTCCTGATTTGGGACCAATTCTTTGTGTTTTGGGCGCTTTCGCAAAAGGCAAGACACATATTCGTAATGCCGGCAGACTGCGTCTAAAAGAAAGTGATCGTATTTTGGCGATGGAAAGTGAATTGCGTAAGCTAGGTGTGGAAATAAGATCCTGCGAACAAGACATTACCATAACTGGCAAACATTTGGATCAGTGCCGCGGTGTGAAAGATCAAATTCTTGCATTTGACTCCCATAACGATCATCGCATTGCGATGAGTATGTCCGTTGCCGCAACCCTTTGTCAAAGCCGTAGTTTTATCGTTCATGCCGAATCTGTAAACAAATCCTATCCGCAATTTTTCGATGATTTGCGCCGCATTGGAATCGAGGTATCAGATGTCTTATGAAACCAACATTCAATAAGAACTTACGATTTTTAGTTGTCGGACTTGGTTTAATGGGTGGTAGTTATGCCTATGCGTTAAGCAAGCGTGGTTTTCAAGTATACGCTATTGATATTCAGCCAAAAACCATCGCTTATGCTAAAAAAAGCGGTTTGATAAAAGATGGCGCCGTTATGGATGTAGATCTTATTCGACAAGCTGACGTCATTCTATTTGGTTTGTATCCTAATGCAATGGTGGATTGGATCAAAACATATCAAGAGTACATGCGGCCAAATACACTGATTTCTGATGTCGCAGGTGTGAAACATCGCATTGTGGAAACCATCCAGTCATTCTTGCGTGATGATGTGGAATTCATCGCATCACATCCCATGGCTGGAAAAGAAGTCAGCGGTGTGGAACATGCTAATGACGAAATGTTTCAACAAGCAAATTTCATCATTACGCCTACAGAAAAAAACAGTGAAGCGGCCATTGCTTTTATGAAACAGTTTGCGAAGGAACTGGATTTTGCGAATATTTCTATTTTATCTTGTGAAAAACATGATGAAATGATCGGTTATGTATCACAGCTTACGCATGTGATTGCCATCAGTTTGATGAATGCGAATGACGATCCGGATCTTGTTCATTATACCGGCGATAGTTTTCGCGATTTAACACGCATCGCACGAATCAACGAAAACTTATGGACGGAACTGTTTTTCTTAAACAAGGAAAATCTAATGAAAGAAATCGATGATTTTACTGATGCACTTTTAAAACTGAAGCAAACGTTAAAGGAAGAAGACACAGATACATTAAAACAAATGATGATTCTTTCCACACAGCGAAGAAAACTGTTTGACAAACCTAAAAAAAGATAAAGAAGTCATTTATGTTGCAAAACAAAATGGCTTTTTGTTTTGCATACTTGGTTGTTTTCTTTGTTTTCATCTTCTTACAAACCTAGAATATGATGCTTTATATGAAACTAAATTTAGAAAAATTGAGCAGCAAAATACTTTTTTTAGCTCAAAAACTTCGTGTCCTATACTTTTTATAATATAAAATTTATGGTTTTGGATTCTTTGGAAGAAATACATTGCATTTGGGACAATATAATTCATGTCCTGCAAGTGGTTCTCCACAGCTTGGACAACTCGATTTATACAACAATGCGTCTTCTTTTCGATTCAAGCGCTTTTTAGAATCTCCAAACACCACCTGATAAAGTGATATTAATGCATATAATCCACAAACAGCGGAAAAAGCGAAAAATACCATTTCATTGGGAAGTGTTTTGGCCGCAAGAAAAAATACGCTGCAGGCAAGCGCACTCATCAAAAAACAAAGACTCCAGTGAAATCTGGTAAATCGCATCTTTGATCGCTCCTTTTTATCAGCTCTATTGTTAGTATAGTTCAAGTGGATTGAAATAAAACACGAAATTTGACAAAACATATGACAAAGCGTCAAAAAAAGAAGTGGAATTTAATAAATCCTCTTCTTAACAATGGAAATATATAAACAGCATTCTTTCTTTCCCACTCATATCTTTTATAAACTCATAACGGGCATCAGGGAAATAAGATTGAACCAACGCTTCCAGTGGTTTTCTTTGATTCCATCCCATTTCAAATGCCATCATGGATCTATCTTTCAATACTTGTCTGCATTTTTCAAAAATAATGCGGTAAAATTTAAGACCGTCTTCTCCACCAAACAAAGCCACATGTGGTTCAAAATCAACAACACTTTTCTCCATTTTTTCTTCTTGAGGAATATATGGTGGATTGGAAATCAGGATATCTAGCTGAAGATTGCGATCAATGATGGGTTCTAACATATCACCAACGATAAACGGAACCATGACTTCATTATTTACGGCATTTTGATTGGCTACTTGAATAGCATCTGCGCTGATGTCCGTTCCTAATATCTGTAAATATGACGCTTCTTTTTTCAATGCGATGGCAATAGCGCCACTACCTGTACCAATATCTGCCGCTGTGATAGTTTCTTGCTTGGAAAATAATTCATCACAAGCTGCCAGAATGTAGGCAACCAATTCTTCTGTTTCAGGACGGGGAATGAGGACATGTGGATTGACGTTGAAACGATAGCCGTAAAACCATTCATAACCCAAAATATGTGACAATGGTTCTCCTTTACACATGCGCTTGATACCTTCTTCGTATGTATGTCGAAGTGGTTCTTCTATTTCCTGATCCATTTCCATATATAGATTATGTGCTTCCATGTTTGTGAGTTCCAAAAGATACAGAAAAGGCGCTTGATCACCAAGATCTTTTTCCAGCATTTGTTTCTGTGCTTGTTTTAAAACTTCTTTATAGGTAGCCATTATGCTTTCTCTCCAGCTAATTTTGCTTGTTGGTCAGCACTTTGAAGCGCTTGAAACAAATCATCCAAACGCCCTTCCATAATGCGATCCAATTGATTGACATTGTAGCCGATGCGATGATCCGTCACACGATTTTGCGGATAGTTGTACGTTCTGATTTTTTCTGCGCGGTCTCCGGTTCCTATTTTAGAGCGACGTTTTGCTCCTTCTGCTTCTTCCAGTTTTCGCTGATGTTCTTCATATACACGAGAGCGAATCGTCATCATCGCTGTTGCACGGTTTTCATGTTGAGAGCGTCCATCCTGACATTTGACCACAATTCCTGTGGGTTTATGTACGATGCGTACCGCTGAATCAGTACGATTGACGTGCTGACCACCGGCACCGGATGCACGCATTGTTTCGATTTCCAAATCATTTATATCGATATCAAAATCCTCTGGTTCAATTTCCGGTGAAACCAAAACAGTCGCTGTGGATGTATGGATTCTACCTTGACTTTCTGTTTTTGGGACGCGCTGTACACGGTGTGAACCACTTTCAAACTTGAATGCACCATATGCGCCGTCTCCTTTGATCATGAAACTGACAAGTGAAAATCCACCGGCTTCACAATCATCCATTTCAATCGTTTCCACTTTTAAACCATGACTTTCTGCATATTTTGTATACATGCGATAGAGATCGCCTGCAAAAATATTACCTTCATCACCGCCTGCGGCTCCACGAATTTCCACAATCGCATTGTGTGCATCATTGGGATCTTTGGGTATCAACAATAATTCCAATTTTTCTAAAAGACGTGGTATTTTTTCTTCTCCGGCGGCTATTTCCAGTTCTGCCATTTCTTTGATTTCTTTATCGTCTTCTTGCAATAATGCTTTCGCTTCTTCTATGTTTTGAAGCACTTGCTTATATTCGCTGTAGGTTTCGACGACCTGTGACAAATCTGCCTGTTCCCTTCCCAGTTTAGCAAGTTGTTTTGGATCCGACATCACTTCAGTGGTCATCATCAGTTCTGTTATTTCATGATAGCGGTTGACCATTCCTTCTAAACGCTCAATTACTACACTCATGGATCATTCCTCACTTTCTGTCGCAATTTCTTCGTTAAAATCACATGTCTATACTATACCATTAAGCGGTATTTCTCACAAGGAAAATCCGTATTCTTCTTTAAAAAAACACGAGATTTTTTAGACGTATTTTATTTCTTGATATTGAAAATGTTCCTTTGTCATGTAGTTATGATTCTGACAGAATGCCTTCTTCATAATTGGCTATAATTTAGAGGAATCTTATTGGGTACGCAATTACACAATGCCCATCAATAGATTATCGTATAGCGTTTTAAAAAATTATTTTTAAGTCGATAGCAAAACTGCTATTTACAAAAAAACCGTATCTATATGATCACATCATAATACGGTTTTTCTCTGTTTTTTCTTAATTTGATTGTTTTCTTTATATTTTGCATCAACATTTATCGATCATATCGTTTCATAACACGTGAAATCAATAATATGCATCCTGTTCCTATAAATAAAACCCACCATATTGACCATTCATTTGTATCTCCTGTATTGGCACCACCGATATTGGCATTTAGATCTCTTGTAAGATTTCCATATTTATCAAACCAATCAGGGTCAATATTGCGATCGGGGATTCCATCTCCGTCGTCGTCAATATTGCGATCAGGATTGCCGTCCCCATCATCATCGATATTCAATATTGGAGTAAAGCCTTCTCCTGTATCATATGCAAATCCATTGTAGTTACAGTTTTTGTTTGGTATCCAGCGTTTTACAACTGCGATGTTGATATTTGCTTTTCCGTCGCCATCCGTATCTACATTGATGTCCGGTTTTCCATCGCCTTTGGTATCAATGTTGATGTCCGGTATATTGTCAAAGTTTGTATCGATGTTTAAATCTGCGATGCAATCATGGTCAATATCTAGATTCAAGTCCGGAAGTCCATCTCCATCGGTATCAATGTTGATGTCTTTTCCATCCAATTCGCATACTTTTTTATCATCCTTAACATTTCCATCCGGATCATATTCCGTGCCATCCGGTAAGGTGACGGATCCATCCGGATTGATAATGGCGCCATCCGGTGTTTCTATTTCTGTACCATTTGGAAATTCTACTTTTCCTCCATCCGGTACTTCTACACTTCCATCTGGTTTCTTTGTCGGTTGATCGCCTTTGTCATTTGGCTTTCCACATACTTCATCGCCTGTCTCTACTTTCCCATCCGGTCCAACCACACACATGTTGTCTTTGTTGTTCGGTTGTGCAGTATTGCTTATCGCGAACTTACCTAATTCATCCGTAATGAATGTAACATAGTTTCCTTCTTTTTCTGCCTTGATCTCTGTAACTTTGCCATTTTCATCGATTTGATAAATGATTGGATCTTCACTGTCTGTATATGGCAGATATACTTTAATACTTCCATCCGGTTCTACTTTCGTATTGCCTTTCTGTAAGTACACATCATATACTGCGTTTGCGTTTTTTGGTAAAAGCGGTAATGGCTGATCGGTTATATCATCCACGATCAATTCTACATTTGGATCAAATGTGGTGCCATTTTGTCCTTCTACCTTTGATGTTTTGTCATCCGTTTCTATGACTTTCTTTCTCTCTGATTCCCATTTATCTAATGCATCTTTGATCCAGTCTTCATATTCTTTTTTCTCATCATCTATTAGTTTATCCTTCACATCTTCATATTCATCTTTTACTTGATCAATGATGTCTTTGGATTCATCCGATCCATCAATATCATCAATATTGGGTAATGGTACGATTTCAAATGAAATATTTGCCTGATTTCCTGCATTGTCAATCGCATTGACTTCGTATTTTCCTACACCATCTATTCGTTCATCAACGTCTTCTTGAATTGTTCCTGCTTGTGCTCCGTCTTTCAAGTATTCCGCATACGATAATCCACTTCCTGCATCTTTCACATGAATAAACCTAGGTAGATAGTAATATTTATAGACGCTCTTGTCTTTTACTCCGGTAATATCCGGTGCTTTTCGATCAATCATCAGTGTTTCACCGGAACTTACATCACTACAGTTTCCTGCTTTGTCACATGCTTTGGCTGTTATACCGATTTCTACATCATCTTGATAAGTGACTTTACCGGTTGTACTTGTTTTTGTATTACTGGATCCTTTTGTATCGGTTTCAATATACGTGTAATTATCAATTCCACTTGTGCCATCGCTACTTGACATGATTACTTCGGCACCTGTATTCATCCAGTTTCCAAAACTCAAGAAGTTAATCAGTCTTGCCATTCTTGATGTATTGATTTGATTCATGGAAAGCGTAGGTACTGTTGGTGGTGTTTGATCGATCTTCACTTGATAATTGATGCCTTTTGCGATAATACCAGTGGTAGAATTCTTCAAGTAGAAGGTAATTGAATAATCTCCATCGGTATGATACGTGATCGGCGTTGTTTGGAAATTGATTCCATCAGAACTGATTTGATCATATCCATCTTTATTGGTGGTTGATATTTGAATATCGCTGATATACCAATTATTCTTTCCTTTGGTTCCTTCAATTTTATAATATCCGCTTCCATTGTTTGGTAATGACGGATTTACTTCTGCTTGTACTTGAAATAAATATCTGGCTTCATTACCATATTCATCTGTAATATGCATAGAATAATTTCCAGACTGTAACGGCTCTTCATGATATTCTGAGGATGTACCGTCATGATTGGAAACTGTAGCCGCGTATTGATTCCATCCAATTTCATCATCCGGAACCGTTAAAGAAACGCGATCATTAATCATTAGTTGATTTGTTCCGGTAGCACTATACCCTTGTAAAACCGGTGCTTTTTTTAATGAATCAATTCTGAATTCTACACCGTCTTCTATATGACCATCATAGTATAACCAATAGCATACATATTTTCTTGTGTCTTCAGCAAGGATTTTTTTCCTATCTCCTGAATTTATTTCTGTTTCTATCCCATCCTTTAAATACCAATTGTTACTAGGATTCAACGTATTATTCAGCTCTTTTAATTTTAACGAATTTGTGTTCGTGCTGTTTCCACCTTGAAATGTAACGGTAACATCTTGATTCGTTTTTAAACCTGAATCATAATTACCTTGATTTGTTGTCGCAGTCATAATAGGTGGAGTTAAAGTTGCTGTTACATTGATCTGTATGTCCACACTTTCTTCTTCGTAAAGCTCATTTCCTGGTTTTTTAATTCTTATGATTGCTGATCCAATCTTTTGCGAAAGTTGAAAAGTTCCTGTCTCACCTTTTGGCGGCCGTTTTGATATAATTCTTTTTGGATCACTAACAATTGTATAAACAAATTCACTATTTGGTATGGTTGCCGCACCGCCATCCGGATATAAAGTAACATTTGTTTGATTTTCATCTACATTAAACAAAGAACAATCATTTGATGCATTTGTTTTATCTTCTAAAGAACCATAAACTTTAATTGGTTCTTGTGTGCCTTTTTTTATTTTAACATGAATAATCTCTGTTTCTTTTACACGATTTGGATCTTTTGTAAAGTCTGATGAATCTAAATAAAGTGAAGTTAAAATACTCTCATCTACTACTTTTACTTTAAAGTAATAATCGCCATTTACTAAATCATTTATAGCATTTACTTCTGCTGTTCCTTTTGCATTGTCCACATTATCTAACTGAAAATATGCGCTTGGTGTATTACTATTCCCATTTCCGTTCTCATCTGTATCATAAATATAGAAGTGATAAGGACCATCTCCTTTATCAGTTGTAACATGAATGGTATCAATGGAATGTTGCGGATATTCTTTTTCAATATATGTTTGATCTGCTGTTACTGAAGCGATTGTTTCCAAGTTTTTTCTTGGAAGATTAATTTCCATAAAATACATGACATATCCATAAGCAAAACCTTGGCCTGGTCTGTATACCAGATGTGTATAATCCATGTATTGTTGTTTTGAAGATTGACTCAACAACTCTTGACTTGGATCACGCATATAAATCACACGCGATATTTCATTTTCATAATATTCTTCAATAAAAAATTCTGATGGATACCAAAAATTATCCATTACATCAAAAGCAGAAAAATCTGTTTCATTATTCGTTAAAAAATCGTATTCATCTAATGTTAAATATCTTAATGATATGCCAGGATTTTTAGTAATGACATATGCACCAATGGTATCGTGCATAGCAATATTCGTTGGTGTTTGAATGCTTACACTAAACCTCCACGCTGGATCTGTAATTGCATGTTCATAAGTAGGCTGCAGATAAGGATCGTAGGTTACAATAAACCCTTTGCCTGTATCTTGGTCTGCATAGATAATCCTCCACTGCCAGTTTCCCATCACGAAATAATCTCTATCAGTTTCTTTAAACTTTTCTCCTACACCGTAATAATCTGAAGTATCAATTGAGTCTGCATTAAGCTCATGATTATAATTATAAAAAGCATAGCCTATTGTAATTGTCCCCATCAATGTAAATAGTACCACTATCAATTTTTTCAGCATAACTATCTTTCCTTTCTTCTGGCCTCTACAAATGTAGACATTAAAAGACTAAGGAATTTATTATTGAAATATATGTTTCTGAATAAAAAAACAGGCATTTTTATCTTAAAAATACCTGTTCAGAAATGTCTACTATATTAGACTCATTTTTATTGAAATGTATCTTTCTGTTTATGCTTTAATGTTTGTGAATAAATCAATATAATTCCTGTACAAATGAACATCATCCACCACATTGACCATTCATTTGTATCTCCTGTATTGGCACCACCAATATTGGCATTTGGATCTCTTGTAAGATTTCCATATTTATCAAACCAATCAGGGTCAACATTGCGATCAGGGATTCCATCTCCGTCGTCGTCAATATTGCGATCAGGATTGCCGTCCCCATCATCATCGATATTCAATATCGGAGTAAAGCCTTCTCCTGTATCATATGCAAATCCATTGTAGTTACAGTTTTTGTTTGGTATCCAGCGTTTTACAACTGCGATGTTGATATTTGCTTTTCCATCGCCATCCGTATCTACATTGATGTCCGGTTTTCCATCGCCTTTGGTGTCAATATTGATATCTGGTATATTATCGAAATTCGTATCGATGTTTAAATCTGCGATGCAATCATGGTCAATATCTAGATTCAAGTCTGGAAGTCCATCTCCATCGGTATCAATGTTGATGTCTTTTCCATCCAATTCGCATACTTTTTTATCATCCTTAATATTTCCATCCGGATCATATTCTGTGCCATCCGGTAATGTGACGGATCCATCCGGATTGATAATGGCGCCATCCGGTGTTTCTATTTCTGTACCATTTGGAAATTCTACTTTTCCTCCATCCGGTACTTCTACACTGCCATCCGGTTTCTTTGTCGGTTGGTCACCTTTGTCATTTGGTTTTCCACATACTTCATCGCCTGTATTCCCTGCTCCGTCTGGTCCTACTACACACATATTGTCTTTGTTGTTCGGTTGTGCCGTATTGCTTATCGCAAATTTCCCAAGTTCATCCGTTATGAATGTGACATAGTTTCCTTCTTTTTCTGCCTTGATTTCTGTGACTTTGCCATTTTCATCGATTTGATAAATGATTGGATCTTCGTTGTCTGTATATGGCAGATATACTTTAATACTTCCATCTGGTTCTACTTTGGTATTGCCTTTTTGTAAGTACACATCATATACAACATTTGCATTCTTTGGTAATGGTGGTAATGGCTGATCGGTTATATCATCCACGATCAGTTCCAAATTAGGATCAAATGTAGTGCCATCTTGTCCTTCTACTTTTGATGTTTTGTCATCCGTTTCTATGACTTTCTTTCGTTCTGATTCCCATTTGTCTTCCGCATCTTTGATCCAGTCTTCATATTCTTTTCTTTCTTCATCTGTCAAATGATCCTTGACTTCTTCGTATTCATCTTTCACTTGATCAATGATGTCTTTGGATTCATCACTTCCATCAATATCATCAATATTGGGTAATGGTACGATTTCAAAAGATAAAGTAGATTCATTTCCTGCATTGTCAATCGCATTGACTTCGTATTTTCCTACACCATCTATTCGTTCATTGACATCTTCTTGAATCGTTCCTGCCTGTGTGCCATCTTTCTTGTATTCTGCATACGATAATCCACTGCCACTATCTTTGACTTTCACAAATCTTGGTAGATAATAGTATTTATACACACTTTGATCTTTTACTCCGGTAATATCCGGTCCTTTTCGATCAATCATCAAGGTTTCACTCGCACTTAAATCGCTACAATTTCCTGCTTTGTCACATGCTTTGGCAGTTATACCAATTTCTACATCATCTTGATAAGTGACTTTACCGGTTGTACTTGTTTTGGTATTGCTTGTTCCTTTGGTATCTGTTTCTACATAACTATAGTTGTCAATTCCACTTGTGCCATCGGTACTTGACATAATTACTTCTGCGCCTGTATTCATCCAGTTGCCAAAACTCAAGAAGTTGATCAGTCTTGCCATTCTTGATGTATTCAGTTGATTCATCGTCAAGGTTGGTACTGTTGGTGGTGTTTGATCTATCTTCACTTGATAATTGATTCCTTTTGCGATAATGCCTGTGGTAGAATTCTTCAAATAGAATGTAATTGGGTAATCGCCATCTGTTTGATAAATCAATGGTGTTGTCCCAAAGGTAATACCATCCGAACTGATAAGATCATATCCATCCTTATTCAAAGTTGATATCTTGATATCACTCACATACCAATTGTTCTTACCTTTGGTTCCTTCAATCTTATAATATCCACTTCCATTGTTTGGCAGGGTCGTATCATTGATCACTAAGGTTCCTTCTTGATATTCAAAATCATAATTTGGATTTGTTAATCCTGTCACTTGGATACCATCTGTATATCTTCCTGCTTGTTGTGTTAGCGGATATTTGCTTGTGATGATTGGCGTCCCTAAATTATCTCCGGCGATTGGCTGTGGATTATAAGTAACTCCATTATCTTTGAATGCTTCTCCTACTTTTCTTGTCACATCTTTTGGTTTTACTACTGTCTTTCTTTGTTTTACTGTGATTACTTTGGAATCAGAAGAAGATTGATAATTCGTATCTGCTGCTTTGGTTACTTTGAGTGTAAAGGTTCCAACTCCTGTGACACGAATAGAGCCATTGTTTAAGCTAGCGCCTGTACCAGAATCATTTTCAATTGTCCAAGTAACATTTCCACTTCCTGTTCCACCAGTAGAGGTTGGAGTATACGTATTTCCATACATCATAGAATCTCCACTGCTAATCTTAATTGGATTTGTTTGCGTTGGTAATTGAGAAAGTGTGATTTGTTTCGTCACTGTTTTTGAATTGTAGTTATTATTCCCAGCAACTGTCGCTTCCAAAGTAAAGGTTCCAGCACTCAACATCTTGAATTTGTTTGTATTTGAAATTTGAGCAACAGTATGTCCATTTATAATAGAATAAGTTTCATTTTCCCCGCTTTCATTTCCGGAAGTTGTAATAGCAATTTCTTGATTGGATAGGAAATTATAATTAGCGTTGTTTGTTATTTGATAGTTATCTTGATTTGCTTTACCTACAACAATTTGAACTGTTTTTGTAAAATCCATTTGATTGGCATCTTTACCAGAAACAGTGATATTGTAAGTTCCTGCATCTAAATCGCTTCCTTTTACTTTTAAAGTCCCTGTTGTATCGATACTGAAATGTGATTCATCACCACTGGTACCTAATTGAATCGATGCGATAGTAGATGTTGGTTCTCCTACCGGATATTGTAGTGAAAAGTTACCTATGATTCCATTTACTTTTGTGTAAGAATCTTTATAAACAAGATCTATACTTGATGGTGTAAATACAGCGGTTGGTTCTGGGTTATCTGTGACTTCAAACTGATAATCTTGTGTATTTCCATAAGAGTCTTTTACAAGAAATGTATATCTGCCTACATCTAATGTTTCGCCATTATAATCTTTTGTATTTCCAAATGAATCAGTGATAGTAGCCGTATATTTATTCCAATTGCTTTGTTCTGTAGGAACACTTAAATCAATTATATCGGTTGATTTTATCTTATTGCTGGATGTAATAGAGTATTTTTGAAGTTTTGGCTTTGCTTTATATAAATCCACTATGAATTCCTCATTCGTTATCTCGTTAGCAATGATATACTTGCGATAAACTCTTTCATTTTCTTTCACATCAATATCAATACTGTTGCTTTTGAAATCAGTACAAACAGTCGCTGTGCTACCTAGTGGATTTTCAACTTCGCATGTTGCTGGTGATTGGGATGTAGATATTATATTTAAGGTAACTGAGTCATTATATTTTTCACTGCTTTTATATTGGGTACTGTCTTGTTTGAAACCAGTAACAACCAATGGCAATTTAATGTCTTCTTTATTTCTTCCATTCCATATCTCTCCTTTATGATTAAGGATATAGGGAATCTGTCCTTCATAAAGCATTTTTACTGCTTTTGTTTCGTCTGTACCATCATAACTCTCAAATGTTACATTTTTTAATTCAGATTTTATATCACTAATTTCTCCCTGATATGCCAAACCATCTATTAAAATTCCTGTTCTAAGGGTTGCCTTTGTGGATTTACTTACAAAAAAAGTCGGAGAGGACACATTATTTGGATTTACACCATTTTTAAATCCTGAATAATGAACTGTTATACCTCCTCTATATTTTTCCCCTATTGCATATAAAATTACATTATCCTCTTCAATTGTAGTAATTCCTAATATTGGAATATCGTTTTGTGAAATACCACCTATTATATCGACCGCATTTTCAAAAAAACCATTTATGTCAGATAGAGAATTATAAATTTGAACAGGCTCTGTAACTTCATTCATTTCTGTTCTTCCATCGTATACATAGCCACCCCATCCCCATACTGTTCCGTCATTTTTTAATGCATAAACTGTATTTGGATACACAAAAACTATTTTTTTTACATTATCAATAGGAAGTCTAATAAAAGTACTTGAAGATGTCGTCGTGCCATTCCCAAACTGGCCATGTTCATTATCACCACTTGCATATAAACTTCCGTCATTCGTCAGTAAAAAGCTTACACGATACCCTAGTTCTACTGCCTTGATATTCGCAATACTCGGATTTATAAGTTTAGCATCTGCATATTTTATACCAGAATTATCACCATCTCCAAACTTCCCATCACTTGTTCCAGCGATATAAAACTGATCATCCTCTCTTAGTGCCATATATTCATCAGAACATTCACTATACTGTATAGAAGATACATACTTTACATTCTCTAATACTTTGCCATTCACATCTCTTGCTAATGACCATTGAGGTGAACCATAACTTCCATCCGTAGCCCCCCTATAAAATAAGTTCTTATTTTCTGTAACCGCATAAAAACGATAAGCACTAGCTTCGCTATATGCACTATCTACGGCAGGAAATTCAATATCAACCACTTTCTCACCCTCATACACCTCAGCCGCTCTCATATATTTAGACGCAGAATTCATAACAGGAACACCAATAAACAATGTAATTAAAAAGCATATAATAACACTTATTGTCTTCTTCATATATTCCATCCCTTTCTCATGACTGATTCATCACTTTATTATGGATATAAAAGAAAGAATATCAATCAGTAAACACATTCTTTCATTTATTCGAGCAGACAATCATACCCGAAATGCATACTATGGACAGAAAACAAAATCAAAAAGTTTCAAACTTTTAAAAAAATCGATATTTTTTATTTTTATAAAAATTTACAATAAAAAGTAAATTTTTTCCATATAATCAGAATAATAGAAAACTATGTAAAATTTTTAAATCAGAAAAGGAATTAAAAAGTATGAACTCTTATCAACTCATACTTTTATTCCAATGAAAGAAAATTGTTCTCCCAACCTTTTTCTTTCAACATCCAATAAAACTGATCATCTGCCTGTTTCAATGCTTCATAAATCACTTTGATTTTTTCTTTTTCTTGTTTACTTCTTTTTTGCATATCTTCTAATGTCATGCCCCAATTCAAACATACATAATATGCTTCCCTAGATGAAGTTATAGAAATATCATCATACATATAACTGCCAAATGGTCGAAAGCTGCCAATACTTTCTTGTGCTTGTCCATTTAACGGATTACTTTTTGTTTCCTCTTGCATACTTTCTTCTTGTTTTGTGCGCTCATAATCCTGAACAGCCATCACGGTTCCGGAAACTGCCAAAACACTCAAAGACACTATACAAACCACATTTACGGTTTGTCCCAACATAAAATTGTGCACCTTCTGTTTTGCCATGGAAAAGATTTTCGCAAAAGAGAAAATGGCAAGACCCGGAAACAAAGCATCCGCATTGAATGAAATTTGTCGATGTTCCACTTGCTCAAATTTTGCGATTCGCACTTTCAATTCTTCTTTTGCGCGGCGACATCTAGTTTTCACTGTGCCTAGAGGAAGTTCCAATTCTTTTGCGATTTCTTCCAATTTCATCTGACGAAAATATGCCAAAACAATGACTTCCCTGTATTTATCATCCATTTGTAATAAAATCTTTTGTAATACCTCTTGTTCACTAACATAATTGTTTTCTTCTTTTGGTAACATATAGCGACGTTTTTCTTCATAACTGCGCACAGTTTCCAGCTTGGAAGGATCCACTGCGTTTTCATTACGGTTACGATAAAATAAATTAACGCATTTTGAATGAATGATTCGACACAGCCAACTGTAGAAATGCTGCGGATTTTGCAGCGTGTGAATCGATTTATGCACTTGCAGAAATGTATCCTGCACAACATCCTGCGCATCCGCATGATCATTGGTATAACGATAAGCAATGGCAGTAGCCCTGTCATAGTATATGTGATAAAGATCGTCAAACGCCGTTTCATCTCCATCCTGCATGCGTTTTACCAATGCAATTTCACTTTCCTGCATATCGATTTCACCTCATTTCTTTCATTATTTCACTCCCTCATTTTTCATTATACCAGTTTCAATTTTCATTGTAAATACTTGTATCTTCTCCAAATTTTACCAAAATCATTAAATAAGGCGATAAATAGGCCAGTTTTTTGCTTTTAAAACGATTGTATATTTATTTTACATTATTATATGATTTTTGTTTCTTTAAAAAAATAAATGTTTTTTTTGTGATTTTAAACTTTAAAACGAACAGTATATATAGGAGGATAAAAAGAATACTTCCAATCGATAGTAAAATACATATACCAATCGCATATAAGTTTCACAATCGTTATTGAAATTATGAATATGATATGTTACTATCTTGATGAAGGTTCTTACTTCATCCTCCATCAATTAGAGGAGGACAAAATGATAAGTACAAAAAATAATGTAAGACATATGAAATGTCTGGAAGAATTCACGCTGTTGGATGATATTTTTTTCTTTCGTTGTGCTGATGGCCATCCCGAATTCGTAGCTGAGATTTTAAAGCTTGTTTTGAGAGAATCACATATTGAAGTATCCAATATGGAACTACAAAAATATATTCAACCTTTTGAAAGACATGGTTACATATTGGATTGTTTTATAAAAACCGATGATCAACGTATCATGAATGTGGAAATCCAACAAGATAGCCGCGGCGCAGTCCCAAAACGCGCCCGAGCATATGCAAGTGCATTGGATGTGGAGCAATTGGAAAAAGGCACAGATTATCAAGAATTGGTTGAAACGATCTTAATATTTTTCACCAAACATGATAAATTGAAACAAGGATTACCCATCTATCATGTCAAACGCACCATAGAAGAAACAAATACATATTTTAATGATGGATTGAAAATCATTTATGTGAATTGTTCATTCAAAGGTAGATCACCCTTTGACAAACTCATACATGATATGACATGTCGTGATCCAAAACAGATGCATTATGCGTTTATGAAAGAACGCGCCGGATATTTTAAAAACAATGAAGGAGGTAAAAAACAAATGTGTGAAGCATTAAGAAAATTGGAAAGAGATAACTATTTGCTTGGTGAAATGTGTGGTATGGAAAAAGGGTTTGAAAAGGGGCGTGAAGAAGGACGTGAAGAAGGACGCGAAAAAGGGCGCGAAGAAACGAAAATCTCAATCGCCAAATCTTTGATTTTAACAGATGTTCTATCACTGGAAGATATTGCGAAAGCTACAGGTCTTTCCATAGAAGAAGTTCAAAAACTGAAACAAACAATTTTGAAATAAATCAAAAGCATATGCGATTGATAGTAGAAGAGCAGGTAATACTGCTCTTTTCCTTGTTTCTATGTTTTTCTAGCCATTCACTCGCTACTCTGAAAAATCAATAATCTTAACACCATTCCACATATCATGTCCTTACAACCACCATCTTCGGATAAGCATTCGTAATTTTCAATAGTGAACTCGCTTCCCTATTAAAAGTTATTTGTCCCTCTTGCAATCTGAAACTAGATTATTCTATCTCCCACAATCAATATTCTTGAGGGGTAGAATTTTTAGTGATAAACTTATGTTTCCATAAGATTATAAATTCATCGAAATATTGATTTTAAAGCTACTTGTAATATTGAAATCTACTAAAAACAATATATATAAAAGGACTAATCAAAAACTGGTTATAGACCTGAAAAGTCAATGATCAAAAGCATACAAAAAAACAGGAAAAGACGATTGTCCCTTCCTGTTCTAATGTTAATATATGCACGATAACATCATTATTTTGTTTTTTGAATAATGTCTGTAAAGCTGTCTGCTTTTAAGGAGGCGCCGCCAATCAACGCTCCATCAATATCAGGTTCAGCCATATATTCCACAATGTTTTCTGGTTTTACAGAACCACCATATTGAACACGCACAGCGTCCGCAGCTTCTTTTCCATACATTTTTTCAACTTGATCACGAACGATATGGCAACAGTTCTGTGCAATTTCTTTGGATGCGCTTTTACCGGTACCGATAGCCCAGATTGGCTCATAGGCAATCACGATATTTTTCACACATTCAGGGCAAAGATCTGCCAAACTTCCGCTCAACTGATCACGAATTACCTTTTCCGATTCCCCTGCATCATATTGTGCTTCACTTTCTCCAATACAAACGATTGGTGTAATTCCAGCCTTGATCAAACGTTTTGCTTTCTTATTCACTGTTTCATCACTGTCTCCAAACATCTGACGACGTTCAGAGTGACCAATAATACAATATTTCACACCGATTTCTTCCAACATTGGTACAGAGACTTCTCCGGTAAATGCACCACTGTCTTCAAAGTGGCAGTTTTCAGCCGCAACGATCAAATTGTTGGCATTTTTAACGGATTCCTGCAAAGCTAAGAAAGAAGTCGCAATGCCATAAGTTGCATTTTCATGGCAAACAGGATCCACTGCTTTGATAAATTCAACCGCTTCTGCGATTGTTTTGTTCATTTTCCAGTTTCCTACAATAATTGGTTTTCTCATGTTCACTTATCTCCTATTTATCAGAAATAACTGCGATACCTGGCAGTTCTTTACCTTCCATATATTCCAAAGATGCGCCGCCACCAGTAGAAATATGAGAGAATTTCTCTTTGAATCCTAACTGGATCGCTGCTGCCGCGCTGTCTCCACCACCGATAACGGTAATCGCATCAGGCAATTCAGAAATTGCTGTACAAACTTCCAATGTTCCGGTCGCAAATGGTTTCATTTCAAACACACCCATTGGCCCGTTCCAAACCACTGTTTTTGCGCCTTCCAATTCTTTGCGATACAGCTCAATCGATTTTGGTCCAATGTCCAATCCCATATAATCATCAGGAATATTGCCATTGTCTGCGATCATTGTATTTGCATCCTCTGCAAATGCATCCGCACAAACATTGTCCACAGGCAAAACCAATTTACCTTCTGCTTTTGCCAAATATTCTTTTGCCAATTCCACTTTATCTTCTTCGACCAAAGATTTTCCGATATTGCATCCCTTTGCTTTCAGGAATGTATACGCCATTCCTCCACCGATTAACACTTTATCTGCTTTCTTCAACAGATTGTCCACAACTGCGATTTTATCAGATACTTTTGCGCCACCAATAATCGCAACAAACGGACGTTTTGGTGTATCAACGGCAGCTCCCAGCATTTCTACTTCTTTTTCTACCAAGAATCCAAGCGCATTTGGAAGAATGGAAGGAATACCTGCCGTAGACGCATGCGCACGATGTACGGAACCAAACGCATCTTCCACAAACAGATCGCCCAAAGAAGCCCAGTACTTAGCCAATTCCGGATCATTTTTGCTTTCGCCTTTTTCATAACGTGTATTTTGCATGACAACAATTTCGCCATCCTGCAAAGCTGCAACGGCATCTTCCAACTCTGCACCTCTTGTAACCGTAACAAAGGTTACCTTTGTATCAACAAGTTCTGCCAAGCGATCCGCTACACAACGAAGATCATTTTTTGCTTTGTCTTCTTCCGTTTTTACTTTTCCAAGGTGAGACATCAAAATAATTTTCGCATTGTTTTCTACCAAATATTTGATGGTAGGCAATGCTTGAATGATACGATTGTCATTGGTAATTTTGCCGTCTTTTCTAGGCACGTTGAAATCGCAGCGCACGATGACACGTTTACCAGCAACATCTAAATCTTTAACCGTTCTTTTTGCCATATTAAAAGCCTCCTTAATAATCGATACAATTATAACACTAACACCGTTTTTAGTAAATGAAAAAAGCAGAAGAAAAAGGGAAGCCATCCGCATTTGAAAACCTTTGATTACCCTCTTTTTTCTTTAAAACGAAACTACATTGTTTTTGTTGCGCAAACGAAAGGATAACGATCTTTGAAATGATTTGCAGCTTTTACAACTATCTCATCCTTTTCACAAAGCGCAAATATCGTTGAGCCGCTTCCACTCATCAGCACAAACGGAAAGCCATAAGCATATAATTCCTTTTTGATTTCCGCCAATTTCGGCATCATTTGAAAGGCGCTATACTCTAATGTATTTCCCGCATATCGATAGAATGCGTTTCGATCATTACACATGAATGCGTGTAGTGCATTTGCCGTATCAGGATGTGCACATGCAGAAAAATCCAGCTTATGAAACGCTTCTTTTGTCGATATGCCTTCCTTTGGTTTTATCAACAACACAGAAAAAGAACAATCGGCTGCACAAGGTGTTAAACGCTCTCCGATTCCTTGTACAAGGGCTAGTTTGTTCAACACACAAAATGGCACATCTGCACCAATTTGTTTTCCAAGCGATGCAAGTTCTTCTAATGTACAAGGTAGTTCATACTGTTTTTGAAAGTAGCGAAGCACGGCAGCCGCATCCGCACTGCCCCCTGCCAATCCTGCTTCCATAGGAATGCGTTTTTCTAATCTGATTTTACAAAAATCTTTCAAATGATAGGTTTCTCTCATAAGTTTCACTGCTTTTACAATCGTGTTATGCTCATCAAAAACAAGATCCTGATTGTTACATGCATACTGTTCCTCATCACTTGGTTCGATCCATAACGTATCATGCAGATGAAGCGGCGTCATGATCATATCCATTTCATGATAACCGTCGCTGCGTTTTTTCACCACATCCAGACATAAGTTGATTTTTGCATTGGCATGTAATTTCATTTTCGCATCACCTCATATAAATGGATAAATGCAGGCAAATCCAGCTGTTCCGATCTTGTCTGTAGATCAATACCGGCTGAATTCAAAATCTTTCTGGCCTTTTCTTTATCGATTAAATATTCACTTAAATTATTCAAAATCGTTTTCCTTCTCTGTTTAAAACAAGCCTTAATCAATGCAAATAGTTCATCATCTTCTATGTTGGGATCACTTTCTTTGAAACGAAACTGCAAGACAGCACTGTCTACATTTGGTTTTGGTGAAAACACATTTCTTGGAACTTTCATTATATAAGAAACATCACAACGATATTGGGTAATGACACTTAACGCATTATAGTCTTTGGTGTTTGGTTTTGCGCAAAAGCGATCCGCTACTTCTTTTTGCATCATAACGGTAATAGCCGCGATATCCGCATTTGATTCAAACAGCCGAAACAAAATCGGTGTTGTTATGTAATAAGGCAGATTGGCAGCGACCGCAACATCATAGCCAGCTTCTCGCACTTTATCCGTATACGCTTTTATGTCGACTTCAAGAAAATCATTCATAATCAATGAAAAATTATCATAATCCGATAAGCTCTCTTCCAATACTTTTGGCAACCGTTCGTCAATTTCAAACGCAACCACATGTTGGGCATATTCGCACAAAAACTGTGTCAATGCGCCAATACCAGGACCAATTTCAAACACCACACAATGATCAGATACAATAGCACTACGCGCAATCTTATCCACAATGCCCGGTTCTACCAAAAAATTCTGACCATAATTTTTTTTGGCGGATAGCTGGTATTGATGGAGCAGTTCCTTGGTTCTACTCGGTGTCGCAATTACACGTCGCATAATGTCTTCACTCCTTTTGTTCATCATCCTCTTGCATGGCCATGATTCGCTCCACATTTTCTTTACAAAGGCTTAGCATGTTCAATCGTTTCCACAATGTTTTTGCATTCGCTTTTCCGATAAACAGACGATTTCCCAGTATTTCCCGCTTTTTTTGGCTATTCGGTTTACCTGTGAAACCCATCTTGACAAAATCAATCCATGATAACGTGATTTCCATCTGCTCCTCATATGTCATCAAATGTGACAACGCTTCGATAATATCTTCTCTGTTGGCGTGCTCAACACCAACCTTACGACTTGTTTTTGCCTTTTTCTTTTCTATGAACGCATTTTTACATCCCGGTACATAATGGTTGATGATGGATCGCACTTTATCTCCGGGGCCATCCGGATCTGTAAAGATGATAATACCGCGATGTTTTTGTATCTGTTCAATCAATGCCAGCCTTGCTTTTCCAATATGACTGCCATGTGTTTCTATTGTATCACAAACCACACATGACTTTATTTTTTGTGAATCATGTTTTCCTTCAACAACGATCACTTCTTTGATTTTCATGCATTATCCAAACCTTTCTGTTTTCTTATTGTATCATAATTGTTTAAAAACGATAAGCATGATTCTTTTTAAACTTTCTTTATGTTCTTAAAAGATTGATTATATACAAAGCATTTGCTAAATAATTTTCTGACAATATGGTTATGAAAACGAAATTCACTGTATCTATAATTTTCATTTCAATAACTGATCATTATGCAATTTTTCCATTTGTTTTCTGTTTCCATTGTTTTATCTTATCCTTTATTTTTCTTCAAAACATAATTGATCATTGTTTCTTTGTCTGTCGCTCTCTAATGAATCTTTCTCATTATATACAAAAATCGCATTTTATTATGATCGCCATCTCATATTTCTTAAACAAACACAACCGTATAATAACATTCTATTACGCAACAAAGCACTTAATTAAACATCTAATGCATGTCCATTCACTCTATTTCCCTATCATTATCAATTATTTCCCATGCATTCATATGTATAATTATGGATGATCAACAACGACGAAAGGAGATTCTTAACCAAAGAATCTCTATTTAATATGCAGAATAAAACGACTATTTCGTTAAACGGTTAAATAACAACTCCATTGATGAGATAGAAAATATGGATAATGATGAAAACATCATTTACAACTAAGAATAAAACATTTTTGCATATCTTTCCTATAAGAAAGATATTCTATTACATAAATAAATTATTTTCCATAACGCAGAATCTTTGCGACAGGCTGTGAGCCTGAAATACTAATATTGCCAATAAAGGTCTCTGAGCCTATATAAAGATCTAAATGCGCTCCTTTGATTCCGCCACCACGATCCAAAACCATCGCTTGTATCGGCACATCAGGTGAAAAGCCCATACCACTCAATCCATGATTAGAAATCTCAATAATGGAATAGAAAGGAATACTTGGATCTGCCGCAATGATATAATAACCGTCATACGTCAAACCTTCTTTCCATGTACCATCACTTTGCATAACACCAAGATTTGGATTTAACATGACCCCAATCGCCGTATTGCCTGTGCCATCTTCACGCACATTACATCCATAACAATCGACACCGTACAATGTAGTTCTTGGATAGAAAATATTCGCATCATCTACTACAGAAGCAGTCTCTACATTATCCGCAGGTTTCTGTTCCACCGGTTTCTCTGGTTCCTTCTTAGGCGAATGATATTTACTTGCGTCTGATTTTTCCTTTACTTCTTGGAGCACATCCTGTACAAATGCTTGTTGGATTAGTTTCTTATTTGTATTTTTAGAAGCATATGCTTGAACTTCTTGTTTGATTGTTTGATTTTCTTCCAGCTTCTTTGCCATTAACTGTGCGCTGTTTCTATGTGTCAGCTCACCTGCATCCCCAAAAGACATATTGGCATTGCTTACCGGTACATCGCTCATACAACCTGAGAGTATGAAAACCATGATTAGAAAAGTGCATATTCTTTTCAATTTCATAAATTTCCTCCTTTACGCTCTTTGCTATTCTAACATAGCCATTTCAACTTGTCAAATTTTCTTTTTTTTGCACAGGCTTACTCTTGTATTATACGCCCTTTTTCACCCTTTTATACATTTAAGCGGATTTGTAAATTTATGTAAGTGCTTTAAATAGGGCGATTATACATGCTTTTAAGATATAAAACACAAATAATAGAATTTGTGAAAAATTTATATTATATCACAAATTAAACAAAATTGGTCATTGGTGTAAATGCGCATATTCATTATAAGCATACGTGAATTATAACATTGCATATTTTTTATATTCTTGTGAAAAAACGTTGATTTTTTAAAGTAAAAACAGATAATTAAAAAAAACATGCATCAATAATTAGAAATTTTCTGTTAGGAATTCTTGCACAATATTAGACATGACAAAAAGCCTTATTTTTTCATAAAGTGCAATCAGCAAATACACATAAAAAAAATTTTTCAAATGTTTGTTTTTATAGAAAAAAAGCCCAATCTACTGATCGGGCATTTCTTTCTTTAACAACACTTCTTCTATGACATCAAACATCAAAGCAGCGTCATTTTTATTCACCTGCTTTTGAATCATCAGCACACGCACCGTCAATTCACGATAACCAAAAACAACTTTGATTACATCGTTGACCTCTACTTCCGTACTTGGTTTTGCGACTTTTCCATTCACAAAAACACGTTGTTGGTCTGCCAATTCTTTCGCAACGGTTCTTCTTTTTAAAATTCTTGCCGTTTTTAAATATTTATCCAGACGCAAATTCATCACCTCTGCATAAGTGTACCATATTATCGCAACTGTTGGCGAGATAAAAGTTCACTATATGCTTCAAAAGGGCGAAGATCTTCTTCCTTATATCGATGACGTTCAAATAACAACACGAAGGAGCCAAACCAATCGCCAAATAAAATCACCGGATATATTACGCCATTATACGTATGGTCATCATCCTCATATAACAATGCATCTTCAAACATCGTAATGTGATGACTTTTCGCTTTTTCACAAAAAGATGGATCTATCGACAAATCATGATATTTCAACCATTCATCCTGTATGAACAATACACTTTCCTGATACATATCTTCTAATGCATCTACCATCATATTCAAATTTTCCAAATGCTTTGACAATACTTCATACTTCTTAATAATGATTTGATCACTCTCCACAAAGAATTCAATGGAATCGCCTTCTTTTAAATGATGCAGTTTACGTATTTCCTTTGGAATGACCAGTCTGCCTAGATCATCCAGTCTTCTTACAATTCCTGTCGCTTTCACTATCATGCACTCCTTTAATCTAGCATTGTTAGTATTGACGAATGGAATTGCATTTATACATACAGGTGAATACTTATAAAGAAAGAAACATGCGTCATACACGCCTTTCCATACGCAGTGTTCGCTCCAATATCTCAATTAACAGCGGTAGCCAATTACCACTTTTAGGAATATGCATAGAAATCTTTTTCATTGCATAATGGATCTTCGCATTCTTACAAACCGTTGTCATCATTTCAAATAGTTTTACGCCATCAATTTGATTGGACCATTCTTCGCTGAATACCAAACGTATCTCCTGCGACAATTCTTTGAAATCTATAATATGCGGTTCATTATATAAAAGATCCAATCGTTTTTTTTCAAACAACAGCTGTACGGAATTTGGCAGTTTACCATAATTATCTTTGATCTCTTCCATAAACGCCAATAATTCCTGCTTTGTGGAAATTGCCTCAATTCTTTGATACAACGTAATTTTTTCAAAATCCTTTGGCGCAAATGAACTTGGAATATAAGCATCCAGTTGCATATTTGTGCTTTTCTTTTCCACAGTTTCTTCTTTTGGTTTTCCCATACGCTCATGTATTGCTTCATTCAACATTTCAATATACATATCCATGCCGACAGTATCAATAAAACCTGCCTGCTGCGGACCCAACATATCGCCTGCACCACGTATCGTTAAATCACGCATGGCGATTTTATATCCACTGCCCAACTGGGTGAATTCTTTGATCGCCTTCAAACGTTTCGCCGCATTCTCATTCAGCTGCTTATTCGAAGAATACATCAAATATGCATAAGCCAAACGGTCGCTTCTGCCGACCCTACCTTTGATCTGATACAGCTGTGACAAGCCAAAACGATCTGCCTGATCGATAATGATCGTATTCGCATTGGGAATATCAATGCCGGTCTCAATGATCGTTGTGCAAATCAACACTTGATACTGGTTTTGGGTAAAAGCCATCATCACATCTTCGATTTCCTCACGGCTCATTTTACCATGTGCCACCGCTATTGTAATATCTGGCAAATCATTCTGCAATTTTCTTGCGACTTGATATATCTCTTTTACATTATTGAATAAGTAGAATACCTGTCCGTTTCGCACCAATTCCCTTTGAATGACCTCTTTGATCACTTGATCATCCTTTTCAATGACGTACGTCTGAACCGGCATACGATTCATTGGCGGTGTATCCAACTGCGACAATGCGCGAATACCCACCAAAGACATCTGTAAGGTTCTCGGTATCGGTGTTGCACTCATAGACAAAACATCGACACTTGAGCGCAGTTCTTTGATTTTTTCCTTGTGCTCAACGCCGAATCGCTGCTCTTCGTCAATAACGAGAAAACCAAGATCTTTCCATTCAATATCCTTTGATAAAAGACGATGTGTTCCTATCAAAATATCGATGGTTCCATCCTTTAAACCTTTCTTGATCTGCGCAACCTTTTGACTTGGCACAAATCGATTGATGACTTCAATGGTCACCGGATAATGCGCAAAACGATTTTTAAATGTCTGAAAATGCTGAAGCGACAGAATCGTTGTCGGACACAAAAACGCAACTTGTTTTTGATCGATTACCGCTTTAAAAGCTGCACGTATCGCTACCTCTGTTTTTCCAAATCCGACATCTCCACATAATAATCGATCCATTGGTTTGTGTGCTTCCATATCTTTCTTGATTTCTTGAACGGATCGTTTTTGATCTTTGGTCAATTCATATGGAAAATCATCCTCAAATTCTCTTTGAAACGGCGTATCTTTGGAAAATGCGTAGCCAATAGAATCTTCTCTTTGTGCATACAGATGAATCAAGCGCTCCGCTAGTTCCGCCACCTTCTCACTTACTTTGCGTTTCGTCTTGGACCATTCATCACTGCCCAATTTATTTAATTTTGGTTGTGTGCCTTCCTTGGATAAAAATTTTCGTATCAGCTGAAATTGTTCCAACGGCACATATAAAATATCATCGCCTTTATAAACGATTTTTAAAAAGTCTTTATGGATTCCGTTTACTTCTCTGTTTTCAATGCCGACATATTTTCCAACGCCGTGCTGGCTGTGGACGACATAATCTCCAATCGACAAATCCATATAGTCATGTAGCTCTTCGGCTTCTTTGAACTTATTCGCATAACGCATCTGTTTTTTCTGCACATGGAATAACTCTTTTGAAGTGTAAACGCTGATGTTTTCTTTAAGGCAGACAAAGCCTTCAAACAAATCACGCTCCCATATGAGAATCTTATTTGCAACATATTGAAAATCATTGATACATGTATACGACACATTATGATTCGTTAAATACGCTGTAGCGATTTCTATTTCTTTCTTCTGTAGACATAGCACAACACATTTGTCACTTTTGTCCTGCATGACTTGTTCCATGATGCGCTCAAATGAAAGATCTCCAACGATTTGTGTCATGATTTGTGATGATACCGGATGTAATTGATCTTGAAACATGCCAATGTACATGTGTTCTTTTTTTATTGCAATTTGAAATAGATCCGCATACAACGTAAACTTTGACAGTGCAAGGCCTTCTTGTGATAATTCTTGTATATACGCAAT
Source organism: Erysipelotrichales bacterium (assembly GCA_910576345.1). GTDB lineage: Bacteria > Bacillota_I > Bacilli_A > Erysipelotrichales > Erysipelotrichaceae > C-19. The sequence goes on from CAJTIT010000008.1 coordinate 75,545, forward strand.
ACTTTCTTCCTGGATTCGCTGATAGGACTGCTTGACTTCTTCTTCACTGGAAAAAATCACAAGCGGTTGTTCCATATAATCCAATATCGTAGAAGGCTGTTTTAAAAAACCGAAATAACGATAAAGCGATCCATCGATATTTCCGTTTTGAAGTGTTTCCAAATCTTGTTCCACTCTTTCACGTAGTTTTTCTTGTAAGTGATCACTTAGCTTCGAACATTGACGTTGTAATGCTTGGTGGACTTCTTGTATCAAATCTGCTTTTTCTGAATCCGTCAATAAGTATTGTGTTGCAGGTACAAGCTGTATTTCATTCACAATAGATATGGTTCTTTGCGTTGTGATGTCAAAAAAGCGGATGCTTTCAATCAGATTATCGAAAAATTCAATGCGTACCGGATGATCGTTATTCATGGAATATACATCAACGATACCGCCTCTGGACGCAAAACAAAGCGGTTGATCGACTCTGGCAACTGGATGATAGCCTGCTTCATACAACAGCTGTTTCAGTGTTTCCAAATCCATTTCATCATCTTGTTTTAATGTGACAGTGTGTGCTTGAAACTGTTTTGGACTGCACAAAAAGCGCATTGCGCCTGCCGTATGCGTTATTAAAATGCTTGGTTGATTGGTTTGTATAGCTGCCAATGTTTCAATTTGTGATGCCTGCATCTCTGGAGAGGCGGCTATCGCTTCCACACGCAGGGATTCTTCTACACCAAACAGATGCACATTTGCATCTGTTAGATTCATCAAACGATCTGCCAAAGCCTTTGCGTCGTAAAGATTCTGCTTGACAATGAGAATATTTCTTGGCTGTTTTTGATAGGCCGCTGCGATTAGCAGCGCTTCCTCTGTACTGTTCAAATTTCCCAATCCGGTTTGTTTATGTGTCAAACAATGCACAGCCGGATTGTCATAAAACTGTTTCAATAATTGTTTCATAATGCATCACCGCTTGTTGAAACGGTTCATTGTTTCCATGAACGGATGTGTAATACTGTAAAGTGCAGCATCTTTTGCGGTTTCCACTGAGCGCAAATGTAGTTCCATATCTTCTTTGGACATTTTGCCCAGCACCCAATCGATCACATTTTCATAGCTACTTTTCCCAATACCGACACGAATACGTGCAAATTCCTGCGTATGTAAATGAGAAATAATATTTTTCATACCGTTTTGTCCGCCAGCACTTCCCTTTTCTCTTAATCGTATTTTACCAACCGGTAAATCCATATCGTCATAAATGACCAATAAATCCTTTGGATCGATATGGTAAAAACGCATCGCTGCAATCACGGCTTCTCCGGATGCGTTCATATACGTCTGGGGTTTCATAAACATGACTTTTTCTTCTTGTATCGTTGTCACATGGATCAAAGCGTTGAATTTCTTCTGATCGATTACGAAATGTCCGTCGCTTGCAAGTGCATCCATCACGCGAAAGCCGGCATTATGTCTTGTGTTTTCATATTCTCGTCCGGGATTTCCCAAACCGACAATCAATTTCATATGTTTCACCTACCGTTTTATTTCTGTAAAAAAGATTTACATTTTTCCTGTAAATGTTTCGGATCACGTTTCCACTCCTCATATAAGTATGCTTCAAAACCAACAAGGGCATGCGTACAATTAGAAGACAATTTTTTCAAAATGCGATCAGCTTTTCCTTCATCTTTTCCAATCCACAGTCGTGTTTTGGTTCCATATTCATCAAATATGCAAATTTCATATTCGCGTCTGCGTTTGCTTAGACATTCTTTCTTATAAATCCAAATAAGATGATCGTTTTGCCATAAGCGCCATGTAAAGCTACGGCGTTGATATAGTGCGATAGTGCCGATTTTTATATTGTCGATCACTGCCGCATTTGTATAATCAAAATCAATAGATTTTTTTACTTCTTTGTCTAGTTTTGCGATATCTCTTAATAATGGGCGCATAAAGAATTTAGCTGCAAATAAAATCATCATACTTACACAGATCAGAAATAATAATACCCAAATCCCCATCAACAGCCATAAATCATTGATACGATATCCTTGTATTTCGTCATATACAAAAGCATACATGCTCATGACGCGATCAAGGTCTTTGCGCTCTTTTACAGTCTCATCATATTCTTTAAAATAATCTAATGCAAAGTTGAGTTCTTCTTCATTTAATTTGCGAAAACTTCCTCTGACATGGACATTTTCCGGGTAAATTTTGGATTCTTCTCCGATGGATTGAAAAAAAGCATTTTCCATTTCATCCAATTTTTCTACCATTTCATCGGATGCAATAATACTCATAAAGTAATTGCCTTGATCTAACGGCATCAAATAATAAACAGTCTTATCATACGTCTGCGTTTCTTTTTTCACTCCTTTTTCGGCATAGGAACCGGAAATCAAGTATACGTCCAAGTCAATGTATGCATTTGTATCGATTTGCGTTGTTTCCTGTAAATTGGACATAGGTTCCGCACCTTGTATCAATTCCAGAAAACGTGAGCCAAACAACAGTGCAATCACAATCAAAATCAAGATAAAAAAACCACATATAATCTGTAATTGTCTTGTGATAATCGTTTTTTCATCATTTAATAATTTTTTCATGTGCACACCTTCCGCTCATCTGAAAAAGTTTACCATATTTTAAGGGAAAAATAAAGGTGTGATCATCAGTATATGATTTGAAAATGATAATGTCTTAATGAAAAGAAATTGATTTTCTTCTTAAAGATGAAGCAAAATAAAATTTCATGAGAATGTGAGGTAATTATGAAAATGGTTGATCAAATAATGTATGAAACATTAAAGTTAAAGTATGAAATAATCTATCCTTTTCATCCTTATATACGTCTTGCTTGATAAACACGTATAACTAACTTATTTAGCTATTTTATTACATTGTCAAAACTAATTTCAAATTCAGTATCATTGTTTTTTACATGATACTGCTTATTATTAAGATACAATTCAAGCAAATCTCTTACGTTTGTTTCGTAAAGAACTGGTGTTGATTTTGAATATTCAATTAATTCTGTAATACATTGGTAAGAGGACTAAAAAAATTTTTCGTTTCTTCACGTTTCAAATATATTCGTAAATATCACCTCAGTACCTGATTATTGCAAATAATAAATTCCCGTCAATTTCAGTGTATATGGAAAATACACACTATTCTGAATTAATTTCGTTCGTAACACTGGTTTATCAAGGAATCCTCATAAATTCACCGTGATAAATCTTCATTATATTTTGAGTGTTGCTGTGATTGTTCTTGATCCATATCAATAAAATCATGGATTCTTTCTTTCTCTTTTGATTGCAGTTGGTCAAACATTTCAGCTAATCCATCTATATCATTATTTTCCATCAGACTCAAATAATATTTCCGTGATTCAAAAGGAATTACAATCGGTATCTGATTATCCGAAAGCAAAATATAATTTATCATAAGTCTTCCGATGCGCCCGTTCCCATCGGGATAAGGATGAATATTTTCATAATCTAAATGCATTTTCGCAATATCTTTCATACTGATTTTTGATTGAAACAACACATTATATCGTTCATAAAATTCATTCATAATGTCTCTCAAATCATTAGGCAACGGAAATTTTTTTTCAGATCCTCTTATACGAATTAATCCCATTCTGTATCCGCCGACATACATAATATTATGATTGATTATCTGATTAATCTCTGTTAAAAAAGGTTCATCCATGCAGAATTTTCCTGATTCAACTCGATCAATAATCTTATTTAAAGCATATTTATGATTGATAGCTTCGTAAATTTCTTTAGCTTCTGCCTGTTCAATTTTACTATATTTATTATCAAATAAAAGGGCATATGTTTCTGCAAAACTTAATGTACTTCCTTCTATGGCATTACTATGATAGGTACTTCTTGATATAAAATCTTCAAAGTAGATTTTTGATTTTTTCAAAACATCTAATATTTTCATTTGATTTACCATATTATTCACACACCTCTCTATTTTGTTCATTATATCATATGATAAATTATATTTCATCAATTAAACAATGTGCAAGAAGGAATTGGAATATATCATTCACCAATCTCTGCTTCATTTAGAATATCAATCATTAATCCGGCCATTGTTCCAAATATTTTGCTTTCCAACCTTTTTTCAATAAAAATCTCTTTATTACACAATATCACATCTTTAGTATGTATTTGATCAAAGAAAAAAATGTCGGATATAATTACGCCAATTTGTTACGTTAGTGTTACGTTAATTCCACCAACTGACCCAAATTCAACCACTATCTTCAACTATTTCCAACATTATTATTACTCCATAAACAAACAAAAAGTCCCATAAACCGGGACTTTTTGATACTTTGATAATTTTTGTAATAAACGCTTGTAATTAACGTTTTGAGAACTGAGGTGCACGACGTGCTGCCTTCAATCCATACTTCTTTCTTTCTTTCATACGTGAATCACGAGTCACAAATCCTGCTGCTTTTAAAGCTGGTCGATAATCTGCACTAGCTTCCATCAAAGCACGTGTGACACCATGTCTCATTGCGCCTGCTTGTCCGGTATATCCTCCACCTTTTACATTGATTTTGATATCAAACTGATTCAAAGTTTCAGTTAATTCCAATGGAGAACGTACAACCATACGCAATGTTTCCAAAGGCAAATATTCATCCAATGTTTTACCATTAACAGTAATATTACCTTTTCCTGGAGTCATGAACACACGAGCAACTGATGTCTTACGACGTCCTGTACCATGATACGTAACTGTATTTTTCTTCGCTGCCATTTTTCATTTCCTCCTTATTTCACTTTCAGCTCAACTGGTTTTTGAGCTGTATGAGGGTGTTCACTGCCTTCATAAACAAACAGATGTTTTCTTTGTACATTACCCAATCTTGTATGAGGTAACATACCGTGAATGGCTCTTTCTACCCACTCCACTGTATATTTTTCCTTCATTGTACGTGCACTGCGAACACGCATTCCTCCTGCATAACCGGAATGGTTATAATAATTCTTTCCATCCAGCTTATTACCTGTCATTTCAATTTTATCTGCATTGACTACGATTACATAATCTCCGCAATCTACATTTGGTGTATAAGTAGGTTTGTGTTTCCCTCTTAATACACTTGCAACTTCCGTTGCCAAGCGTCCTAATGTTTTACCAGTTCCATCAACGATATACCATGTACGTTGTACTTCAGCTGGTTTAATAAATGTTGTTTGGCGCATAATGTTAATCTTCCTTTCCTAAGTAGTTTCCGGGGCTACATAGGCATTTAAAGCCATGCTTAATTGTACCTTTTTATAAAATCATTGTCAACTAAAAAATTCTGTTTATTCATCTCGTTTTTACGATTCTGTAGATTTATTCATGCGAATGTTCCCACAAATTTATTGTTTCAGCTAACTTTTGTACGACAGAAGGATCCACCACATCATATTCACATGCATGTTTTTCCAATGCATATGCATAAGAAACATGATTTTTTATAGCCGTACCATCATATTTCCATCCTTTACAAGAAGAATGAATTTGACAAATTCCGGTATATTCCATCAAATCAATCACATTATCTGAATGAATGCCACTACCTGCTAAAATTTCAATTTGATCACCATATTGAAATTGAAGCTTTTTCAACATTCTTTTTCCTTCGAATGCAGTAGCTTCTAAACCACTGGTCAAAACACGATCCACACCCAAAGAAATTAATAATTCCATACTGACAAAAGGATCTTTAACACAATCGAAAGCACGATGGTACACAGCTTCCTTACCATAAGAATGAATTAAATTTATCATACTTTTACTAGCATGAACATCTATATCACCATCATTATCTAAAAATCCAAACGCAATGCCATCCGCGTCATGTTCCAACATGATTTCTGCATCTTTCCACATGACTTCTTTTTCTTTATCAGAGTAATGAAAACCACCACCTCTTGGACGTACCATTGCAATCACAGGCACAGATACTACTTTTTTTGTCAGTAACAAAGTACCAAGACTTGGTGTTAAACCTCCCATATATAATGCACTGTTTAATTCAATTCTACTCGCACCACTAACTTGTGCATTCCATGCATCTTCATAACTGCCGGCACATACTTCTACAACTGTTTTCAACATCACAACCCCATTTCTAAAAGTTCTGTTTACATCACTGTTTATAATTGTATAGGTTCTCTCTATAAAAATCAATTCACCACTTTTTTTAGAAAAATTTTCTTCCTTCAAAAAAATAGATAATTTTGCTTGTTATGATAGAAATTTCCCTCTTTCTATATTATAATAATGGACACTGAGGTGACATCATGGGAAAGGCGAAACGAAAAATACATTATACGCGTCTGTTTGATTTAATATGCAATATTCTTTTATTTTTTATCATTATTTATACATTATATCAAACCTTTCAATTAGATATGATACCGGGTAACTGGCTATTCTTAATTACAGTCGCACTTATTATCGTATTCCTTATATTTTTTATGCTGATGTTTTTCAAAATGCCAAAATGGGGAATCTTTATAAAACGCATCATTTTATTTTCCATTGCCGGCATTTGTTTATTTGCCGGAAACTCCATGCATCATGTAACAAGTGCAGTCAATAAAGTCAGTATATCTCAACAAAAAAGCACTGTTCAAATGCATGTTATTTCACTTAAAGACAGTGAATCAAAACAAATTCATGATCTTGAAAATAAAACGATCGGTGTTCAAATTGGTACTGATTATAAAAACAGTGAATATGCAAAAATACAGCTGGAAGCACAACTTTCCCAACCCATTTACGATGAACAATTAGATTATACTACATTAACCAAACTATTTTTAAATAATATGATTGACGCAATGATCATATCGGACGACTATCTCCATATGATGGAGGCAAACATAGAAGAGTTTGAAAACAGTTTTCAAATTATATCCACGTATGAAAAAGAACGTCCCATTAACGAAAGTGACAATAAAGATATAACAAAAGAAAGTTTTACCCTATTGATTAGTGGTGTTGATGAAATGGGAGCAGCCGATCAATCCTCACTCTCTGATGTCAATATTTTATTGTTTATTAATCCAATCGCCAATCAAATCACCATGATTTCACTTCCTCGTGATTCTTATATACCACATGTTGCATTAAATAATGCAAATGATAAATTAACGCATACAGGAAGTTATGGTGTAGATGATACAGTGGAAACAGTAGAAAACTTTTTCAATATTGATATTGATTATTATGCTAAAGTCAGTTTCTCGTCTTTGATTGAAATTGTAGATGCGATTGATGGTATTGATGTAGATGTAGAAATCACTTTTACTGAACAAGATGAAAACAGAAGTTTTGCCCAAGAAGATTTGATTCATTTAGAAAAAGGTATGCAACATCTGAATGGAAAAGAAGCATTGGCATATTCGCGTCATCGAAAAACAGAAAATTATGATGTGGCAGGCAGAGAGCGCGCACAAGAAAAAATTATCAAAGCAATCGTTGATAAATTACTTACGGCACAAGGTATAACACTTTACGTCAACCGATTGATGGAAATTGTGCCAAATTATGTTGTTACCAATATGCCAGGTAAACAGATTACTTCTTTCATCAAAGGAGAGCTTAGTGATTTGAAACCATGGGATATACAATCTCTCAGTGTTGAAAATGGCCAATATGATCGAAGAATCGTACCAAATCTTGACGGTGTTAAAAGTGTATATCTTTGGAATCCATATGATTATCGTAAACTTCTGGATGCTTATGAAGAAAGCAAAAAAAATATGAACTTTGCTGATTTTGGATTTGATTTTGGTAATGATCATACAAATTTTCTGCCGGCCGCTTCTGATAATCCAAATATCATATGGGATTATCAAGCAATTGACCCCTATTAAACTTCCAAACTTTATGGAAGTTTTTTTTCTTTTGACAATTTATCGAATAAAATGCAACATCTAATGTAAGCTATATCTCAAATATGACTTCTTTAGGTATTTTATTTTGATGACATTTTCTTGGTCGATCCTTCATGATAGTTAAATGATAAGACAATTTATCTTCATCAACTTTAGATAGTTCCATCCCTTTGAAATAAATTACTCTACGCAATCCATTCGTATTTTCATATGTCTCTTTTTGCCATGTACAATATGGATCATCCTATCAATGGTGGAACTTGAAAATATATAAATTTCTTCTTCATTTCTATTTGCAATTTTTTCAAAAGACCAGTGTAATTTTATTTTTTTCTTTAACATTATTTAATACATTGGTATTTCTAAAATCAACCTATGCTTCCAACTTCGCTTTCATTTCTATTTAATTTCCCTTGATAGTGTGCTTGTAGAGCGTTTTAGTGCTTTTGCGATATTTCTTATGTTCATACCATAATTTTTAAATTGATAGATACAACCACGTTTGTTTACGGTAAGATGCTTATAACTCATTGATATGATTTCCGATGAATTGTTTGTTTGCTCACTTACATTTTAACATGGTGATATCTATGAGTTTTTTTTATGTTGCGTTTGTTATGATAAATTATCGATAAAAAAAATGTAGACATGTTTTTTTTGTCTACATTTTATCTTACAACTTCCATCTTTTATGTGATTATCTGTTTTCGTTTATTTTATTCATCCACTTCTTTTCCTGGATTGTATATAATTTTCAAACGTCGCTGATTACCTTCACCTTCGCTGACAGTGGAAACACCAGGCATGGTAGATAAATAATTATGAATAGCTTTTCGCTCATCGGCAGGCATTGGATCCAATACCGCATCAACTTTATCTCTTTGCACACTTCGTGCTATTCTTCTAGCAATGGAACACAACTTACGATATTTATCTTCCTTATAACCGTTAATGTCGACCAATACGCCGATTTTTTTCTTAAATTCACTAGACACTGCTGACTTCAATATTGTATTCAGTGCTTGTAATGTCTGACCATTTCTACCAATTAAGATTGCATTATTTTGTGTATCCAAATTGATATGATAATAATTGTCTTTATCTTTTTCAATTTCAATATATGATTCCATCTCAATACCATCAAAATATTGTTTCAAATAATTTTGAATAAATTCTTCTACATCACTATCACTATAAATTTCAGCGCTGACTTCTTTTCCTAAACCAAGAAATCCTGCTTTTTCTTCTTTGATTTCGTAATATAATGACGATACGTCACACTGTTTTTCTTTTGCGGCTTGTTCTAATAATTCTTCGATTGTTTTACCTGTAAATATTTGTTTCATATGACGATACCTCCTAACTATTCATTTTTCATAAAAAATTGATTGATCACAAGATTTTGAATAATTCTTGTGACGGAAGATACCAGCCAGTAAAATGACATGGATAATGGCCAGTTCACAGCCAATATGGAAATCATTGCCAAACTGACATACATCATCATATTCATAGAATTTGCCATTCCATTTTTTGGTTGATTTTGTTTTAAATAATTCTTTTGTTTTACATTGTTTTGTTTTTGACGATATTTTTGAAGCCATTGTGGAAATTTCATGGACATAAATTGTGCAATCACCATCAATACAAAAATGACCATATAAATCATTTGTCCATTATTCAACCCCCAGATAGGTGTTTGCGTTAAACTGATTCCCATAAATGTTCCCGATACAACTGCTTCAGCTCGCATCGTTGCCTGATAGACGCCTAATATAATAGGAAATTGTAAGAATGTGACCAATAATGTTCCAAATGGATTGATTTTATTTTTAGAATATAATGCCTGCATTTCCTGTGCCTGCATCATTCTAGAACGATCATCACTCTTTCCTTGATATTTTGCCTGAATCTTTTGAAGTTCTGGCTGAATCATCTGCATTTTTTGTGCTGACACTTGTGATTTAATTGAAAATATAAATGTGAAAGCCTGTAATAACAATGTTACTATGATGATACCGATACCGGCATCCGTATACTTTGAAATCCAGTTGATTAGCTGTGCAATAGGCCATACAATCAAACCATCAAACCAACCTAAACTTAGCTGATCTCCAATTGGTGTTGTAGAACGTATTAAATATTTTTCAATAATCTGCCCTGTTTCCGGATCACGCGGATTGGTACATGCGACAAGCGTAACCATTATCAATAATCCCATAAAGAGCATTTTCTTTTTGTCTTTAAAAAAATGTGTCATTTTTGTTCTCCTTGCTAGTCTCTTGTATAATACTATATTTTAACTTTTTTATAAAGAGTTTCCAAGAGTTTTTTATTGTTTCGATAATTTTCTTTTAAATAACCCGGACGTATAAGAATAATCGTGTCAAAATTTTCATCAAATGCAAATATTTCCATACACATCATACGCACCTGCCTCTTTATTTTATTCCTGCAATGTGCTTTTCCTAATCGTTTTCCTACAGACAAGCCAATTCTCGCATGATTTTTTTCTCTAGGTCTTATATATATGGTAAAAGAAGGACATGTATAAAATTTTTTAGCGCTCATAATTTCTGCAAATTCGCTACTTTTACGAACACGATTTATCTTTTTCATACATACCCTCCTTTTTTATTGAATAAAAAAATCATCCGATGGATGATTTTTAAGCTGACAACACTTTTCTACCTTTACTACGGCGACGTGCCAATACCTTACGTCCTCCAACAGTAGCCATTCTGGCTCTGAATCCATGCGTTCTTTGGTGTTTTCTTTTGCTCGGTTGATATGTTCTTTTCACAAGATACACCTCCTATTATTTTATAACTCTTTTTCATTGAATTGAGCAATGCCCGTAAATTATACAAAAATTATGTTCATAAGTCAATAAACTTTCACTTGATTTTATGCAAATCTTTCACTTCTGAAGTTTTAAAGTTTATTTTTATACAAATTTTCATAGGTAAAAATTTGTTTTTTATAAATGTATATCATATTTATTTGATTTTTCTTTTGCTTTGTGGCTATTTTATTAAATAAATTCTTTCTATTACATTTTTTAAAAGTATATATTTTAAAGATCCAAAGTATTCAAAATAGATGTATGTAAAAAATGATTGACCTGTTCTGTCACGTTTACTTTTAATCCATCCATGTGATCACAATAACTATAAATGGACTGAACAAAATATCCAAGATGCTTTGCATTTCGTTTGACCAATACTTATTCCATACCTTTTATTTATGCAATTTCAAATGCGATTTGTACAACCATTTATTTCGTAATTTTTTTAATTTGACATGTTAAATACTCCTTTTTGTTATTTCATGATATAAATGGTTTCTATAAAAATATTATATTTTTTTATCACAAATGTTAATGACAAGGAATTATATGATTGATTGTATTTCTATTATGTGGAAAACTTTCCATTGTTTTATAGAAGACATTCTTTTTTTCATCCAAAATATGTTTTCCACATACTTTTCCTTATGGGAAATAGGGAAGTTTTCAACAGTTTGTTGATATGGGGATTGTTATAGAATATTCCTTTATTATGCAGTGATTTTTATATTTTTTCAATGTGGAAATACATCAATATAATAAAAACTTTTCCACTTTTCCACAATTCAATTTATCCACTTTTCTTTTTTCCACAATTTTTCCACATTCATTTATGTGTATAATTTCATATATCCTTTAAAAACCGACTTTTCTATAGCATGTATTGTGGAAAACTTTATTTCTATTTCCATGATTCTTTTGACACGTGTACAAACATTCTTCACCATCCAAATTTTTTTATTGTAAAAATATTTTATTACATCTTTTCTTCCATCATTTTTTCATCATAATTCCATGAATTTTTCATAGCCTTTTTATCATTTTTATAGTAGAATTATATCACTAGAAAAAAAGCAAAGAAGGAGTATGCTATGTCGGAGTTTTTGAAAAAACAGCTGGTAGACATCTGGCAAAAAACATTGCAGCTAATAGAAGACAGTGGACAATTTGATCCTGCTGTTTTTAATGTTTGGATCAAAGATTCGGAATTATATGATTTGGATGATGATTTTGCGACGATATTGGTGCCTTACAAAATTAACAAACAAATTATGATGGATTCCATTGAATTTATTCAGCAAATGCTTTCCAGCGTTTTAAATTCAAATGTCAGCTGTCAAATATTTTTAAAAGAAGAAATGGATCGTTTATCTGTTTCATCTGTTGCAAAAGCAAGAAATAATATGATGTTGGAAGACAAAATAAAAAAACAATATAATTTTGACAATTTTGTTGTTGGCAAAAATAATCGTGAAGCACATGCAGCTGCACTCAGTTGTTGTTACTACCCTGGTAAATTTAATAATCCAATCTTTATTTATGGAAATTCCGGTTTAGGAAAGACACATCTGCTTCATGCAATTGGTAATTATGTAAAAGACAATAAGCCAAATGCTACCGTTTTATATATTTACAGTGAAGATTTTGTCACATTATTGATAGAATCAATGAAAAACAAAACGGTGGAAGATCTCAAGGAAAAAATTGTTTCCGTTGATTTTTTGTTGATTGATGATATTCAGCGATTGACGCAAAGTACTTCACAGGAAATTTTCTTTAATCTTTATAATAAATTAATTTCCAATGAGAAACAGATTGTGATTACCAGCGATATGCATCCTAGTGAATTAAAGGGTATTGAAAATCGTTTGATTTCCAGATTTTCCAGCGGTTTATCCGTCGCAGTCGGCGCTCCGGAATTTGAAACCGCAAAAGCCATTCTTTCTAAAAAAATTGATGGAAGAGAAGATGATATAAAAATTGAAGATGAAGTATTGGATTTTATTGCCACTAAATTTTCTAGTGATGTCAGAAAACTGGAAGGTTCATTAAATGAATTGTTTTTCAAAGCAATTTTACATAAACCGGATCATATTGATTTAGCTTTTGCAAGAGAAATTTTTAAGGAAGATCCTGTTTTACAAAGGCAAAGTAATGAATTAACCGTAAGACAAATCAAGCGATGTGTTTGTGAATTTTATGGCTTGACCAGATATCAAATAGAATCCAAATCCAGAACAAAAAACATATCCACTGCGCGTCAAATTGCCATGTATTTATGTCGCAAACATTTGGATCTAGCTTTTATAAAAATCGGTAAGTCTTTTGGTAATCGTGATCATTCTACTGTAATGGCTTCTTGTGAGCGCATTTCCCAACAGTCCAAAATCAATGATGCATTGGCATATGCAATTAAAGATATTGAAAAAAAGCTGGGAGTTTCTTAAAATTCTCCACATGTTTCAACTTTTCATCCACATTAAAATTTGTTAAAATAATAAGTAACAAAAGGCGCTCTGTTTGTTTTCCACAGTTTTCCACAGCCTTATTGTTATTTCATTATAAAACATATAAAAGAAAGGCGTGTTTCCATTATGTATTTTAAAATTTCAAAAAAAGATTTTTTAGCAGCGTTATCAACTGCGGCAAGAGCCATTTCGAATTATAGTCCTCTTCCTGCTTTTTCAGGTATTAAAATAACCGCAGATAAAGATCAGCTGATTTTAATCGGAAGTGATTCAGATATTTCCATTCAAACCATTCTAAAGAAAAGCGATGATTGTAAATTGGAAATTTTTGATATGGGTCAAACAGTCATTGAATCAAAATATATTTTGGAAATCGTTCGTAAAATTGATACAGATATGATTGAAGTAGAAATGGTAGATGGCGTACAAGTAAAGATTAGTGGTAAAAGTGCAGAGTTCAAAATCAATGGTATGAATGCTGACGAATATCCACTCATTGATTTCTCAAAACCAATGGAGACATTTACCTTAAGCAATGAATCTTTAAAACAGGTCATTACACAAACAACGTTTGCGGTAAGTGACAAAGAAACAAGACCTGTACTAACCGGTGTAAATTTTTCTTGTGATGGAAGTGTTCTACAATGTGTTGCGACCGATTCTTATCGTCTTTCTAAAAAAAGTATGGAATTGTCCAATAATGTAAAATTCAATATCACGATACCCGGTAAAAGTTTATTGGAAGTTTTGAAAACATTGGATAATGATGGAGATGTCGAAATCGCTGTCAATGATAAAAAAGCACAATTTGTCATCAATGATACGATTATTCAAACACGTTTGATTGATGGCGTTTATCCGGAAACCAATCGTTTGATTCCTTTGGAATTTGATTTTGAATTGACCATTGATGCTCATGAATTGTTAGGCGCAATCGATCGTGCCAGTTTTATTAAAAGTGATGGAGTATCCGTCATTAAATTTACGTTATCGGAAGAAGGATGCATTCTTTCAAGTAAATCGTTGGAAGTAGGATCTTCTACAGAGCGTTTAAATTCCGCAAGTTTCAGCGGAGAGCCGTTGGAAATTAGTTGTAATGGAAAATATGTATTTGATGCGATTCGTGCTTTGAGCGGAGATTTGGTAAAGTTTTCTTTATGTGGAGAAATGAAACCCTTCATTATTCAGTCATTGCGAGATGATCAAGTATTGGAGTTAATTTTACCGGTTCGTACATATGCATAAAAGTAGAAATAAATGTGTACAATCATGAAAAAATTATGAAGCAGAAGATCGAACATTGTATTTTCTGCTTTTTATATGTATTAAACAAGAAAATCATGTTATGATTTATCATATTGGTATGACAAGATTTTGAGTTTTTTATAATTATTTCCAAATTGAGAAAAAGAATAAATAGTAAAATCTCTTCTATAAATTACAAGCGCTTACGCATGAGTCGTATATCATTGAAAAAAGCAAAAAAGATGTTGAAAAATTCCCAAAAACATCACATTTTATGCTATAATATTGAAGTATGAAAGAGGTTTTGCGATGGAAATCAAAGTGAAACATGAATATATCACATTGGGTCAATTATTGAAAGCTGCGGATTTTATTTCCTCCGGAGGACAAGCAAAAATTGCCGTAAAAGAAATGGATATTTCTGTGAATGGCGAAAAAGAAAATCGCCGCGGACGCAAATTATTTCCGAAAGATGAATTGATTATCGAAGGAGTAAGAATTATACTTCTATGAACTTGTCAAATTTGACATTAAGAAATTTCCGCAATTATGAAAAAGCGGATTTGGAATTTGAACACGGCATTCATCTGATTACAGGAAAAAATGCCCAAGGTAAAACAAATTTATTGGAAGCCATTGCTTATCTTTCAACAACGCGATCACATCGTACAAATGATGATCAGGATATGATACAAGAAGGAAAAGATGCGTTCGTTCTGCGTGCATCAATTCATAAGCATATGAAACAAGTAGAATTAAGAGCAGCGGTGAATGAACAAGGAAAAAATCTATTTCTCTATCGAACGCCGATCAAGCGTGTCAGTAACTTTATTGGCGAATTGAACGCCGTTTTATTTTGTCCGGATGATATGTCCCTGTTTCAAGCTTCTCCTAAAGTGAGAAGGCGTTTTATCGATATGGAATTGTCAAAACTTTCTAAATCATATACAAGGATGCTGAATGAGGCGCACAAGCTGTTAAAAGAGCGTAACGCTTGTTTGAAACAGGATACGATCGATCCGACATATCTAGAAGTATTGACGCAACAACTGATTGAAAAGCAGATTGTGATTATTCGGCAGCGACATCGTTTTCTTATTGACTTATTGGAAAACTGTCATACTTTTTATAAAGATTTATCAAATGACGATACAAAGCTGGCATTTTGTTATCACAGCTGTGTAGAGTATAGTGAAAATGAAATGGAATTGAAGCAACGTTTGATAAAAAAATATGAAAAAAATAAAGAACGTGATTTATTTTTAAAACAAACAACGACAGGATTTCATAAAGAAGATTTTATGTTTTTGATTAATGATAAAGAAGTATCGTCTTATGCGTCACAAGGACAGAAACGCAGTGTTCTGTTGTCTATGAAAATAGGTATGGTTTCTATGATTGCTTCACTGATTCATGAGTATCCTGTCTTATTATTGGATGATGTGTTTTCAGAATTAGATGAATATCGAAAACAAAAATTATTGATTGCATTACCAAAAGATGTACAGATTTTTATTACAACAACGGATGTCAATGAAATACCGATTATTGAAGATCGCCGTTATATATTGTGGAATGTTGATCATGGATGCATCACAAGAGAAACAGCAGAAGGAGGATGTAACAAATGGAGAAAAATGTGATAGACTTGAAAGAACAAGAAATTGAACTGGAAAAGGTGGATCATTCCTATACAGCTGATGATATTCAGGTGCTGGAAGGATTGGAAGCAGTCAGAAAACGTCCAGGGATGTATATTGGAAGCACAAGCGCCAGAGGTCTACATCACCTTGTTTGGGAAATTGTTGATAATTCCATTGATGAGGCATTGGCAGGTTTTGCGACAGATATTTATATTACGATTGAAAAAGGGAATATCATTCGTGTGGAAGATAATGGACGCGGTATGCCGGTTGGCATTCATAAAAAAACCGGTGTATCTACTGTGGAAACCATTTTTACTGTTTTGCATGCTGGTGGTAAATTCGGTGGTGGCGCTTATAAAGTGTCTGGTGGTTTGCATGGCGTTGGTGCCAGCGTAGTAAACGCATTGTCAGAATGGCTGGAAGTAAATGTACATCAAGACGGCAAAGAGTATTTCTTGCGCTTTGAGAATGGTGGAAAGCCATGTGATGCATTGCAAGTCATCGGTTCTACGGATAAGCATGGCTCCATTGTGCGTTTTAAAGCAGATGCGGATATTTTTAAAGAAACGCAGATTTATGATTTTGATACGTTGAATTCACGTATTCGTCAGCTTGCTTTCTTAAATAAAAACATTAAATTGGTATTGAGTGATGAAAGAGGAGAAGACGTAAAGAAAATTGAATATTTATATGAAGGCGGCATTAAAGAATATGTTAAGTATTTAAATCAAAATAAAACGTTAATTCATGAAGATATTGTATATGTGGAAGGTATTGAAAATGGAATTTTGGCTGAAATTTCGATGCAGTATAATGATGGTTTTATGCCGAATATTTATTCTTTCTGTAATAATATCAACACACAAGAAGGTGGAACGCATGAGGATGGTTTTCGACTTGCATTAGGGCGTGTGATCAATAATTACGCAAAAGATAACAATATGATAAAAAAAGAGGAATCATTGTTAGGAGATGATGTACGGGAAGGTTTGACAGCCATTATTTCCATAAAGCATCCGGATCCACAATACGAAGGGCAGACAAAGACAAAATTGGGAAACAGTGAAGTAAGAAAAATTGTTTCCGGTATCTTGGGTGAGCAGCTGGAACGTTTTTTCTTGGAACATCCTGATACCGCAAGAGCCATCGTTGATAAAGCTATATTGGCCTCAAAGGCAAGACTTGCCGCAAAAAAAGCACGTGAATTGACACGTCGTAAAAATGTATTGGAAATCACATCGCTTCCTGGTAAATTGGCAGACTGTTCTTCAAAAGATGCAAGTGAATGTGAAATTTATATTGTCGAGGGTGATTCAGCCGGAGGATCTGCAAAACAAGGAAGAAACTCTAAATATCAAGCGATTTTGCCATTGAGAGGTAAAATCTTGAATGTAGAAAAAGCAAGAATCAACAGAATTTTCGATAATGCAGAAATACGTTCTATGATTACAGCATTTGGATGCGGTATTGGTGAAGAAATGGATGTTACAAAATTGCGATATCATAAAATTATCATCATGACCGATGCGGATGTAGATGGAGCACATATTTGTACGTTATTGTTGACATTCTTTTATCGTTTCTTGCGTCCTGTCATTGAGGGAGGATATGTTTATATAGCCCAGCCCCCGTTATTTAAAATTGCAAAAGAAAATAAAGTGACCTATGTATATCGAGAAGAAGAACGTGATGAAGTATTAAAGGGATTTGGAGATACTTCCAATGTCAATATTCAGCGTTACAAAGGTCTAGGAGAAATGAATCCGGAACAATTATGGGAAACAACGATGGATCCGGAAGTGCGTATGATGAAAAAAGTATCGATCGAAGATGCGATGGATGCGGATGCGGTATTTGAAATGTTGATGGGCGAAGAAGTAGAGCCACGTCGTAATTTCATTCAAGAAAATGCCGTTTATGCAAATTTGGATATTTAATTAGAGTGAGGTGAGTATATGTATCAGGATGAAGAGCGTTTGGAAGTCGTCGATATATCGAAAACGATGAAAAAGTCGTTTCTTGATTATTCGATGTCCGTTATTGTTCAGCGAGCATTGCCGGATGTAAGAGATGGATTGAAACCGGTACATCGCCGTATCTTATATGCGATGAATGATATGGGTATTGTTGCCAGTAAACCGTTTAAAAAATCCGCGCGTATCGTAGGTGAAGTCATTGGTAAATATCATCCGCATGGTGATACAGCTGTATATGACGCAATGGTACGTATGGCGCAAGATTTTTCTTATCGATATGAACTTGTGCAAGGTCATGGAAATTTTGGTTCTATGGATGGAGATGGTGCAGCGGCGATGCGTTATACGGAAGCACGTATGTCAAAAATCGCAATGGAAATGTTGAAAGACATAAAAAAACAAACAGTTGATTTTGTGCCAAACTATGATAATGAAGAAACAGAACCGGCAGTGATGCCAGCTCGCTTTCCAAATTTATTGGTCAATGGTTCGGTAGGTATCGCTGTTGGTATGGCGACCAATATACCACCACACAATCTTGGAGAAACGATTGATGGTGTTTTGGCAGTTATGGATAATCCTGATATTACCGTATTGGAATTGATGGATAATTATATAAAAGGACCGGATTTTCCAACGGGTGGAATGATTTTGGGTCGTGCAGGTATACGACAGGCATATGAAACAGGACGCGGTTCGATAGTTACAAGAGCGAAACATTTATATGAAGATATGGGAAATGGAAAGACAAGGGTTGTTTTTTATGAAATTCCTTATCAAGTAAATAAAGCAAATTTGATTTCAAAAATTGCAGATTTGGTTCGCGATAAAGTTGTGGATGGTATTACATATCTGAATGATGAAAGTAATCGTGATGGGATACGCATCGTCATGGAATTGAGAAAAGATGTACAGCCAGAAGTTATATTAAATCAATTATATCGGTTGACATCGCTTCAAACCAGCTTTGGTGTCAATATGTTGGCGCTTGTAAATGGCGCACCAAAAATCATGGGTTTGAAAGAAGTATTGTCTCACTATGTGGATCATCAAATTGATGTGACCGTAAGAAGAACAAAATTTGAATTAAAAAAAGCAGAGGATCGTGCACATATTTTGGAAGGATTGCGTATCGCATTGGATAATATCGATGAGATTATTTCATTGATTCGTTCTTCAAAAACGGATGTGATTGCAAGAGAAAATATGATGGAGCGTTTCAAACTTTCTGAAATTCAAGCGAATGCGATATTGGAAATGCGTTTTCGCCGATTGACAGGTTTGGAGCGAGATAAGATAGAAAATGAATATCAAGATTTATTGAAAATAATTGCTGACTTAAAGGACATTTTGGCAAATCATTCACGCGTGCTGGATATTATCCGAGAAGAATTGATCGATGTAAAGAATCGATTTGCAGATGAAAGGCGTACTGAGATTTCCAATCAGGAAATCGATATGCAGGATGAGGATTTGATACCGGAAGAAGAAGTAGTTATTACCATGACGACAAATGGTTATATCAAACGAATTCCTACTGATACTTATCGTACGCAAAATCGAGGTGGAAAAGGTGTAAAGGCGATGAGTGTGAATGAAGATGATATCGTAGAAAAATTGATTACGATGTCGACACATGATTATGTCTTGTTGTTTACCAATTTAGGAAAAGTATATCGTATGAAGGGATATAAGATACCAAATGCATCACGTACTGCAAAAGGTTTGCCAGTCGTCAATCTATTAAATTTGGATAAAGATGAAAAGGTACAAGAATTGGTGCCAATTGAGCGAGAATGTAAAGCATCTTATTTATTCTTTGTTACGAAGAATGGTATTGTAAAACGTACTCCAATCAAGGAATTTGATTCTATACGACAAAATGGAAAAATTGCGATCATATTGCGTGATGATGATGAACTTGTAACAGTTAAAATGACATCTGGTGAAGATGAAATTGTCGTTGCCGGATCTAATGGAAAAGCGGTTCGTTTCAATGAAAATGATGTCCGCTCTATGAGCAGAACATCTTCAGGAGTTAAAGGTTTCAATGTGGACGGATCAATTGTGGTAGGTGCCGCAACCAGTACGGAAGGTAAATATATATTGTCTGTAAGTGAAAATGGCTATGGAAAACGAAGTTTATTTGAAGATTATCGTTTAACAAAACGAGGCACAAAAGGTGTCAATACGATTCATATCACCGAAAAAACGGGCAATTTGATTTCTGTGCGTGCGGTAAACGGTGATGAAGATGCAATGATTGTGACAGACAGTGGTATCATTATTCGAATCACAGTAGAGTCCATTGGTGTGTATTCACGCAATACACAAGGTGTGAAATTGATCAATGTAGGTGATCAGGAAAAAGTTTCAAAAGTTGCGATTGTCGATCATGAAGAAGAAAAAGATGAAATTATAGAAGAATATGATACGAAATCAGTTGACAATGCAAAATCATAATGATATAAAATAAGAAAGCATTGATAAGGTCAAGTACAGGAACAAAAGTGATATAGAGAATTAACGGTTGGTGGAAGTTAATTACTTATTCTTGGAAATCCGCCTTGGAGTGGATTGGCGAAAAATTGTGGTAGCCAATCACGGTTAGTACCGTTATCACGAAAGAGTTTTATAAGAAATTTATTCTTATAAAAGAAAAAGGGTGGCAACACGAGGCATTCGTCCCTTTATGGGCAATGTCTCTTTTTATTTTATTAGGAGGAAATTATGTTAGATATTAAATTTGTAAGAGAACATGCGGAAGAAGTGAAAGAAAACATCAAAAAGAAATTTCAGGATCAAAAATTGCCATTGGTGGATGAAGTTATTGCATTGGATAAAGAAAACCGTGCATTAAAACAACGCGGAGATGATTTACGTGCTATGAGAAATCAATTGAGTAAACAAATTGGCGGATTGATGAAGGATGGTAAAAAAGAAGAAGCTGAATCAATTAAAAAACAAGTTACTTCCATGGCTGATGAAATGAAACAAGTCGAGGAAAAAGAAGAAATTGTATCTAAAAAAATTAAAGAAATTATGATGCAGATACCAAATATGATTGATATATCGGTACCAATTGGTAAAGATGACAGCGAAAATGTGGAAATACAAAAATATGGAGAACCATTCTTTCCTGATTATGAAATACCTTATCATGGAGATATTTGTAAATCTCTTCATGGATTGGATAAAGATAGTGCAGGTAGAACAAGTGGTAATGGCTTTTATTATCTGATAGGCGATGTTGCACGTCTTCATGAAGCAACCATTGCATTCGCAAGAGATTTTATGATTCATAAAGGATTTACTTATTGTATTCCACCATTTATGATTCGTAGTGATGTTGTGACAGGTGTTATGTCTTTTGCAGAAATGGATGCGATGATGTATAAAATAGAAGGAGAAGATTTATACTTGATTGGAACTTCGGAACATAGTATGATTGGAAAATTCAAAGGTCAAATTTTAGACGAAAAAGAATTGCCAATAGCAATGACTTCTTATTCTCCATGTTTTAGAAAAGAAGTTGGTGCACATGGTTTAGAAGAGCGCGGATTATATCGTGTGCATCAATTTGAAAAACAGGAAATGGTTGTCTTATGTAAACCAGAAGATGCATTTGCGTGGTATGAAAAAATGTGGACATATACAGTAGAGTTTTTTAGAAGTTTGAATGTTCCTGTAAGAACATTGGAATGTTGCAGTGGTGATTTGGCTGATTTAAAAGTAAAATCATGTGATGTAGAAGCATGGTCACCACGACAACAGAAATATTTTGAAGTAGGATCTTGTTCTACTCTAGGTGATGCACAAGCAAGAAGATTAGGTATCCGAATGAAAACAGAAAAAGGAAATCAATTTGTGGCTACATTAAACAATACAGTTATCGCAAGTCCACGTTCAATGATAGCAATTTTAGAATGTGGTTATCAAAAAGATGGAAGTGTAAAAATTCCTGAAGTTTTATGGCCATATATGGGTGGACAAACAATCATAAAGCCAAAATAAAATGTTTCACGTGAAACAATGATATAAATGAGTGACCTGAAGTGAAAAGTTAAATTCCACTTCAAAAAGCACATAAAAATAAGTAGAATTTACTGTTACAAAAAGAAAGCAGATAGACAGGACTAGGATATATCAAGAAAAAAGTCTTGTGGATTTTAGTTTTTCAGTTATAATGTATATGTAGATAAGTCAAAAAAGGGCATAACGAAAACAGGTAGAAAAAGCAGTTCAAAAATTTAT
>CAJTIT010000009.1 GCA_910576345.1 Erysipelotrichales bacterium
ACTATTTGTGTCTTTCATTAGACAAACCTCCTTCTTTACTTTTGTTAGCTGCCAGGCCAACTTTATTGTACAGAAGGAGGTTTGTTTTTTCCACAGTATAACTTCTTTTACCACATGCATAGCATGTGGTATTCGCTTCGCAATAAAAACGGCATTGTTAAAGTAACATTGCCGTTTTTCATTATGTATATTATTTAAAGTATTCCGCCACGATTTCACTAACCGGTTTGCTTTCTTCCATTGCTTTGATGACATCACCAAGAACATGCCCCACAGATAATACAGTCATTTCAGGATAAAGCGGTGCTTTCTCATCTTGACAGATGGTATTTGTACAAATGAATCCACTGAGTTTTGCGGCTTTTAAGCGATCAATGGCAGGTCCGGACAAAACGCCATGTACACAAGAAGCATATACGGCAATAGCGCCTTTTTCATACAGCATATTGATACCGGCAGTTAACGTGCCTGCGGTATCCACAATATCATCAATCATGACAGCGATTTTTCCGCTGACATCACCAATCAAATTCATCGCTTCCGCAACATTTGGTTTTGGTCTTCGCTTATCAATGATTGCCAAAGGTGCATGTAGAATTTCAGCGAGTTTTCTGGCACGTGTCGTTCCACCATGATCCGGAGAAACGACAACGACATCTTTCATGTTCAAATTTTTAAAGTACTCTCCAATGATACTGATCGCAGAAATGTCATCCGCAGGAATATCAAAGAAACCTTGAATTTGTGTTGCGTGCAGTTCCATTGTGATAATGCGGTTTGCGCCGGCTCTTTCCAATAGAGAGGCAATCAGTTTGGAAGTGATTGGCTGTCTTGGCTTTGCCTTGCGATCTTGTCTTGCATAACCAAAGTATGGAATAACAACGGAAATATGTGCTGCACTGGCACGTTTACATGCATCAATCGCAATCAGTACTTCCATTAAATTGCTGGAAACCGGATTGCAGGTACTTTGCACAATATATACATTCTTTCCTCTGACGCTTTCACCGAGTTCCACCATAATTTCACCGTCTGCGAAATGCTTAACTTCACAAAGCCCCAAAGGTATACCGATACGGGCAACGATTTCATTTGCCAACCCCACGCTTGATGTTAATGCGAATACTACTGTTTTCTTTTCCATGACTTTATCCCTTTCTCTATCGTTCCTATTTATTCTTATATTTTGTTCCATATCCTTGTATAACGCTTTGACGTGCTCTTGCGATTCCCATATCGCCATCATCTACTGAATTGGTAATGGTAGATCCGGCAGCCAATAAAGCATTTTCCCCAATGGTAACCGGCGCAACAAGATTACAGTTACTACCAATAAAAGCGCCGTCTTTTACTGTGGTTCTGAATTTATTTTTTCCATCATAATTGACTGTGACAACTCCACAGCCAACATTGATGTTTTTGCCAAACGTACTGTCGCCTAAATATGTTAAGTGCGCACATTTACTGCCATTTCCAAAATCGGTGTTTTTGAATTCCACAAAATTGCCAATGCGGCAGTTTTCATGTACATGTGTTTGATTGCGCAAATGACTCATAGGTCCTACTGTGCTGTGCGCATCTACTTGTGATTCCACGATTTTACTGGAATCGATGATAACATCATCACCGATGACGGCATTGCGTAAGAAACTGTTTGATAGAATTTCACAATGTGCGCCGATCTTACTGTTTCCTTGAATCACAACATTTGGATAAATGGTTGTATCGCTTTCAATTTCCACATCTGCATCAATATAGGTATTGGATGGATCAATCAAATGGACGCCATTTTTCATATGCTGTTCGTTGATATGATTTCTCATCCATGTTTCCGCTTTTGCAAGATCACATCGATCGTTGACGCCCATCGTTTCATCCGGTTCATCGACAATCATTGCGTTGGTACTCCAGCCTTTTCGGTTAAAAATTTCAACCAGATCTGTCAAGTAATATTCTTTTTGTGCGTTGTCGTTTTTGATTTCCTTTAATCCTTCAAACAACTGCTTGTTTTTAAATACATACAAACCTGTATTAATTTCTGTTAATGCGTATTCTTCCTTTGTGCAGTCTTTCGCTTCCACGATTTTTTTAACATGGCTGCTTTCATCCCGCACAATTCTTCCATAGCTTCCACCATGTGCAAGATTTGCGCTTATTACGGTTAGTGCATGATCTTTATTTGCATCAAATGCTTTTAAGATCGTTTCTTTTTGGATGCATGGCCCATCCCCATTCAACACAATGGTATCACCATCCAATCCTTCCAATGCACTTGCCTGCATAACCGCATGTCCTGTACCAAGCTGCGACATTTGTGTCGCATACTGCACTTCATCTTTTAGATACTCTTTTACATCTTCTGCGCCGTGTCCAACAACAACAACAATATGGTTTACATCTGCCGCTTTTAATGCGGAAACGATATGACCAATCATTGGTTTGTTGGCAACTGGGTGCATCACTTTACATAAAGTCGATTTCATTCTGGTTCCTTTACCAGCAGCTAAAACTATCGCAGATTTCATAGAAAAAAATACCTCCATCTATATTTTATCAAAAAATCATCATAATAAAAAGGTTTAGTTTAATATCATTATCTGTGAAATGCATATTTTATGCTTTTTTAGTTTCTTTCACCGCTTCATTTATCTTATACATTCACAAAATATTATTGGATCCTATCAATGAGTAAACATTTTTATTTCATTAACCTTCTTGCATATCAAACACATCTGCTAATTACATCGTATACATACGTAAGTAGGTAGTGAAGCCTCAGAAATGGAGTTTTCTGAGGCTTCAGCTTTTTTTAGCGTTTCTAAAGCCCCCGTAACGCCCTTTGCTACCATAAAGCTCCATTTATGCGGCAGCATCTTCAAATAAACTTCTATGTGGTTTTTATCGTTGATTACCATTTTGTCGAGTATCTGGGTATAGTATTCGTCCTCGTACTGGATACCGTTAATCAGCTCGTCAATGGCGTTTTTTATATCCGCCATCAATTCCTGCTGTTTGAGTATCATTGTCTGTTGTTGCTCAATTCCCTCCACCATAGACTTTAGCTTTTCAATATACTCGTCATACTTGGCTCTTAGGGCAGTAAACTCGGTTTTGTCTATGTCGCCGCTTGTGTAAAGGTCTATAAGACCTGTACGCTTTTTCTTGGCTTCTTCGATTTTCTCCGATAAGGCACTCGTGCTTGTTCCTGTTAAGTCTATCCGCATAACAGCGTCAATCGTCTTGGTGAGATTATCGACAACTTTCTGGCGGTTGATTTTCAGTTCCCTGCAAACAAGGTACAATAAATAAATCGCATCCTCATTGCGGATACTCTCGCCAGAACAGCCCACTTGATTACCCGCCTTGTCGATGTGCGGTCTGCCGTGGTTTGCCGCTTCATAGCAACGCCACGCCTTGTATCTGCTTCCGTCTTTGCGGGTCTTATATCGGGCGACATAGCTTGCTCCGCATCTGCCGCATTTGATTTTCCCAGAGAACGGATAGCGGTTGCTGTGTTTTGCCTTACCCTCCTGCGAAAGTGATTTTGCATCCAGAATGCGGTTTGCCTTATCGAAAAGATCACGGGAGATAATCGGCTCGTGGTGGTCTTTGAGAATGACAAATTCCTCTTGTCCTCGGTTGTATTTCTTTTCGTGAGACAGGAAGTCTGGCGTATAGGTTTTCTTCTGTACTAAATCGCCGCAGTATTTTTCGTTGCGGATAACACGGAGAATAACCGTATTCTGCCATTCTTTGACACGCATAGGCTCGATGCCTTTCTCCCGAAGCTCACGGGCGATAACATGAGTACCTTTTCCTTCGTCCACAAACTTGTGGAAAATAAGGCGGACAATTTTCGCTCCCTCCTCATTGATAGTCATTTTCCCGTCCTTTACATCGTCGCCGAGCATACTGCGTCCGAACACAACGCCTTGCTCCATCTGGCGTTTCTGCCCCCATTTCACACGCTCGGAAGTCTTGCGGCTTTCCTCCTGTGCTATAGAGGACATAATGGCAAGGCGAAGCTCCGCATCGCCGTCCAAGGTGTTGATGTTGTCGTTCAGAAAGATAACGCCGACACCGTGCTTTTTGAGGTCACGGGTATAGAATATACTATCAAGGGTATTTCTTGCAAAACGGGAAATCTCCTTTGTAATAATCAAATCAAAATCGCCGTTTTTTGCACACTCAATCATGCGGTTAAATTCTTTTCGCTTTTTCGTGTTCGTTCCAGAAATGCCCTCATCGGCAAATATGGCATAAAGCTCCCAATCGGGATTACGCTCAATATACTGGCGGAAATATCGCTGTTGGCTTTCAAAAGAATTGGCTTGGTCTTCATTGTCCGTGGAAACACGGCAATAGGCGGCAACTTTCTTTTTCGTTTCCTGCATTTTTCTCTCTTGGTTTAAGAGTTCGTATTGTAATGTTGGCATAAAACCTCTCCTTTCCCGACAATGACTTGCCGTAGTTTAAGTATAATGAATGCTTGCTTGTGTGTCGAATGTGCAAATTTTGAAATCGCACATTTCTATATGTTAAGAGCCAAGCGGTTAGGCTTGGCTGCGGTTTTTCTGACTGTATTGCTTTTCTATTTCCTCGATACAGCGGCTATATTGCGAATGGGTCAAAAGCTCCCGTTTTTCCAAAGAAGCAAGTATTGACTTTTGAAGATGCAGATAAAACGCTGTGCATTCCTGTTCAGTAATTTGCGGAGCAGGCTCTCCGACATAGATAAACTCACGACATTTCAATCATCAACACCACCTCGCTATACTGTATTCACAAGGGGTTGTACAGTATAACAAGAGTGTTCGTCCTTTTTGAAAAGCCGATTTAATATCTTGTTTGCAGCCAATAACGGTATTTAATACAGAGAAATATATATCGCTGTATTTTAGCTTTAAAGTCCTTTCCATTTGTCTTTCTCCTATCTGAATTTAAGCAGTGTTTTTACTGCTTATGTAGAAGCCGGATATAAGGGAATAAAGCATAAAATAGAACTCGTTTCCATAGATCCGCTTTACATCTGGCTTAATATGATAGGAGTATTTTTATTTGTACACACTAATGAAGTTAGTGGTGCACTTACGAAAAATTCATCAAACGGCTGGCAGCGTACCAGCTCCACGGGAATCTCACCCTCACATGGTTCTCATGCGACCGCCCCCATTGCCTGCGACGGCTTCACGACTGAAATATCGCTTTTCACGCTCGGACTGTGGCTGGACGGGAGTATCATTGTCCCTATTGCCTGTCGTCGCCATATCGGGAGCCGCCCGATACTGATAGCCAACTGTATCTCGCTCCTTGCCGGATAATTGGTTCGGCATATCGTGGCGCAGCTGCTAATGTGGCTCATGCTTTCGCAATAGCAATAGGAATATGGTATTCAGTTGTCAAAGAGCGTAATCGTTCACCGTAAAACGGATAAAGGGCAGAGAAAATTTATCTCTGCCCTCATCCTCACTCAAAGGGATTTTTTCAACCCTATTTGGAAAGAATTTTTCTTATTTTTTCTATCGCCGCAGAAATCGAACTTACAACAGCCGAAGAGGAACATCCCTCTATTTCTGCAATTCGCTTATAGGTCAATCCTTGGAAATAGTACAGTTTCAACCGCTTTTGCTGCGTTTCGGTCAGCATTGCAATCGCCTGATGTAATTCTTCATATTCGATGCCGCGCAGAACAACTTCCTCAATCGATTCATTTTTGACACAAGCGTGCCTGTTCAGTGATTGCTCCGTTTGCTCAAAGTGTTCAATATGCCTGTCCCACTCGTTAAGAATCGAGAGATCGTCCAATTCAAAGCGGTTAAGCATATCAAATAAGTCCTTTTGTATTTCCATCTCATGTCGCACGCCTTGTCCGTCTTTGAACGACAGATAATATCTGCCGTCATTCTCGCAAATGGTGTACGGGTTGTACTTGTCTTTTCTTCTTTTCGGATGATACCCGATCATTGTTTTTTCCTCCGATCAATCTGAATTTTGAAAATCGAAAAAATTCAGATTGATCG
Organism: Erysipelotrichales bacterium; assembly: GCA_910576345.1. GTDB lineage: Bacteria > Bacillota_I > Bacilli_A > Erysipelotrichales > Erysipelotrichaceae > C-19. The sequence goes on from CAJTIT010000009.1 coordinate 6,021, forward strand.
GAGGAGAACGACAACCTGGGGCAAACACAAAAACGCACTTGAATAACGACAAAAGCCGCTTTACAAGTGCATTTAATTCATTATTTTTATGGCATAACAGTTCATTGCATAAGCCGCAGTACCCCTGTGTAGGGCATATGCTTTTTTTTAATTGACTACCCGCAAGGATAATATCTATATCATAGATTCATATTCGCTGCTTATGACAAGCAGCGAAACGCTGAAAGAAGTCCAGCACATAAAAAATCTCTCCAATCCAAAAACTCGGATTTGGAGGGATGAGCGCATAAGGAAACTGCCCTGACAAACCTCGTTTTTTTATTTGGCAGGGCTGACACCTGTTATTTAGTTCATAGATTTGCGAACTGTCATTCCACTTATAATTGAATTGTCGTGCATTATAAACATGGCTCAAATCAGTATAGTTATATATGGAGGTGGACTGTAAGTGCATAACGAAACTGAAAAGCTCGGTTGTATCATTAAGGCTTTCACAGTCGTCAAGGCAACTGCTAAAGCCTTAATTGATACCGCACCCGAAAAGTAGCCGCAAGGCCAATGTCATTAAGATAAAAAGATATAAATAAAAGAAGGTAAATCAAAATAAGAATTACCTTCTATTCATTAGGTGAAAGCATTATGAAAACTGTAGTTCAAAACTACAAGAATTTATATTATAATAGACATGTTAATCGAATCGATAGTTAAAACAAACAACACCTTTTGGTTTAAGAGGTCGAGTATTACTTCTATTTGGTCGTATAGGTAATATCTCTTTAGCTATCAGCGATTCAACATTGAGCGGTACTCCGCTCTTTTTTCTTAGAAACGCTCTTATTATATGGAAAGCTCGCGTAAAATTAACTTGATATAGATATCTTGTACTCTTTTTCTTGATCTTAATCTTTTGAATGATGCGTTGAGAGAAATTATAGAGAAGGATACGGGCGTATATTTCCTGCTTGATCAACTCTCGTTTTTTACTGTGTAAAGCGCTCAATCCTATGGCATATTTTAATTCTCTAAATGAAGTTTCAATACCCCATCGTTTATGATAGAGTTCCTTGATTTCCTCCATTGTAAATTCATTTCTGTCAAGATTGGTAATAATACATTCATAAGTATCGTCTGTAATTTTAAACCTTACAATTCTTGTATGAAATTCATAAGGTATATCTTTGTTTTCGTCAAAGTAATCAAAACGCTGATTCCTAGGCATGTATTTATAAATTTCAGGATGTTTTTTTATTTCATTTGTACATTTTCTTGTAAACAGACGAGAGACATCAATATCAAATTCATTATTAGGTAATGAACCAAAACTTTTCATAATACTCGTTTTTGAATGTATATCTTTTACACGAATCAAATATTTATTTTCAGAGTGACTTACATGTTCAACTCCATTGAAGGATTCGTAACCTCTATCCGCAATAAATATAGCTTTATTTCCTTTATATTGATCTACAAGTTGAACAAAAGCACCGTTTTCATCGAAATTAGCTTGACCTTGAATAACTAAATCATCATAAGTACATTCTAATAAATCATAGGAAGCATTAAGATGAAAAGCTGAAAAAGTTTTGTCTGAATTATTGATTTTTTGTAGAGTTTTCTTCATCCGCAAATGAATTGTCAATAGGAAGTACTGTACCATCAATCGCTAATAAACGATACCCTTTCAATGTTTTAGTGACAAGAGATTTTTGATTAAAAGTATCAAAAATAGTTTTGAAAGCATCATGTTTGATTTTACTTCTGGCTTGGACAAAAGCAGAAGAAGTAGGAGTGAAAGAAGAATAATCATTTAATTTCAATAATTCATCTTTCAATGATCCGGCTTCCATGCATATAACATTTTTAATAACAGTTTCAAAAGAAAGCTTTCTGTTTCTGGTGAAATCAGATTTAGGATTCACAGAGAAAAGCGATGGTGAATTTGGAACAACAGAAATCACATGATTTAAAATATTACGTAAATGTTTAGACTTGTTCATAGATAATACCTCCAAAAATCTATATCTATAAACAATTGGCTAATTATTCATTTAGCAGTAATGAATAATTAGCCACACACCTTTTAATATATGTCAAGAAAAATATAAAAAAAGAAGGGCCAATTTTTCTTTGACTCCTTCTGTGTCATTTTACCTTAACTTAATGACATTGGCCGCAAGGCTGCTTTTTCTTTATATAAAAGCAGCGATATTTTAATTTTCACTGCGGATGTGTTCCTGAATAAATGATAGAAGTTCCTTTTTAGAAAATCCTAATTCTGTCATTGCGCTTATAAAACTATGGCAAATAAGCTCCATTTCTTGAATGCGTTTCTTTTGAATGAGAGTGCTATTTAATGTGACACAATAATTTCTTTTCCCTTGTGTAAAAATCAAATTATCATGCTTTATCAATCGATATGATCTTGCAACGGTATTGACATTCAGGTGCAGCATATCAGCCATACTGCGAATGGATGGAATACTCTCTCCGGGTAGTAACCTACCGCCGAGAATGCTGTATCGGAGTTTATGAGCTAATTGTATGTAAATTGGAGATTTTTCATCGAAAGTCCATGCTGTGTAATTCATTTTTTACTCTCTTAAACCATGTCTTTTATATCAACGCTCTGATTTTATCAAGAAACTGACAATCCGCTTTTTCACAAAAGGTTATACCGTACAACCCGGCTTTGATTGAGAGATTATTGCTGCCATCAGATGACATAAGCATAAATGGAACAGAAATATTCCTTTCCCTGCAAGAATGCAGCAAATCTAAGCCTGTTCCGTCCCGCATATTATAATCAGAACAAATCAAGTCAACAGAATCTTTTTTCAGTTTTTCCAATGCGTCCTTAACGCCGAATGATTTCAAAACTTCAAATTCTTTGCTCAACAATTCCGATAAAGCATATCTGAATGTTTCATCGTCATCTACAAGTAAAATTCTTTTCAAAATAACGCCTTACTTTCTACCGAATCACAGATTTTCGTATTTATCGCACCGGCGAATCACCCAATCTATGATTTTATAAATACAATAAATAAGAATTATCAAAATGCCTGTGGGTATCAGTAATATCCCTATACAGATACCGCCGATACCCATTACGGCATATACTACAAGTTTTTTGTGCCTCTCAGTTTTCCGCATCTTTGACTATCAGTTCGAGGCTTCCGCTGAAATGATCGCCTTTCAGAACGATGTAATTATCACCGGACGAAATGGTGTATTCTTTCGTATCTTCCGAACTGATATTTGCAATCGAATACTCATCGCTGCCGGCAATCCAGTTTAACTCAGCAGTTCCATCTTCTATGGTAAGTTTGTAGGTTACCTGCAGGTGATTGCCGTTTTCACGGTTCAAAGCCGTTCCGCCGAAAATGAACTCTTTTCCGTTAAATCCGTCATAAGCAGCCGTATAGGTACCTGTATAAGCGTCAACGCCTTCGTCTTTCTCGCCCTGCAAATCCTTTTCTTTTGTCAGTGCGTGTTTGCTGAAGGACTACATCCATCTGTTCCAACCGTCAATCAGGTTATCTTTCAAGCTGCCTTTATTGTGGTCAGAGCCGCACCCCAAAAAGCAACCGACGATACTCAAAACCAAAAGAACAGAGATGATTGCTTTTATCTTTTTCATTATGCGCACCTCACATAAAATGCGTGTTGATCATCATTCCCAGGAATACGACTCCGGCAACCGCATAAAGGCTGTTTACAATCAGGCAGACCTTCATCAAATTGTTTTGCGCCTTTGCTTTGACATAGGAAATGATGGTGAATACTCCGCTGAAAATCATAAACGCAGAATAGCAGGCAATCATAATTTCAGCGGCAGGCGATTCCAACGCCCAGTCAAAAGTCCTAAGCGGGAGAATTGTCCACGGGACAAGAAGCATAACGGCGCTGACAGCGGTCAAAATTTTGTTTTTCATAAGAATTATTTCCTTTCAGCCTGCCCAAAACGAAGGCAGGAAATGCCTAAACATAAGATTGTAATAAGGACGGCGACAGGCAGCCACGGTATGAGCTCCACCGGCGCCGTATCAAGATTTTCTGCGAGCTTTCCGTATTCCGAGGTGATAACGAAAAACGGATACGACATGGGATAAGCAAACCATGCCTTTGTATTGATGATCAATACCGACGGCACAATCGAAGCCAAGCCGATTCCGATGGAAAAAATCGGCGTCTGAATACAAACCGACAGCATCCAGAAAAATGCAATCATCGGTATGGCGGACAGAAATATCAGGCTGATCTCTTTCAGAACAAACAGCGGCGGCAGAATAAAGTTATAATCCTGCGTCCCCGAACTGATGGCGGCGCTGATATAGTACATACCTGTCATCATTAAAATTTGCGCTGCCGCCAGCGTCAGCAATACAATAAACTTAGCGATACAGAGCTTTGCTGTGCCGACCGGCAGGGAAAGCATTTTCAAAATGCCCTTGTTTGCTCTTTCCGTCTGGCTTAAAAGAACCGTACCGACTACCATACTTGCAGGGAACATAAACCACGCCATTCCCATAAAGCCCTGAATAAAGAAATTGTTTTCGGGCGAAATTCCCTCTGCCTGCATACCAAAATTTATTTTGGCATTCAAGATAGACGGTATCCAAAGAATAACGGCAGCCACAGCCAAAATGAAAAGGATTTTAGATCGGCGTATCTTTTTGAATTCTACGCTGGTAAGCGATATAAAACTCATTCAAACGACCTCCTTACCTTTACGAGTATCAGCTGCGCCAAACCACAAACAGCAAGCTCTGCGATTGCCCCGCAAATATAGTGCATTGACTGCGTCATATCTGTACCCGCAAATATCTGAAAAGGCATGGCGAAAGGAAAGAGGGAAAGCGCAAAATTCGTTGTCGGCAGTATCGTTGCGGTAAATACGCATACTACGCCGACCCCAAGGGATACCCACATATTCTTACAGGCTTCCGAAATAAGGAGCGACAGGATAATGCAGGGTAACATCAGTAAAAACGAATACCCGAAGCATTTGCACAGTTCACCCCAAAAGCCGTTTCCGACTTCAAACCAGCGATAGGAACAGAAAGCGACTGCGCCCGCCTGGGTGACGAGCACAAAAAGGCTCATAAAAACCGTCAAAACCGCTTTGCTAAGAAAAATAGAGCTTTCCCGAATGGGCAGGGACTTCATTTTCTGCATAGCGTTGTCGGCATATTCCGTATGATACAGCAGGCAAGCTCCGGCTACTGCAAGCAGTACGTTCAGCATAGCCATCATCTGCCAGTTTGCGCCAAGCAGAATTTGTATTGGACTGCCCGGCTGGTTCAGATACATTTCCGAACGAACTGCCATGTTGATCACAGGAACAGCCGCCGCCAATATTCCACCACCGATGAATGTCGGTAGAAAGCCGGTCCGTTTTACCTTTTTGCATTCCAACGAAACACTCATCGCACCGCCCCCCTATGTTTGTTGTCGGCGTCGATCAGGGCGAGGAAGGTATCCTCCAGATTGTCCGTAGGGTACCCTTTTGCTGCTGCGCCGGATTTAAGCTGGTCGAGCGTTCCCTCAAACAGCAGGTGACCGTGATTCAGGATACCGATCGTATCCGCCATCAGTTCTATTTCGGACAGCAGGTGCGACGATACCAAAACGGTGCAATCAAACTTTTCCGGCAAGGAACGGATCAGCGTTCGGATTTCGTGAATGCCCACAGGATCAAGTCCATTTGTCGGTTCGTCTAAAATCAGAATCGGCGGTTTTCCAATTAAAGCGCCAGCAAGACCCAATCTCTGTTTCATTCCAAGAGAATATTTCTTGGCAAGCCGCTTCTTAAACTGCGTCAGTCCCACGATTTCAAGGGCTTCCGCTACGGAGGATTTGGGAAGTCCCAATATTTTACGGATAATATCGAGATTTTCTTCACCGCTTAAATTTCCATAGAAAGCGGGGGCTTCAATAAACGAGCCGATTTCTTTTAGAATCTGTACCCTATTTTCGGGATACTTCTTCCCGTCAATCGTAAATGAGCCGCCGGAAGGTTTAGTAAGCCCCAAAAACATTTTCATGGTAGTGGATTTCCCCGCCCCGTTCGGACCGAGGAAACCATAGACAGCGCCTTTCGGAATATGCAAATTGATACCCGAAACCGCAGTAAAATCAGTATAGGATTTCGTTAGATTTTTCGTTTCAATGATGTTCATTGCGTTATGCTCCTTTCGTATCATTGCAAGTACATTGTAACCTCCGAACCTTGTGTCAACCTTCTCGTGTCCTTACATTTACCTTACATTTCATCGCACATTAGAAAAAGACACATTTCTATGGTATAATTAGAAAAAATAAAAAAGGGGAAAGAAAAAATGAGCACCTACTATAAGCACACAAAAACAGAAACGATCGAAGTGCCATATTCTTTCCGCTGCGAACAGTGTCTGAAGAACAGTGGAATGTTACAGGCGACAATTTCCGGAGCGCAGGCTGAAATAAACAGCAATTTTAAAAAGCTGGACGACATGAAGCAACAGAAATTAGAGGATATGGCTCACACCAATCTTGTAAAAGCGGTTAAAGGCGCATACACAGACGCTACTGAAAAACAACTCTATTCCAAAGCTTTCAGGGACGAATGCCCCCATTGTCATAAGCCCCAGTCATGGGCAGTCAGCGGTCTCAAGAAAGAGCGTTACAGCACACCACTCGTCTGTCTGATTCTCGGTGTCATTTTAGGCATAGGATGTTACTTCTGTATTGAAATGGAAAGCCGCTTAATCATCGCCATCGCTGCGGCTGGAATTTGTCTGATATTGGCAGTCGGCAGTTTCATATTCAACAGCATAAAAATTGCCAATAAGCAGCGAAAGACCTCCGATTCGCTTCAAAAGAACCTTCCGGTCATTGAATGGAGCGCTGTGCAACACATTCTGAACGAACAATAAGTTATATAATTTGGTATGGCTGTCAGAAACGAAAAAGATATATTCCTATCGATGAACACACTTTGGCAACGTTGTACAAGACTGAGGATTTCAAAAATATGGGAGACTTGCAAATGATCGAAACAGAGAGTCTTATTTTAGATAAAGCAAAGTTTTCGGACTGGGAAGAAATGTACCGCAATGTTTGGTCACAGCCGGAAAACGCAAGATATATGGAGTGGACTATTACCACCAGCGAAGAAGCCGCTAAAATAAGAATCGTAAAAACGATTGCATTTCAAAAAGAGCATGACACCTATTTGGTTTATGAAAAATCAAGTGGTAAAGCGATCGGATTTGCCGGTGTAGAAAAAATCGAACCTTACATATATCAGGAAGCCGGAATATGTTTGGGACGGGATTATGTGGGAAGAGGATTTGGCAAACAGATTCTTCAAGGTTTGATTCAATATTGCAGAGAACAATTTGATGCCAAAGAGTTTATCTATTCGGCAAGAGATGAAAACATAGCTTCTAATCGCTTGGCAGAATCATTTGGCTTTTCGATCATTTCTTCGGAAGCTAAAATAGACGTTAAAGACGGTCATCGTTATAATCTCCTGCAATATAGCCTGAAGCTGTAATTTTTTGCTTTTAGAGAGCTATTTAGAGCGATAAATAAGAATTTGTGAGGATGAGGATAAAATGGAAATCAGATATATCAATTCATCGGATAACAGAAATGCAATAAGTCAGATATATGAGGAAAGTTGGAAAAATGCTTATTCTGGTATTATTCCGCAGGACTATTTAGATTCTATCCCAAAAGGACAGTGGGCCAAAAATTTGGATACTCCCGGGTGGCATACTATGGTCTGTATTGAAAATGAAGAGTATATAGGAACCAGTAGCTTTTGCAAGTCAAGATTTGAGCAATACCCGGACTCCGGGGAAGTGATTTCTATTTATTTTCTGCCGGATCATGTGAGAAAAGGATATGGCAGCAAGCTAATGGAGGCCGTAATATGTGAACTGCAAAAACAGGGCTTCAAAGAGGTATTCCTTTGGGTTCTTGAAGAAAACAGTTGTGCCAGACAGTTTTATGAAAAGTTTGGTTTTGTATATACCTCAGATTATCGCGAGGATAACATTGGAGGAAAAGATCTGAGAGAAGTAAGGTATGTTTATTGTTTTGCTTGAGAACGATAATTTCCGATTTATTAAATTGTAGTTATATGGAAACGATGCGCACGCGAGATTTTCAAAGGCGTGACAGAATAACAGACCTGAAAGGAGGCAGCCCTATGAACTTTGATTACTTAAAACAAAAACGCATTCTGCTTGTGGATGATGAGCAGGAGCTTTTAGATATGGTCGTATCTATCTTGAATGAGGACGGATTTCAGAATATTAAAACGGCAAAGACAGTGAGTGAAGCGGTTACGGTTTCTGAAACCTACCAACCAGAGTTTGCGATTCTTGATGTCATGCTCCCTGACGGGAACGGGTTTAATCTGATGGAACGGCTGAAAAAAGCGGCGGATTACCCCGTACTGTTTTTAACTGCCCGCGGCGAGGATGACGATAAGTTCCGTGGCTTCGGGCTTGGTGCGGACGATTACATGGTAAAGCCGTTTTTGCCAAAGGAGCTTTTATTCCGTGTAAATGCCATTCTCCGTAGAAGCTATAAAGCCGAAAATCCCCTTGTAAAACTGCGTGACAGTGAAATTGACTTTGAGCGTGCAGAGATCATAAAGAAGGGTGAACACATTTCTCTTACGGCAAAAGAACGCGACATACTCGCAGCTTTATATCGGAACGCCGGAAGAATTGTCACGATTGACGCTCTATGCGAAGCGGCTTGGGGCGATAATCCTTTCGGCTATGAAAACTCGCTGATGGCGCATATCCGCCGTATCCGGGAAAAAATTGAAGCAAATCCGTCCCAGCCTGTTTCTCTGATAACAATGAAAGGGCTTGGATATAAGCTCGTTATGGAGGGCAAGTGATATGAAAAGCGTACCGAAACTCATCCGGCGTTTTGTCGGTATTATGCTCTTGTCTTCGTTGCTCCTCATTATTCTGAACTTTGCTTTATTGGTGATATATACACTGAATCAAGCGCCGAACGGTTCCCCCTGGATTACGGCGCAGGAAGTTGCCGATGCTCTGTCACAAAATGAAAACGGATATGTTTTGGGTGAAGATACGGCGCTTGAACTTCAAAATACAGATGTGTGGGCAATATTGATTGACAACAGGACAATGGAAGTAGTATGGCAGACGGAGAAGCTTCCCGAAACCGTGCCTATGTCCTACACCGCTTCGGATATAGCAAGCCTGACCCGCAGCTATATCGACGGGTATCCTACCTTTACAGGAGAGGCAGAAAACGGACTTGTGGTACTCGGCTATCCGAAAGAAAGCTTTTGGAAACATATGTGGCCGAGTTGGGATTATAATTTCATCGCCAACCTGCCCAAAACGGTTCTTTCTGTTTTGGCAATCAATATAGCCTTAATTTTTATAATCTATGTGATTGCCAATTCCAAGCTGTTAAAATCCGTGAAACCGATTGTCAGCGGAATACAGGCTTTATCAACAAACGAAGAAGTCCATATCCGGGAAAAGGGGCTTTTATCCGAGCTTGCAGTAAACATTAACAAGACCTCAGATATTTTGCAGACGCAAAGCAGGCAGCTCCGTAAAAGAGAAACTGCAAGAGCAAATTGGATTGCAGGGGTATCCCATGACATACGAACCCCTCTGTCGATGGTAATGGGCTATGCCGGACAGTTAGAAAACGATGTTCAGTTATCAGAAGATAACCGTGAGAAAGCGGCGGTTATTGTACGGCAAAGTAAACGAATGAGAAACCTGATTAACGACTTAAACCTTGCGTCCAAGTTGGAATATAATATGCAGCCGCTAAGCCCTGAAAGGCAAAATCTGATCGCCGTTGTCCGCCAGGTCGTAGTGGATTTCATCAATATGAACATGGATGAAAAGTACACGATTGAATGGCAAACGGATGAAGCATTCACTTCCTGCACGGTAAATGCTGATAAAAACTTAATGAAAAGAGCAGTAAGTAATCTCATTCAGAACAGCATAAATCATAACGAACAGGGATGTCATATTTTCGTTCGTGTAAAGCTTGAAGATAATATTTGTACTGTGATTGTTTCCGATGACGGTGTTGGCGCGACAGATGAACAAATTGAAAAATTGAACAATACGCCGCATTATATGGTGTGCGATGAAAAAACAACCGAACAGCGCCACGGTTTAGGACTGCTCATTGTCAAACAAATCGTATTTGCACACGGCGGAAACGTACTGGTAAAGCATAGCGAATACGGCGGTTTTGAGGTTGATTTGAACTTGCCGATAACTATGTAAAGGAAAAGAGGAAACAGAGAGTAAATTCACTGTTTCCTCTTTTTGTGATCCTTTTGCGAACAAATTAAGGGTTTCAGGGATTTCCCTGACCAAGTGCCTTTGTGGTATCACAAAGGCGATGCTTGCTGGTATATCGCATAGGATTTTCGCTTTGTTTGCATTTTCACAACCCGAAAAGAAGAAACTGCAATTTTCTGCAAAGGTACGAAATTTCCGCCCTATAACATCTCTTTTTTCGGGCAGTAACAGGTAGTTTTGAGGGGGAGAGGTGTGGAGAGGGGGAACAAGCAAGCACCGCCGTACCTTGTCTTATTTTTGGGTATAGCTGCCCCTTGTTAGTGAATTTCTACCTTTCCATGCTCTTTTGCCGTTCACGCTTGCGGTATAGCTCCAAAGCCTTAATAATGGTATCTTCAATCTTCTGCGCGAGCGTCCCCGGCGCAAAATATTTGCTGATACGCTCTTTCGGCATTTTGAACTGTTCTTTCTGATTTGGCTTTTCCTCTTGCATAATGGAGAGAATCACCTCGTCGGTCAGTTTGCCGTCCTTGCTAAACTCTTTCATTTTGATCGCCTGCGCCAAAGACGGGGTGCAATCCTCACATTCCATTGTGCTGTATAGGGATTCCTGCTGCTCTTTGGAGAATAGGAGATCTCGACGGCAGGACGGAAAGCAATCTTCCCGTCGTCCACCATTTGCAGAACAGGCGGGATAAGCTCGGTTAAGCGGATAAAGCGTTGAATTTGCCTTGCACTATCGGGAGAATCTTTTGCTAATTGTTCGTCAGATCGTGTCCCGATTAAATTTGTGTCCAGTGGGCGCGAATTTTCCTTGCTCGGTCTGCCTGCTTGCCTTTTCATAGCATCCAGCTTCATTTTATAGGCAAATGCTTTTTCGGACGGTAAGATCATTTCCCTTTGTAAGTTACTGTCTACCGTGATAATGGTAGCTTCATCGTCCGTGAGATTGCGGACAATGCAGGGAAGCTCCATCAGTTCAGCCAGAGCCGCCGCAAACTTTCGCCTGTGGCCAGCCACCATTTCATAGCCGCCGTCCTCTTTCGGTCGGACAAGTGCCAGAACTAACACGCCATATTTCCGCACGCTATCCACCATTTCAGCCATTGCCTCGTCCTGTTTGACCTTGAACGGGTGGTTCGGAAAGTCGGAGATTTCGGCGGGATTCAGTATTACGACCTTTTCAAGCTGTGATTCCGCGCGGCTTTCGTCGGTGGAGAACAGGTCATCTAACGGCGTCATTCCTAAATCTCTCGTTTTTGCGTTCAATCTCCAACACTTCCTTTGTCAGCATGGTTACATGAAAATTTGACATTTTGCATTTTTCTCCTTTGCATAAATTTGTTTGCTTGCAGTAAGCAGACAGTTATGTACAGGTATGAAAAAACCGCTTATTCTTTTCAGAATAAACGGCTTCACAAATATATAAATATTACACAGCAGGGATTGCACAATAGATGTTGATTTCACGCTGAGAGCCTTGTCCGATAACAGCAGGTTGCTCGGCGTATGTATAGCGGTTGTTTTTTCCGTACTTTGTAGGCTTGTCCTCCGTTGTAAATTCACCCATCCAAAAGCCCATAAATAGCGACTGTTCGGACGATTTTGGGAAATGGAGCATTTCTGAGCATAAGGTAGGTCGAGGTTACGGAAATGGCTCACTTCACAATTCCTATTGGATTATTTTTTCTTGAGCAAATGTTTTTAGCAAATCAGAACTTGGATGGTCAGCTAAAGATACCAATTTATTAGCCATTACAACAGGAACAAGTGAATTATAATATAAGTCACATTTTAAAGCTGTAATATTATATAAAATCTCATTGATATTAATATAGTCGCTTATTTGGGGTTCAACCATTGCTTGAACATTTGGTATTGTTGCGACATACACATTGTTGTGCTCAGATTTAAAGATAACCTTATGCCCATAATATGATGAAATGGCATATGGCTCGCTATCCCTTCCGTTTCCAGGAATAATATACTTGTAAATATAACTATTTCCAAGTAGTAGCATCTGCTTTGGCAACATTTTTTTAGATGCCTGCACTGCATGTTCAACAAAAGAACCGCTTTTTTCAAGTCCAACCAGATAAATTGAATGGTTTTGATTTAAGAAAGTCATCAGCTTTCGCATAGGTTTATGAAGATTGGCGGTTTGACCGAAAAAAGCAAGGGGGCCATCCTTTACAAACAAGGTCTGGGATAATAAACTCGGTCTTATATTTAGCATTTGCTTAATAAGATATACGATGATTATTTGTTCAACCGCAGACGTTAAATATCCAAGAATACCTCCTGCACCAAGTTCATTATCAATGACCTCATGAAGTCTTAAAATATCTGTAAGATATATTTTATCACCGCAATGAGGGCAAGTTATAGTGTAGTCATTTTGAACATTCTTTTTCTGTATATCAACGCCTACACTACAATGGGGACAAGTTGCTAAATGCCAAATCTTACTGTTATCAGAAGAACTATATTCTTCAAATATGAGCCATTTTAATGCATCTATAAAACCGTTTCTTTCTGGCTGGGAAATAAAGAACTCATATATAGTTCTTCTGACCGATGATACAAAGTCAATCTCACCATCAAGAGCGATTCCCTTCGTTGGGACTACGAGCTTTATTCTTTGAATATTTTGATTATCAGTTAAAAATCCTTTTTCACTTATGACATGTTCTGAAGGTCTTTTCCCAGAATTGAATTTTCCCGACTTAAGTAGCTTTTTCATACTTTTACTATAAGGTCGCAACACCCTACGATTATCTGCTTTAGGATAGTCCGAATTAGATATCCACCATTCATGTGTAAAGCTGTCAATCGCTCTTATTCTATGAATTGTTACCCATTGAGCAGGTGACGGCAATCTGGCAGGATTATAACAAATAAATTCTTGACACAACCTTAGTCCCGCCTTTTCATTATTTACAAAACTAAGAAGGCTATTTAAATGAAGTAGAGACTGAACAGGACGATTTTTCTCCCACGCATTTCCCATTTCAATTACTATTGAACCGTTTGGAGCTAATACACTTGAAAACAATTCCGCTAATCCCGTAAACCATTTTAAATATTCTTCCCCGTTAAGATTTCCATATTGTTTTTTGTTATTTAAAGGAAAAGGGGGGAAGTAAGTATCAATTGTACTTTCTTCTGTAAATCTAATTCTCTAATGGTTTCTTCACATTTTCCTATATAGTATTTTCCGAGTTCTGTGCTGTATAATAAATCACTCATTTTCTTTTACCACTTTCCAATTACATTCTATCGAGTGCCATTGTTTTTGCCACTCATCTTCATTCACAATTGCATCAAATACAGGCTCAAGGAATTTCTGTATTTCCTCAATGACCACCGAAAACTCAAGCGTATCATCCTTTATGGTTCTCAAAAAGAATTTCCACCGCTTTTGCATATCCACATCCTCGGCAAGTGTTAGAATACGCTTGAAGCTTTCCTTTTCGTAGGGCGTCCCTCGCCGTTCCAGTGTTCTGGATATTGCCGTCTGTAATCTCGCTCCGTCAAAATCAAAAGTCCTCGCTAAATAGTAAATATCGTAAAAGTCCTTCATTCTGCTTATTAGTTCAAACCGTTGCAAAATAGCATCAAATTTCTCGGCAATGGTGCTTTCAAGAGAATAGGTCATAATAACAGGAGCTTCAAAATCGGGAAGCTGTGTATGGATAGTCCGCTGCTCGGCACGGGGGACAATCACATCGCCCACGCCAATATCCACATTAAAGGGAACACGGACATTTTTTATCTTTCCGATAATCTGTGTGCTGATGCCGTGATATTTCCTTTGCGGTGAGATTTCTTCAAATCCTTTCGCAGTCATCTCAATATAATCATTGCCCGTAGGCGTAGCAAGGATTTTTAGGATAAGGGCTTTTACTTCATCCAACGAATTGGAAACGCTGCGAAGCAGAAAATCCACATCAATCGTTGCTCGGCTTTCAAAATTTGTGAGCGTATAGATAAACAATCCGCCCTTAAGAATAAGCGTATCATCATATCCAGACTTTGAGAGCTTCCGTAAAAACTCCTCCTGCATAAAAAGCTGTAGGCACTGCTGATAGCTGATACCAGCCGCCTTTGCTTTATTCTTAAGCTTTGCCAAAACAGATGCTGCTACATCAGCCATCACAACCACACTCCAATCAATTCTTTTACACGCTTTTGCATACGCAATATCTTTGCATACTCCATAAGGTTCGGTATATTTTTTTTCGGGTCTTTTACATACCCTTGTATTGCCTTATTAAAAATCTCCTTATCCATTTTGTTCATATTCCGCAGTACATCGCAAATGGTACGGTCACGGTCATAGATACGGACATCGACAAAATTGATACTGCCTTTTGTTTCGCCAAGGGATACCAAAACTGGCTCAACACGATATGCCTTTACAAAGGGGTAGTCGATATTTGTACGGCTTCTGGATACATTTTTATCAATCGTAATATTCCACTCGGCAGGGTTGCGGTCGCTGTACTGATAGTAAAAGAGGGCAGTTTCCATGCAAAGCACCGCATCGGGAAATAGGCGATTTATAATTTTAACTTCCTGTTCGCCATAGATTTCCGTCCAATGATAATAGCCCCGTTTGATTTTTTCAATGAAGCCCTCGTTTAATAGTTGCTGAATATCCGCATAGTAGATTCTATTGGAATCCAATTGAGCTGTCGTCATTATATAATCATGTTTAGAAAAAATCTTCCTAACAGCGTTTATCGATTTTTCATCAAGCATTGTCTCACCTCTACTAAAACACACGCAAATTCCTCGTCGCTTGTGTACTTTACTATAGCATACTCGATTTTTCTCAAAAAGTCAACTTAGTAAAGCACACGAGATTGAAACTATCAATGGTGTAGTTTAGTACAAGAAATGAGCTTGTCCAACTTCTTTCAGACAAGCTCATGTTCTCACGCTTCATAATTATAATAGACATCTGCATCCGCTACCGCATAGAGATTTATCCATATCGGAGTGCCGCCAAGCTCGATAAAATAAGGCTTTCTGCCACCTTTCCTGTATCTTTCTTCATCCCACTTGCCGATTCTTTCATAGCTTACAAAGCTATGTACAGATAAGCCGAAGGCACTGGGCTTGTCCGTATAGGGCTTGATTTGGAACATTTCTGAGCACAATGTAGGAACATCATGCACATATCTAAAAAAGTGCGATATCCTCGCACTAATCCAAAGCATGATATAGTTCCAACAGTGCATCTGCACGAATTGTCTTTTTTTCTTCTTGATTCAATTCACGAACGATTCTTCCTTCATTCATGATCAGCAACTTATTGCTATATTGAAGCGCTTGTTTAATGTTATGTGTGATCATCAATGTGGGGATCTGTTCTTCTTGAATCAATGTATTGGTAACTTCCATAATCGTATCTGCTGTTTTTGGATCCAACGCAGCGGTATGCTCATCCAGCAACAACAGTTTTGGCGTAACCAGCGTTGCCATTAACAGTGTTAACGCCTGTCGCTGTCCGCCGGATAAAAGTCCAACCTTGGTATCCAATCGATTTTCAAGCCCTAATTGGAGTTTCGCCAGCTGTTTCTGAAAATAAGGTATATCTGACTTTTTGATTGCTTTTGATAAAGTAGAACGCTTTCCTCGACTGTACGCAAGACCAAGGTTTTCTAAAATCGTCATGTTGGGTGCCGTTCCCTTCATTGGATCCTGAAACAATCGACCAATGTATTTTGCGCGTTTGTACTCTTTCATCCATGTAATATCCATATCATCCAACAAAATATTGCCGCTGTCAAGCTCTACGGTACCTGCAATACTATTCAATAGCGTAGACTTACCTGCGCCGTTGGTGCCAAGCACACTGACAAAATCACCTTGTTTCAATTCATAACTGACGCCATCTAACGCAATACGCTCATTGATTGTATTTGGATGAAAAGTCACATGTAGATCTGTAAATTTTAACATCTGCGTTTCCTCCGGTTTCTTCTATATTTTTGAAGCAGTGGGAATGAAATCGCAAACGTTACAAGTATTGTGGAAAGTAAGCGCTGATCAATGGCTGCCACACCCATCTGTAAGGCTATTGTCAATAAGAATCGATAAGCTACGGCACCAACCACAACAGCCATAAAACTGCGAAATAAAGTTTTTCTGCCAAAAAATGCTTCGCCAACAATTATAGACGCCAGTCCAACAACGAGTTTCCCTAACCCGTCATTCACATCCGCAAAACTTTGATATTGTGCCAACACGCCACCCCCCAATGCCACAAGCGCATTTGCCAAAGCCAATCCCAAAAGTTTCATCGCATCACTGTTAATGGAAGATGCACGTACCATAGCTTCATTATCACCGGTCGCACGCAGACACATTCCCATCTGTGTTTTTAAAAACAAATATAACAAAGCCATGACGATAACTGCCAAGACACCGCATACAATCAAAATAGTATAATCACTTGGAAAAAGATCTGTTGCGCTGCGAAAAATTGTAGATTTGTCAAACAAAGAAATGTTTGGGGTATTCCCCATGATTTTATAATTGATCGTATATAGACCACTCATGACTAGAATCCCGGATAAAATCGGTTGAATCTTACATTTGGTTTGTAAAACGCCTGTCATCATTCCAGCGAAGCCACCGACAACAAATGCCATGACGATGCCAAGAAAGGGATGTCCATGCAAGGCAAATATTGCGCTGGTAGCACAACCGGTAATAAAAGTACCGTCCACACTTAAATCAGGGATATCCAAAATGCGAAACGATATATAAACACCAAACGACATAATCGCATAAATTAAACCCAGTTCCAGTGTGCCAATCAAAGTTGAAAGAGCCATATTTGTTTCTCCTGTTCTATTGGATCATTTTTAATTTATCATTGTTTTTTATATCATCCGGTAATGTGATTTGTAATGTGTTTAAAACATGTTCGTTTACATAAACATTCAAATTTTCCTTAAACACCTTAACAGGAAGTTCTTCCACAGGCGTACCTTTTAAAACTTTATCCACCATGCGTGCTGTTTCTCTTCCAAGTTCTTCATAATCAATGCCGACCGTCGCAAATCCACCGTCCATGACCATAGAATCCGCACCAACAAATACAGGGACTTTTGCTTTGTTTGCTTCCGAAGCAAGTGCACTCATCGCGCTTGCGACCGTATTATCGTTTGGTACAAAGATGGCATCTGTTTTCGTTACCAGCACTTGTGCATTCGTCTGTACATCAGAGATGCTTGTAACAGCACTTTCTACAACTTTGATTCCTTTTGCATCGCAATAAGCTTTCACTTTTTCCAAATTGGAAACAGAATTTGCTTCAGATGCGTTATACATAAACCCCAATGTTTGAATATCTGGCTTTATTGATAATGCCAGATCCAAAATCAAGTCGACTTGAATTTCATCAGCGGTTCCAGTAATGCCTTTATCCGGTTTCTCCATATTGGTTAACAGACCTGCGCCAACCGGATCGGAAACGGCGGAGAATACGACCGGCATATCTTTCGCAAAATTCGCAGCGGCTTGTGCAGTTGGTGTTGCGATTGCCACAACGATGTCTTTTTTATCGCCGGCAAATTTCTGTACGATACTGTTGAGATTGCTTGTATCATTCATGGCGTTTTGGAAATCCATGCAGCTCTCATCATATCCCAACTGTATCATCTCATCCTTGAATGCATCACGAATGGTATTCAATGACATATGGTCCATAATCTGTGCAATACCGATTTTCACATCGTCTTTGTTACTTTTTGAACCGCATCCGCTAAGCGTTGCCAGTGCTATACAGGCAGTTAATCCTATTTTTATTCCTAATTTTGTTTTCATGTCCATTTCCTCTCTTTCTTTTCTAGTTAAAATTTCAATCTATACCACCAGTCATATTCTTTCATATGATCATCTCCTTATAAAAAAACATCCATCCATATGAAATTGATTCACAGGACAGATGTTATGATCTGCGGTACCACCTGAATTGATATTGATGTATGTAGTTCAATATCCACTTGTTCAAGATGCTTGTTTACATCTCTAGCCGAATAACGCCGGCATACGTCTTAGATACTTGCTTTTGATAAGCGTTCCCTTTGCCCTTCCAAAGTCCATTTGTCTCATCCGCATTTCTGTCTGGTTTCCAGCATCCCAAACTCTCTGTAAGCGCGCAATCAGTTTTACTTCTTTGGTTCTATCGGTTTGTAGGTAAAGCATACACTTTTTCATTATGCTTGTCAACATCTTTCATTTATTTTCAGAAAAAATGATCGATGTTTCACAGTGGATATTGCTTTTTGGCTGTTTACATAAGAGTATTGGAATGTTAAGAATGGCGCCGATACATTTATGAATCACTTCAAGCAAAATGATATGCATATTCATCATGATGTCATTTTCCTAATTGTTGTACTACTATAATTTATTGGATATGCAGGTGTAAAAATGAAACTTTCATAATTCAGAGAACCAAAAAAACATTTCATGATGTTATGAATTGTAACGTAAAGGTGAAACTATGGGATTGTTTAAAGTTTTTAGAAAAAAGTAATTTCTGAAGATGAGAATATCGTTCATTGATTTACTTTGTTTGTATACGCTGTTTTTTTATATCATTATTTCCTTTCATCACACAAAAAAACCTTTGTAATTAAAAAAAGGCATAATTTCCTATACCTTTTAATCTTCGCTGACCTCTTCGTTTTCTTCCTGTTCCAGCAGTGCTTCCAATTCGTCAATCGCTTCTTTATCATTCTGTTTCTTCTTTGAATATAATTTCATTCCACCAAATACGCCAGCGACAGTAGCGATGGTTGCGACAATGATTTTACCTGCTTTTTTTGCTTTCATAACTACATCCTCCTGTTCGTTGAATATTTTACCACATTCTAGGTAAAATAACATAAAAATATCAAAAATGTAAGTATATTTTTATATCCGGAATGAATCAGAAATGCCATAAATAAGGGAAATGTCAATAATTGTCCAACAATCCTCTATCAGAATCAACGATAGCCATGCATATCATCTCCTTTTTCAAAAGCGTTTTTATCGTATTGTCATATTCTTATAAAAAGATAAAAAAACAATGCATACTGCACTGCTTTTATACTAGGAATTATTCTTCATTGAGAAGATTGGAAACAGCACCCCAGTCAATGACAGGTACATTCTTCTGTAAAGAAGTTGATGTTTTCTTTTTCTTATTGCTGATTCTTAACATATTAAAAATAAGCGTAGCGATAGCCAATGCGAAACAAACACCGGCTGCGATAATCGCAATCATCATATTGTTTTCCACTTCCGTGAAGAAATAACAACCCAATCCTACAACCACACCGATAATGACAAGCGCAATCGGCCAAGTGAACATATCATCTTTTAGACCGCTGACAGCCCAAGACTGCGGTTGTTGACAATGCGGACATTTGTCTTTGAATGCTTTGATAAAAATTTGGTTTTCAGTGGCATTTTGATGTGCACTTTTTACTTCTCTGACCAGTTTTGCATGGACATTGTTTTTTAGTTTTTCATCTTTATTTGCTTCTAATTCTCTGTGATTGCTGTTTATGGTTGCGTCCACTTCTATCGTTGCACTTAACGTTCCACTGTCTTTCATGCATTGTTCACACGTGAAAGAATAAGGAATATCGACAGAAGCTGTCCTTTTGTGCTTGTAATACGTACTCATATACAAATCCTCCTATAATCATAATTACTTTTTAAGCAAGAGTATTATACTGCTCCTGTATTTGTTCGTCAATAACATAGTCGCTGTTGGTTTACAATAGATTGTTGGTTTACAATAGATGTGTTACAAAAAGAGTAAACAAAAAGCAAGAGGTACGCCATATTTAAGTTTTCACACCAAGAAAGGAGACCAATAAATCATTCTAACAAATAAAACAAAAAAACATGAACATCTCTTCCTCGTTCATGTTTTCTTTTTCACTTTCTAAAAACTGTATTCATACATCTTCCGTAAGATTCACTGTCCTCTACTACCCGAAAACAAACATTGTATCATTGAAACCCCTAACCATAATGATAAAAACTACGCAATCGATACATCCACACCACGGTGACAATCACCGCCAACATTTCCGCAGCCACAACAGAAATCCAAATACCATCAATTCCCCACCATAACGGAAGAATCAACACGCAGATCATCTGAAATACCATTGTACGCAAAAAGGAAATCAACGCTGATACAAATCCATTATTCAATGCGGTAAAAAAGGAAGATCCAAATATAGCCATTCCAGAAAATAAAAATGAAAACGAATAAAACTGAAAACCACGCACCGTCAATTCACATAAGATTGCATCATATCCGACAAACAAAGCAGCCAAGGGCATTGCCAAAAGCTCCGCAAGAACAAACATCAAAATAGAGAACACACCAATCAAACACAGACTTCTCTTTAACAAATTCTTCAATTCGCTGTTATTTTCTGCGCCGTAATGATAACCCATCACAGGTGCACATCCAATCGAATAACCAAGAAAGATTGCTAAAAAAATCATATTCACATACATAATAACACCATAAGCCGCAATCCCATTCTCCCCTGCATACTTCATCAACTGTGCATTATATAACATACTGACAATGGATATCGAAATATTGGACATCAATTCACTAGAGCCATTGGTACACGTTTTCCATAAAGCCGCTTTGTCCAACTTCGTTCTCGTCAAACACAATAAACTTGTGTTCTTTCTTGCAAAATATCCCAAAGAAACACCACCACCCACATACTGACTCAAAGCAGTTGCTAGCGCTGCCCCTGTCAATCCCCAGCGCAATACCGCTACTAACAAAAAATCCATAACCATATTGGTTATTCCAGCAAGAATCGTTACCATCAATCCTAATTTCGGCTTTTCCGCCGTGATGAAAAAACTTGCAAACGCAAACTGTATAATATAGGCCGGCACTGCAATCATAATCGGATAACTGTATGTTAAACAATCCGACAACATGGAACCACTCGCACCCAGCCATACCGCAGCTGAACGAATCAGTACAAATCCAAAAATCATCAAAACCACACCGCAAACAATGGATACATACACAATCATAGAGAACAATCTATTTGCTTTTTCCCTATCTCTTTGACCCAATGTTTTCGCAATCAATGCACTGCCACCTGTTCCAAACATAAAACCTACAGCCCCCAAAATCATCAAAAACGGCATAATGAAATTCACAGCCGCAAACGACGTTTTACCAACATAATTAGAAACGAAAAAACCATCCACAACACCATATATGGATGTAAACACCATCATCACGATCGAAGGTAATGTAAATCGCAATAATCGCTGATAATTAAAATGGTCAGATAATTGAATTCGATTATTTTTCATAAGCGTACACCTTGTAAATTCTTTGTTTTTTCTTTCATATTCTCCAAATAACACTTTGATAACTCAAGATAACATTTTTGATCTTTTCCAGACCAAGATGCCAATACCTGTTGTTCCAATTCCATCAAACGCAGAACGCTGTTTTCGCTTAATTTCTTACCTTTTTCACTTAAATGCACATTTTTTTTCTTTCCATCATAGAATGTAAGATAAATTATCTGATCTTGCTCCAATTTTCGAATCGCAGAATGAATGGTCTGCCTGCTTGTGCCGGAAAGCTGATAAATTTCCTGTAACAGACATTTCCCTTCATTTATACATAACGTATACAAAATAATCATTGCACTGTCTGACAGATGAAAAGAAACCGCAATTTCATGATACAGTGCATGAATTTCACAAGTCAAATAATGTAATTCTTTTAAGATTCAATCCTTGTTTTTTTTCATCGCTTTATCTCCTTTGTATGAAATCGTACAAATCATAGTATGAAATCATACTATTGTCAATCACGGATTAGAGCATGTACTCTATCAAAAAAATAAATGAAAAGAAAGACATATTGTCTTCCTTGCTCATATCTTTCCTTTAAGTTTCCCTATTTAAGAAACTTATCTTAGACTCTTTAAATATACAGCGAGCACCGCAATATCTGCTGGATTCACACCCGAAACACGACTTGCCTGTCCCATTGTTTTTGGTTTGATCTGATTGAGTTTCTGTTTTGCTTCCAATGATAAATGTGGTATTTCTTCATAATTCAAATCTTCTGGCAAAACTCGCTGCTCCATCTGTCTTAAATGTGCAGCATCGCGTTTTGCTTTAGTAATATAACCTTCATATTTGATTTCAATTTCCAGTCGTTTCTCCACTTCCTCATCAAACTGTTTTGGCAAATAAGCATGCATCGACTGTATACTTACACCAGGACGCTTGATAAGATCCAAAGCAGAAACACCTTCTTTCAGCGGTTCAAAGCCGAGTTCACTTAAATATGTTTGAATTTCTGATTTTGGTGTAAAACGCGTTTGTATAAGCATATCTCTGCAAGAGCGAATATCTGCCTGTTTCTGTTTAAACATACGATAGCGTTCTTCACTGATCAATCCAATCGCATATCCTTGCGGCGTTAATCGCTCATCTGCATTATCATGACGCAGCAACAATCGATATTCTGCTCTTGATGTTAACAATCGGTAAGGTTCTTTTGTTCCTTTTGTAACCAGATCATCAATCAACACGCCAAGATATGCTTCATCGCGACGTAAAACAAACGCATCTTCCCCATCCATTTTTAAAACCGCATTGATGCCTGCCAACAAACCTTGACCAGCCGCTTCCTCATAACCGCTGGTTCCATTGATTTGCCCGGCAGTAAACAAATTCTCCACAATTTTACTTTCCAAACTTGGTTTCATTTGTAAAGGATCAATCGCATCATACTCGATTGCATATGCATATTTTTCAATTACGCAATTCTCTAATCCAGGCAGACTTTTCAACATTTGTTCCTGCACATCATGCGGCATGGATGTGGAAAACCCCTGCACATAGGTTGTAGGCAGCGATTCGCTTTCGGGCTCCAAAAAAATTTGATGCCGTTCTTTATCTGCAAAACGTACGAGTTTGTCTTCAATACTTGGACAATATCTTGGACCTACACCTTTGACCAATCCGGAATACATTGCGCTGTCTTGTAAATGGTCCAAAATGATCTGATGCGTTTTTGTGTTCGTATAGGTCAAGTAGCAAGGTAGCTGTTTATCAAAGGAGCGAATGTTCTTTGTTTCATAAGAAAAACTAACAAATGCATTTGTTCCAGGCTGCAATTCCGTTTTAGAAAAATCAATGGAATCACTGCGTACTCTTGCCGGGGTGCCTGTTTTCAGTCGAAAGGTCGCAATACCATGAGCGCGCAGTGACGCAGATAGACGATTGGTCGTTGGCTCTCCTTCCGGACCACTTGATACAACACTGTGTCCCACCAATACGCTCGATGCCATAAATGTGCCACTGGTCAAAATCACTGCGCGGCTTTCCTGTATCCTGCCGTCACTTTGCTTCACACCTTTGACGACGCCGTTTTCCACGACAATTTCTTCCACCATCATCTCTTTTATTTCCAAACGATCTTGTTTGAGAAGCGTTTCTTTCATATATTGTTTATACAACAGCTTATCGGACTGCACACGCAGACATTGCACACCGGGTCCCTTGGTTGTATTCAACATCTTAAACTGGAGCGCTGTCGCATCTGCCGCTTTCCCCATCTCACCACCCAACGCATCAATTTCACGCACGACAATACCTTTTGCCGGTCCACCAACACTGGGATTGCAGGGCATACTGGCAATCATATCCGTATGCAGCGTATATAATATCGTTGATTTTTTTAATCTGGCACATGCCAAAGCCGCTTCCACTCCGGCATGACCGCCGCCAACCACAATGATATCTACCATCACACTCACCTTACTTTGTTAATCATTTTCATTCTTGCAAAGTATAGCATAAAATAAATGGAAGTTCATCTTTTTTACGATGCAACATTCATTTCGCTGTTAGTTTTTCCTTATTTATGGGTAATGATTAAAAAAAGCCGCTGTGTTCAAACAAAGCGGTTTTCTTTATAATAATTGATTTTCCTTATCATATGAGCTGTATATCAAGCGCTGTTTCAATAAACTCGCTTGAACATCGATAATTCTTTGATTTTTACTGCCTTTGAATTTTAAACGATAGTCTTTTTGCGCTTTGATGAATTTCCCATCCACTAACACATCTATACACTCCAACAATGATGTTTGTTCGGGATGCGCCATTAGTTCCTCAATAGTAAATCCACTATACGCCCATATATTCCAACCACGCTTCTTCGCTGCTTTCACAATCGGAATCAACGGCTTTGCCTGTAAGAAAGGCTCTCCCCCTGACAAAGTTAGTCCTGTCTGTAGACTTGCCTGTTCAATTTCTTTAATCACATCTGCCTGTGCAACCAATATTCCGCCATGAATATCATGTGTCTGTGGATTATGGCAACCCAAACAACCATGATGACATCCTTGTGTCCATATGACCATTCTAACTCCTGGTCCATCCACAATAGAATCCATCTGAACAGGTGCTGCTAAACGCAGATCATCCATGTTTCACACGATCGTGCTCTTCCGCAGCTTTTGCATTGTTAAAACGATCAACCGTACCTACCAAATAACCGGTGATGCGACGAATTTTTTCAAAATGGTATTCGCTTTCACGCTCATCTCGACCGCATTTTGGACATACATGACCTTCAATGATGCCAGAATATCCACAGATCGGATCACGATCAACCGGATGGTTGATACTTCCATAACCAATATGTTGTTCTTTCATGCAACGCACAATGGCTTCAAACGCTTCTAGATTGTTGCTAGGATCTCCATCCACTTCCACATAAGAAATATGTCCGCCATTTGTAAATGCATGATATGGTGCTTCTTTTTCAATCTTCTTAAATGCTGTAATATGATAATAAACAGGTATGTGGAATGAATTTGTATAGTATTCACGATCTGTAACATTTGGAATGATTCCATATAATTTTCTGTCAATGCGTGTAAATCGTCCTGATAGACCCTCAGCCGGTGTCGCAATCAAAGAAAAATTCAAATGATATTTTTCTGTTGCTTCATCCATGCGATCTCTCATATGCTTCACAATACGAAGTCCCAGTTCTTGTGCACGTTCACTTTCTCCGTGATGTTCGCCAATCAATGCTTTTAAACATTCCGCCAGTCCAATGAATCCCATTGTCAGGGTTCCTTGTTTCACAAGCTCTTCCAAAGTGTCTTCCCATTCCAGCGATTCGCTTCCCATCCATACACCTTGTCCCATTAAAAATGGGAAATTCTTCACTTTCTTACGCATTTGCACTTCCAAGCGCTCTAATAATTGTTTGATTACCAAATCAATTTTTTCATCCAATTCATTGAAGAACGCAGCTTCATTGAATTCGCCATTGGTCACAACGCCATGCTTGATACCCAATCTAGGCAAGTTAATGGATGTAAAAGAATTGTTCCCTCTGCCAGTCGCAATTTCCGGACCATTGATATTGCCCATGACACGTGTACGGCATCCCATATATGTAGTTTCTGTTTCCGGATGTCCTTCTTTATAGTATTGCAAATTAAACGGTGAATCCATAAAGCTGAAATTAGGGAACAAACGTTTTGCGGATACACGACATGCCAGTTTAAACAAATCATAGTTTGGATCTTCCGGATTGTAATTTATGCCTTCTTTTACTTTGAAAATCAGTATTGGAAAGATTGGTGTTTCTCCATTTCCCAAACCTGCTTCTTGTGCCAGCATTAAATTTTCTGATACCATTCTTCCTTCAGGGGAAACATCCGTACCAAAGTTGATACTGGAAAACGGCACCTGTGCGCCGGCACGTGAATGCATGGTGTTCAAATTATGAACAAATGCCTCCATCGCCTGAAAAGTTTTCTTCTTTGTATCGCTGTATGCTTCTTTATATGTAAACTTATTGATAAGTTCAATCTGATCTCTACCTAAACCAAAATCTTCCGCCAACATTTTATTCAATCCATTTAAGAATGCATCATCCATTTCGATCGCCGCTGTTTTACCAGTTTCTTTTTCAATGGCGGTAAATTTGTCTTTGATATCTGTACTCAAATTTATGAACAATTCCAGCGCACGGTTAACATTTGCACGATATTCTTTTCGGAATGTTTTCGCAACGCCTTTTGCCAAATAGAAATCAAATGCAGGAATACTTTGTCCGCCATGCTGATCATTTTGATTGCTTTGAATGGCAATCGCTGCTAGCGCTGCGTAGCTAGTAATGTCCTGTGGTTCTCTTAAATGTCCATGTCCGGTGGAAAATCCACCTTTAAACAATTTATCCAAGTCGATTTGACAACATGTCAAGGTGCCCATATTCATAAAATCCATATCATGAATATGAATATCTCCATTGTCATGAAGATGTGCAAATTGCGGTGTCATTAACTGACTCTTGCAAAATTCTCTGGAAACAGCACTGCCATATTGCAACATGGTTCCCATGGCCGTATTTCCGTCGATATTCGCGTTTTCACGTTTTACATCCGCATCTTTACTATCCGCAAATGTGATCTCTTCGATCGATTTCATCAATCTGCTTTTCATGTTGCGGATTTTACTGCGTTCAGCACGATATAAAATATATGCTTCACTTGTTTTTGCATGTCCGTTTTCAATCAATATTTTTACAACAGCGTCTTGGATGTCTTCTACGCCTGGTTCCTGTTCGTTAGAATAATGACTTTCCAAGTAGTGAACGATTTGTTCTGTCAATTGCTCCGCAATGGCATAATCTGCTTTTGTTCCTTCATCTTCTGCAACTCTTGAGGCTGCCAAAAAAATGGCTCTTGTGATTTTTTCAGGAGAGAAATGGATTTCACGTCCATCTCTTTTCTTGATTGTTGTCAACATAGCTATCGTCCTTTCTCATTTCGCTAACGTCACATCGTATAAGAAAGTCAAGAAGACTAAAAGCGACTCTTGACTTTACGATTATGTAAGAAATTTTAACCCATCCCATATGCTCTTTGCAAGAGATATGCTCCGAACGGGACCCTATAATTATACAACAATTTTGCAAAGAATAAAGCTGAAAATCATGAAAGTTTTTGTATGAAAATGAAAGCGTCGATATCCCCTTTACTTATCGTCTTTTTCAAGCAAATTTTTAAATTTTTCTATATTTTTACATGTCAGATTTTTATAATCAATATCAATATTTTAATCTAATGATAAACTCACTTTGATGAAATGAAAGTAAATTTCAATCTTTCATATCTCCTTTAATTGAAGTGCACCAAATAATTTAAACAATAGTAAAAAAACTTGATTAAGCGATTATTAAGGATTGATTTCTGAATTGAACAGAAGTCACTCCTTTTAATTACTTACTAGAAATAAAATCATCCATTTTTGTTATCTTGAAGTTATTAGCCATAATTCTTATAAAGATTATAATCTTTATATATTCAAATTCTTAAATAATTTTCAATCTAAAACAGCTTCAGTTTCGAGTCCAATGTTTCCTGCGATGATCTTTGATTGCACCTGAATCGTTTTTTGCCATGCTTGCATACGTTTTTCATTTACCGCATATCCTTGAACATGTATTCCTTTAGAATCTTACTTGCTCGTTTATAAAAATATACACCATGTTGAGACTTTACTCTGTACCCTACAGAAATAATAATATCTAAAGAATAAAATGGCACTTCAACACGCAAAAATTGTGTGTTGATATCTCTGTCTACCTCATTTTCTTTAACCACATTATTAATATGTTTTCTTATTGTCTGTTCATCACGCTTAAAAAGATCTGCCATTTGATTAACGCTCAGCCATACGGTATCTCTCTGCGACAAAATTGTTACATCAAGTTTAAATTCGCCATCTTCAAATACTACGATATCATTATCATCCTTCTACCGCATTGAGAGCATCATACATTGTTATTCCCAAAGACCTTTTCAACTCTGTATTATACACAGTATGTACTTTAAATCCATATTTCTTCTTAACATACTTCTGTATCATTTTATATGTAATTTTCGGTTTCGGCTGATACTTCTTTGTCCGCTCTGCTATTGTATCTATGGGTACTTTTCCCTCGCCTTCTTCAAATTTCACTTTTACATTAATAACACTATCCGGTGATTTGTGGGACAAACATACAATCGTCTCAACAAGTATCGAATGTTTGTAATTGCTACGCAAAAAACACAACATATTACTTTAAACATGATTTCTATGGCCTAACTTTTATTTTTTTGGATATTTCACTTTTGCTCTTATTGAAAGCTTTATCGATATATGTTTCTGGTTCATTTTTAAAATATTCCCATTTGATAAGAACACAATAACGCTCATCTTCTGACCAAGAACATCCACTTTCTTTAGGAATATAATAATTATAACTAAACTCTTTTATGGTAGTAGTATCGTTTATACATACAACGTTATGGTTCTTTCCACATACTGAACACTGCTCCTTACCTTTATATACTTTGTCATACATAAAAGGTAAAAAGATACCTAATATACCATTCTTCGTATTGTTCTTAACATTATACAAAGATGCTTGCACTTCTCTTTTAATATATGTTTGGTCTTGTAGAATGAATTTTCAGCACTATATTCTCCAATAAAATAAATTGTCACTGTAGAATCAGCAAAATAATCCTCTCTGATTTTACGCATAATATAATCTTCATCATCAGAATTGATGGGTTCATCCAATGATTTATCCAGCATGTCAATATCCATATCTTCTGTTTTAAAGATATAAAACATTTATGTGCCATATTAGGTATCCCTTAAACATAAGAATTAGTTTGTTGTATTTCCACACTCTATATCAACTACTACTGAAACATTAATATTGTTTTTAATCTCGGATTTATCGCCCTCACTTGTAAATACGATATGCTTGAAAAAGTGCCTAAAATTAAGGATTTCTACATAGTTCGTCTTTGTAGCATTACAACCGTCTCCACATACATCGTGTTTGGGAACATATCCACAAGTGTCATTTCATCACAACAATATCCAAGTGAACGAAAATAAGTTAAATCGTTGATCTGTGTTCTCGGGTCGCACGAAACATAAACGATCTGTTTTGCTTTCATCATAGCGCACGCATCCATAAATTCTTTGGTGCTACCGCTCCTCGGCGGATCCATCAAAATCACATCAAAATGCTGACGCTCCTTCGCTGCCCTCCGCATAAAATCGGATGCGTCATCACACACAAAGCGAATGTTTTTCACATGATTACGCTGCGCATTTTCTTTTGCATCATTGACAGCTTTTTGATTTGACTCGACCCCAACGACACTCCCTACTTTTTCCGCAATGCTCATTCCAATCGTCCCAATACCACAATAAGCATCCAAAACACGTTCATTTCCTCGTAACTTTAACAACGATAGTGCCTTTTGATACAACACTTCACACTGTTGATGATTGATCTGATAAAAACTTTTGGAAGAAATACGATAACGATGACCCAATAAGACATCCTCGATATAACCTTTTCCATATAAAACCTGTTCCTGTTCCCCCAAAACAACACTTGTTTTTCTTGTATTCACATTTTGTATTATCGTCTTCACTTGTGGAAAGCTCTTTGATAACGCTTGCACAAATGATTTCCTTCCAGGAAAAACTGTGCCTGCACAAACAAGCACTACCATGATTTCTTCGGTAACAGTACCCTTTCTCAATAACACATGACGAAGAAAACCACGCCTTCTATCCTCTTCGTACGGCTCTATGCGAAACTGCGCCATCAACTGCACAATCTTATGCACAATTTCATCCATCACTTCCTCATGAAGCAAACAGTGTTGATAAGGAATGATGCGATGAGAAAACTCTTCATAGAATCCAACCTGAATTTTCCGTTTTTTATCCTTATAAAAACCAACGATTACTTTATTTCGATATGCATAGGGATGTTCCATTCCCACTACATCCCTAACACAAATTGACTGTAGATGCGCTTGTTTCAGCCAGCCACATACCATATCACGCTTTAAGGATAACTGTCGCTCATAAGCACAATGCAGAAGATGACAACTCCCACAGCTTTGATAATGTACACAAGGACTCTTCACTCTGTGGGCGTCTTGTAGATGTAGGCAAACCACTTCACCCACATACCCCTGTTTCAGTTTTTTTGTAATCACAGCCGATCCACGTTCACCAATAAGCGCCTGTTTTACATACAAGCGATCTTTTCCAATGTAGGCAACACCATAGCCATGATCTGCCATCTCACGTATTTGAAAAGTGACACGCTGATTTGTTTTTAACATACGATCACCTCTGCCTGTGCCATTGATTGAAATACGATTCCTTGTATGCCCAACAAACGTGCCGTTTCCACATTCTCTTTTCGATCATCGAAAAACACGCAATCGCTTGGATCCAAACAATAACGATCCAGTAATATCCGGAAAATCGCAGGATTCGGTTTCAATACCCGTTCTTGATAACTCAATACCATACCATCTGCCAAATCAAAAAAATCATACTTGTGCTTTAAATATCGATGACTTTCCTCTCCAATATTACTTAATAAATACACAGCATTCCCTAACGCTTTGCACTGTTTGAAAAACGCATATGTATCATCCTTTAATCTCATCATTTCCATCCAATGATCATAAATAAAGACAATCTGTTTACGAATATGTGGATAGCGCCGCAAATGTACAGACTGCGCTTGTTCACATGTCAAAACACCACAGTCGATTTGTTCCCACACATCATCAAATACCAATGTGCATACCCTATCCATCTGCATATCCGGCATCCGTTTTTCAAAAAAAGTAACAGGATGGAAATCCACCAATACGTTGCCAATATCAAAAATGAAGTTTTTCATGTGAGATTCCTCTTTCCTTTTATGATCAACGCCTAATCCGAAACGCTCGGAAACGTCTGCACCATGGCTTCACAAAGCGCATTCGCAATATCATCTTGTCCTTCCTCACTCACCAAATAAGCACGATCATGTTCATCATCCAAAAAACCCATTTCAATCAACACTGCAGGGCGAAGATTCATTGAAACGATTTGCAACGTCTGCCCATCCAAAACACCTCTGGATGTGGTATATTCTAACCCATTCAACGAACTATGTATATTCTGTGCCACCTTATGAGAAACACTGTCATTCTTATTCTCATAAACCTCAAATCCATAACAGCGCTCGGTTTCTGTTTCATTACGCATATTCAAATGAAGCGATAAAAAAGCCGCTGCTTGATGTTTATACGCGAACTGCGCCCTTAAAGCCAAATCTTCTTCCTCATAAGCCCCCAAGGCAATATCACTTTCCCTCGTATATATGACTTGAAAGCCTCGTTTTCTCATCTTTTCTCCCGCTTTTTTCGCAATTTGAAGTGTTATATCTTTTTCATTATAATCATCAAAAGAACAACCAACATCATATCCACCATGCCCTGCATCAATAACAATGACTTCACGCATAATATTGTTGCCTATATTCGCATCACCATCCTCAAACACAATCGGCGGCTGATCCACATGCATCAGGTTATGATCTTCTGCCTGCAATACTTTCGAAAATAAAGATATACCCATGCCAGTCAATAAAAACAACAGCAATGATCCTAAGGTAAGAATAATAGCTGTTTCACTTTGACGATCGTTTTTCCTTCTGCGCTCACTTGGCATCAGTTCATAATTTGTCATATACAATACTATACCTTTTTTTTAACACATTTTCAATCCGTATAACGAAAAAAAACTTCGTTGTTTTTACACCTTCCATAACAATGTAAAAAGAAAACCAATTAAAATCATTCGCACAAAACAATT
The DNA here is from genome assembly GCA_910576345.1 of Erysipelotrichales bacterium. GTDB lineage: Bacteria > Bacillota_I > Bacilli_A > Erysipelotrichales > Erysipelotrichaceae > C-19. The sequence continues at coordinate 38,141 of CAJTIT010000009.1, forward strand.
TCCTTTGTTATAATATACAAGAACATAAGATACGAAAAAACAATGCATACAGGAGGAACAATGATATGAGCTACCAAGAAGAATTCATTCAAATTTATAAACAACACATCCATCGTGAAGGAGCTGACAAACTATTGGAATATCTCTGTTCTCATCAATCTGATTTCTTTGACGCTCCTGCCAGCACCCGATTTCACGGTTCTTATGCACAAGGACTTGTTGCACATTCCCTTAATGTCTATCACTGCTTAAAAGATTACATGAGCCGTCCACGCGCAAAAGAACAATATCATATGAACTACAACGATGAAACGATTGCGATCGTTGCTTTGCTGCACGATATATGCAAAATCAACTGTTACAAGACATCCATCAGAAACAAAAAAATAGATGGCGCTTGGCAACAAGTAGAAGTCTATGAATTTCAAGACGATCTGCCCTATGGACACGGAGAAAAAAGCGTGTATATTATCACCGGTTTCATGCGGCTGACAAGAGAAGAAGCATTTGCCATACGCTATCACATGGGATTTTCAAATAACGACAATCCAACAAGTGTTGGTTATACATTTGAACACTATCCCTTGGCCTTTGCATTAAGTACCGCTGATATGGAAGCCACTTATTTCCTGGAAAATAAATAACATGAATTAGAAAGTCTGATACAACAATGATCAGGCTTTTCATTTTCAAAAAAACGTCTAAATAGACGTTTTTCCTATACTGTTACCAGATGACTTCGCCAAAACAATCGTACTTACAGCCCCAATATGCACTTCATGACAAAGATCCTTTGAAGATCTTCCATTGTAATACAACAAATGATAATCACAAGGTAGATGATAAACAAACTGCTCATACGTCGGATTAAAGAAAACCATCAATTCCTCTGATTCATCTTTTGTTTGGTATATCAAAACCTTGCGATCGATATCATGAAATTCCACATTCTTTACCACTTCATCCTGTGTCGCATAACGAAGACACGCATACGCCTTGCGAATTTCAATCAGCGCTTTGGTACTTTCCACAATTTCCTCATAGCGTTTTTTTCGATCATAATCCATCTGATTGATTTCATCAGAATCGTTATATGTGTTGTGCTTCCCATGTTTGGTTCTTGCGAATTCCTGACCGCTATGCAAAAACGGAATGCCTTGTGCCAACAATACCGCCGCAATACACATCTTATGGCGTTGAATTCTGATCTCTCTTGGATCTTCTTTGCAGCATTCTTTCAATTTATCCCAACATGTCATATTATCATGGCATTCCACATAATTCACCACATGATCCGGATGAACAAACATCCGATCACATCCATATTCGCTACAGCTACCAAGCATAACGTTTTTCATCACATCAATCAAATACGTCGCACCGCTACAATACCCTTTCACATTGACTTCATATTCACTCGTTTTCCCTTTTGCAACGTCACGAAAGCGGTCAGAGAAATGAGCAACGTGCGGCATGTGTGCATGATTGGGAATACTGGCTCTTCGTTCATTTGCCAATAAAGAAGGCATATCCCAACCTTCACCATATAGAATGAAATCTTTTTGATATGCTTTACAAACGCTGTACACTTCTTTGATCGTATCCATATCCAAAATACCCATTAAATCAAAACGGAAACCATCAATTTTAAATATTTTGCATAAATACAAACATGTATCAACAATTAATTTACGACACATCTTTCTTGTAGAATCAATATCATTGCCACAGAATGTACCATTGGAATATTCTCCATTTTCATTCATTTGAAAATAATAATTTGGCACGATCAAATTCATCGCATTCTTCGGCATGTCATACACATGATTAAACACAACATCCAATACGACACGCATGCCGTTTTCATGACATGTTTCCACCAATTTCGCAAATTCAAACATTCGTGCATACGGATTTTCGGGATCGCTGCACAGACTCCCTTCCAAACATCCCCACTGTACCGGATCATAGCCCCAATTATAAAACATCGTCGGATATAATTCATCCACAGAGCCAAAATCCATGACCGGCATCAGTTGCACATGCGTTACGCCCAGCGATTTCAAATAAGAAAAACCGGTTTTCTTCTTCTTTGTTTCATCATTTTCTTCGATAAATCCTAAAAATGTTCCCGCATGTTCCACACCAATGCCTTTCTGTTTCGTGAAATCACGCACACTTGTTTCATAAATAATCGCATCACAGTTACTTTTCATTTCAGGTAAAGGAAACGATTTTACTTTGATTTTTTCAAGATCAACCACAACAGAGCGAAGCGCATTGACTTTGGATGCGACACCATAAGGATCGATTGATTCTCTCCATTCTCCATGGACACGCACGAAATAAGCATAAGACGCATTTTCCCAATCACCCTCTACGGCGAGTCGAAAAACACCACGCTCTTCTCTTTTCATTTCATACATATGCATTTGTCCATGTTTGATTAATTCCAGTTTAATTCGCGATGCACACGGCGCCCAAAGCACAAACGTTGTCTTTTGTTTTGTATAGTTTGCCCCAAGATCATTGCCCTCATATGCATACAATTCGTCAAATCTTTGCGTTTTTGTGATATATGCATACTCCAGAACCGCTTCTCTGGCAAATTGATGTACGACATAGTATTCATGCCCAATCTGCATTTCACCATGTATCATCAATGTATATTTATTATAGTTATTCCCTGTTTGCTCAATGGAATTGATGGACAGTTCCTGCATATGACCAAAACGATCTTTTAAATAAAAACGATTACTGATACCACCATAGCTGTCCTTTGACATAAACACAATGATTTTGTCAAAATCATCGAGATATGCTTCAAAATAAGTATGTTGTCTCATAAAATCACCTATATTAGTATATCATAATCCATGTTATATGAGCCATAAGTTTCATAAGAAAAGGAAAATATTTCTTATTTGTTTCTATTCATTCATAAACGTTTTGATTGTATCTAATCGTTGGAGCGTATCCTCATAACCAAGATCAAACCATTTTCCAAGCAGACCTGCTTCATGAGTATACCTTGTGACCCCATAATCTGCACTTGGCCGCAAGATCAAAGCTTTCTGCTCTTTTTCTAGCTTTCTTACAATCTTCCACTGTTTTGCATAATTGATATGGCGAATTTTCAGATTTTCACGAATTTTCTTGTTTCCCGGATACATCATTCTTGCCAAATGCACTTGATAATTCCCAGCCGGTTTTCTCACAAAATCTTCTTCTTTGGTTGAAATAATGATATGTTTTTCCATGCCTTGTCGAATGCTTTGTTCAATAGGGATCATATCGACGAGTCCTGCATCCATATACATCTTACCTTGAAATTTCACAGGTCGATTTAAAATAAACAGGGAACAAGCCGCAATGATCAGTTTTTGATCGTTTGGATCTAAATATTCTTTACCAAAATACTCCACCTTGTTTTCTTCTATATTATATAACCCTACATCTAGTTTTGTTTCATTCTTGATAAATGTTTCATAATCCAAGGGCGCTTTGTTTTCGATAAATTCACAAGTTAGCCGGATACCAAACAATCCTTTTTCCTTGAACAAAGGCACCATTCCTATTGCCTTAGGATTACTGGCAGCTTCTACACCGGTAATACGAAGCCGATCCTTTTGTTTGGAAACAAACGGCAACAACACCTCTGCGCCTGCACTGATTCCCACCGTATACGGAAACGTAATATCATGATCAAGAAAGCATTTCAAAACACCACAGGAATATGCGATTTTTGTTCCGCCGCCTTCACAAATTAATCCAACCTTTTTCATATGAATTCCTCTTTTCTTTATAATAGAATGTAATCATGTTTCTCATTTTTATAAAGACTTGAAGTCGTCTTAATCTAATTGCTCATAATACAAAAAGTATAGACTATTTTTGTCGTTTCGTAAAGCAAAAATCAATGAATCACGTGAATAAATACATCACTTATGTGAAATATAGGATTGTTTACTAACATTGTTTCATATGAGATCGAACTACATTAAATCATAATTTAACCTTTTTTTCTCCAAAAAATAGGATGATCTAATTTTTTCATACGAGTGCTTTACAGAGTGCAGAATTTACAATGTATACGGACAAAGCGTGTACCGATAACCTTGATGAAGCAATTACTAATCAATTAGGTAATGCCATTTTTAAAGACATCAAGTTTGGCAAAAAGCGGAAAAGATTATTTTCGTAGAAATACGCTTCCATAACAATCCTGTACATGAAGTAGTATATGGAGTGTATGGCGCTGAAGGTAATGTTTCTCACAGGAATGTGGTTCTAGCGGCAGACAGTATGATTGGTGTATCCGGCATTGATTCACATGGTAGAAATGTTCAATTCGCAAGCAAATTAGAAAAACTCATTTGAGCCATACTATAACATCTGCTCATGAGGAAAAAAGCATTGAAAACATTAAAACTCGGACTACCATAAAAGCCCATAACAAAGGCGAAATGTAAAAAAAACTCACCGAAGTGAGATTGTTTTAAATATGGTGGACCGTAGCGGGATCGAACCGCTGACCCCCTGCGTGCAAAACAGGTGCTCTCCCAGCTGAGCTAACAGCCCATATATATTTAATTCGATGGTGGGCCTGAATGGATTTGAACCAGCGACCTCACCCTTATCAGGGGTGCGCTCTAACCAACTGAGCTACAGGCCCATATATCGAATGCTCAATAATAATACCATGCGACTAAGATTATGTCAACGATTTTTTTATTTTTTTTGAGACGAAATTTTTGTATCAAGTTTATAACCAAAAAAATCTATAAAAACTTTTTGCGATACTCGTTTTTTCAACAGTTTTGATACGGTATCATTCTGTTATCATAAGAAACCATTTTTGGATGAAACGAAACATTACATGATGAAGCAATTACAAAAATATTGTCTAGAATTATTATAATGGATCACATGAAACATATATCATTTCTTTTGATATTCTAGATGATATACAAAAAGAAATCCATCCACTGTATATTTTGCATTTGCACGCCTGCGATATTTAAATCCGAAATTCTCAACTGCTATAAAATCGATAATACATAATATCATATCTTTATACTTACTTACATGTGGTAAGCCATTACAGTGTCTTTTTATTCTTTAGCTGTTTCTAACAATAAAACACTTTCTTTAAAAAAAGCAGATCGTCTGCTTTTTTTATTTTACTTTCGCATCTAATGTTTCATCTTTTACAACGACATCATGAGCGCCGCCTTCAACAATACTGGTCGAAGAAACCAATGTCAGCTTTGCGTTTTTCTGTAATTCTTCAATCGTTAAACATCCACAATTACACATCGTATGCTTTACTTTGCTTAACGTCATACCTACATTATCTTTTAAAGAACCAGCATATGGCACATAAGAATCCACGCCTTCCACAAAAGAAAGTTTGTTAGAACCTCCCATATCATATCGCTGCCAATTTCTGGCACGTGCACTGCCTTCTCCCCAATATTCCTTCATATATGTACCATTGACTGTCACCTTCTTTGTTGGTGATTCATCAAAACGAGAAAAATAACGTCCCAACATCACAAAATCTGCGCCCATTGCCAAAGCCAATGTAATATGATAATCATGTACGATACCACCATCAGAACATATCGGAATATAGATACCGGTTTCTTTATAATATTCATCACGTGCCTTCGCTACTTCAATCGTCGCAGTCGCCTGACCGCGACCAATACCTTTTTGTTCACGTGTAATACAGATTGAACCACCGCCGATGCCAATCTTCACAAAGTCTGCACCTGCTTCTGCCAAGAAACGGAATCCTTCCGCATCCACCACATTACCGGCTCCTACTTTCACACTGTCACCATATCGTTCACGGATCCAAGCCAATGTACGTTTTTGCCACTCACTGAAACCTTCACTAGAATCAATGCACAGTACATCAACACCTGCATCTACCAAAGCCGGAACGCGTTCTTCATAGTCTCGCGTATTGATGCCGGCACCTACAATATATCGTTTTTGAGAATCAAGCAATTCATTTGGATTTTCTTTATGAGAATCATAATCTTTACGGAACACAAATGCTTTCAAACGCTGACTGTCATCAACAATCGGCAACTGGTTCAGTTTATGATCCCAAATCAAATCATTGCATTCACTTAATGTCATACCATCTTTTCCGCACACCATCTTATCAAACGGCGTCATAAATTCAGATACCTTTGTATCCAAAGACATGCGTGAAACACGATAATCTCTGCTTGTCACAATACCGATCAGTTTTCCATTTGCCGTTCCATCCTCTGTAACAGCCATTGTAGAATGACCGCTTTCCTCACGAATGTCCAAAATATCTTTTAAAGTCGCATCCGGTTTCACATTGGAATCACTAAAGACAAAGCCCGCTTTTGTCGCTTTTACACGGCGCACCATAGCAGCTTCATTCTCGATACTTTGTGATCCATATATAAAAGAAACACCGCCTTCACGTGCCAAAGCACATGCCATCTTCTCTCCGGAAACAGACTGCATGATCGCAGAAACCATTGGAATATTCAAAGACAACGGACATGTTTCCTCACCTTTACGGAATTTCACCAAAGGGGTTTGTAACGAAACATTCTGCGGTGTTGCTTCTGCGGAAGAATACCCCGGCACCAAAAGATACTCACTAAATGTGCGTGATGGTTCATCAAAAATAAATGCCATTGACTGCTCAACTCTCTTTCTATTTTATGTTTTCCTTATTATAAGGATTTCTATATAAAAAATCAAGGCAAAATGAAAAAATTTTCAATGATTAAACTGACGAAAATAAAAGCTTAAATCACGCCTTTTCCTCTCATGTGATAATAAAAACAAAAAGCATCAAAAGCAGATCCAAAAGCGATCGACTTTCCATGCTTTTTTAGGTTTATAAATGTAATTCCTTATACAACAGACAATATGTATAGGCACTCTTTTCCCATGAAACATCTGTGCTCATCGCATTACGCACCAAGATTTTCCAGTCTTCCGGACGATCATAATACACGCTGACCGCCATACGCAACACATCCATCATTTCATTGGAATTATAGTTATAGAAACTAAATCCATTGCCTGTTTTTTCAAATTCATTGTATGGTGTTACCGTATCTTTCAAGCCACCTGTTTCACGAACAAACGGCAAAGTTCCATAGCGCATACTGATCAGCTGAGAGATACCGCATGGCTCAAACAAACTTGGCATAAAGAACAAATCACATGCCGCATAAATACGATGTGCCAATGACTCATTGTATCCGGAATAGAAAGCGATCTTTCCGCGGTTGCCCGCCTGTAGCTGTTCCATTTTTTCTTCAATCGCATATTCACCGGAACCCAAAACTACCAACTGAATTGGCAAAGCGCAAAGCGCATCCAGTTGCTCCATTAACAGATAGAATCCTTTCTGCCATGTCAGACGTGACACGACGCCTACCAACATGACATTTTCATCTTGTTCCAGTCCCATTTCTTTCTGTAAAGAAATCTTGTTTAATTTTTTGGCTTTCTCAACATTTACACGATTGAAATGATATGGCACTTCCGGATCCGATTTTGGGTTCCAATACTCCACATCGATTCCATTCGTGATGCCCCATAAATCATATTTACGCATATTGAGTACCATTTCCAAGTGTTCTCCATATTGTGGCGTTAAAATCTCCTGAGAATAGGTAGGAGATACTGTCGTAACTTTATCCGCATACAGAATTCCAGATTTCATGAAACTGATACCGCCGTCATAACGCACATTTCCGTTGTCAAACAAGCGATAATCAAGACCTAAACAGCTGTCCAGCATTTCCACTCCAAAATTACCTTGATATGCAAGATTATGAATCGTATAAACATGTTTGATATTTCGATAACGCTCGTCAAAACTGTGACCTTCTTTACACAATACCGGAATCATACCAGTATGCCAATCATGAGAATGAATAATTTCCGGCCAGTAATTCAACTGATTCAACATTTCAATGACAGCTTTCTGGAAATATGCAAATCGTTCCCCGTCATCATTGTATCCATATAGCGTATCTCTTTCAAAATAGCCCTGATGCTCAATAAAATAATATTTCACATCTTTGACCATAGCGGACCATACAGCTACCGGCACTTCATGATAATTGATATTCACACTGAATGATTTTTCATGTGTAAAACCATCATGATATTTTTGTGCAATTTTTAAATACAGTGGCAATACAACACGTACCTCATGCCCTTTTTTGGTGAGTTCAAAAGGCAAAGATCCTATAACATCGGCTAAGCCGCCGCTTTTGATAAACGGCAGACCTTCGCCGGCAACCATCAATATTCTAGCCATTAGATACGGTCATCCCTTTTCACATACATCGGATTTCCGCTCTCACCAACCAAATCCTTTTTCCTTGTGATACGTGCTTTTTTATCCACGACAACATTTTCAATATGCACATCTTCACCAATCACAACACTTGGCGATATGACGCAGTTTTTCAAAACCGCTCCTTTCTTCACAACACAGCCACGACCCACAATGCAGTTTTCAACAGTGCCTTCAATCAGACATCCGTTGGACACAAAACTATTGACAACACGTCCTGTTGGATAATACTGTGTTGGACAAGAATCATTTGTTCTTGTATAAATCGGCCAATCCTCATCAAACAAATCTTTTGCCTTATCGAAATCCATCAATGACATATTCGCATCAAAATAGCTCTTGAAATCATTGATGCATGCGAAGAAACCACGATGATTGGTTGCGCGAATATCCAATTCACTGCACTCATCATTTACAATATCTCTGAACCAATACAAAGAACTTGTATTCGCTGCTTTCTTAACCAAATCAATGAACAATTCTTTGCTCATTACATAAGTTTCTAAAGAAATATTCCTTGTTTTATAAATACCACGGTTCTTTTCGATAGAAAGAACGCCTTTCTGCTTGTTCAAATTCAAGACATCGCAGTCAATAAACGCTTCTTTTGCATTATCCACACTTTGATAAACCATTGTGATATCTGCGCCGCTTTCAATATGACGATCCAACAAATCAGAATAATCCATACGATAGACCATATGACTTGGCACCAAGATCACATAGGGATAATTCACTTCTTCAATAGCGCGCATATTGTAAAGGTAACTAGCAATGTCATGGTTATAAAAATCCGAACCAAGATCGCTGCTGGATGGCAAAATGTGCAATTTCCCACGTTTTGAGTTAATGTTATAATGACGGCCGGTACCTAAATGTTCAACCAGCGAACGCGGTTTATCCTTGATATGCACTTGAATATGATTGACACCGCTATTGCTTAAATTAGAAATCGGAAAATCAATCAATCGATAACGTCCCAAAAAGGAAATCGCACCTGCAGGACGATAATCCTGAAGTCCTTTAATCTTTACATTTGAACCTTCAAAGTTTACAATTCCGAATGCATTGCACATTTCACTCACACCTCACTCTTTTCGAGATCAACTCGATATGTTCACTGTCCGGATCGCCAACCACAGCACCTGCGTCAATTTTAACGCCTTGTGCAACGATTGCACGATGAATCACAGCACCTTCGCCTACTTCAACATTCGGCATCAGGACCGCATCCTGTACATCCGCATTCTCAGCGACTTTTACACTGGTAAACAGCACAGAATTCTTTACTTTTCCATTGACAACACATCCCTGATTGATATAGGAATTTACAACTTCAGCGTTCTTCCCTACAAAATGTGGTGTCGTTGCCACATCTTCCGTATAGATTTTCCATGTTGGATCATTCAGATCCAATTCATTGTTTTTATCCAGCAGATCCATATTGGCTTCCCATAAGGAATCAATCGTTCCAACATCTTTCCAGTATCCGTTGAACTCATAAGCGAACAAACGCTTACCGTCATTCAGCATGGTTGGAATAATATCTTTACCAAAGTCATGGTTGGAATCCGAATTATCCATATCCGCCACCAGCATCTTACGTAACTGTTTCCAATCAAAGATATAGATACCCATCGATGCCAAATTGCTTTTTGGATGTTCCGGCTTTTCTTCAAATTCTACGATGCGTCCTTCTTCATCCGTATTCATAATGCCAAAACGGCTTGCTTCTTTCATTGGTACCGGTAAAACGGCAATCGTCACATCTGCATTCTGCGCACGGTGGTAGGAGAGCATTTTTGCGTAATCCATTTTATAAATATGATCGCCTGACAATATCAGTACATATTCAGGAGAATGACTGTCGATAAAATCAATGTTTTGTGAAATGGCATCGGCGGTGCCGCGATATACATCAAATGCCGCTCCGTCTTTTTCTCTTGGTGGCAATACAAACACGCCACTGTCTCTTGCATCTAGGCCCCATCGTGATCCGGCTGCCGCATAAGAGTTTAGCAATACACTTTCATACTGTGTCAAAACGCCGACGTTGTTAATGCCGGAATTCGCACAATTACTTAGCGGAAAATCGATGATGCGATATTTACCGCCATAATAAACTGCAGGTTTAGCGATTTTTTTTGTGAGCGCTTCCAATCTCGTTCCACGTCCACCAGCCAAAATCATGGCCAACATATTGTTTTGTCTCATCTAAAACCCCCCTTTAAGGTTTCTCTATGTGTAGTTCTGTTTTTTTGAAGAAGGATCATATGCAGACATAAGCGACATCCATATGTATACATAAATCATTCATTGCGATTTACGCTTATTTGAAATAACATCTTTCTTCACGCAAAACAGGATAGCGTTTCGCTCTATAATATTAACATGACTTTACGGATATGACTCGTTTTTTCATCTGCCAAATTCCGTCAAACGCTGCGCTTTTTCACGCTTCATCTATCATCAGCCGCTGTGCAGCGGTAACGATAGCCATCTTATAAATTTCATCTTCATTTGCTCCTCGACTTAGATCATTCAATGGTTTACGCATCCCTTGTAAGATTGGTCCCACTGCTTCAAATCCGCCAAAACGTGCCAGCAACTTGTAACCGATATTGCCTGCATCCAAAGATGGAAAGATAAAGGTGTTCACCTTTCCGCCGATTCGACAATTGGGTGCTTTTAAATCTGCCACCTCCTGCACCACCGCTGTATCCAACTGCATTTCTCCATCTACCTCATAAGGCAAAGGAAGACGCTTTAGCCGTCTTACAGCTTCTTTTACTTTATCGACACTGCAACCAGCTCCGCTGCCAAACGTACTATAAGATAATAATCCTACGTTGGGCTCTATACCAAATACAGTTGCCGTATTGGCGCACTGCATTGTGATATCCACCAATTCATCCGCACTTGGATCAATATTCAATGAGCAGTCACCCATAATATAGCGCTCTTGCCCACGTATCATCAAAAAACAGCTTGATACAATATCACAGCCTTGTTTTGTTTTGATCAGTTGCAATGCCGCTCTCAGCGTATCGCGTGTCGAAATAGCAGCACCGCCCAAAAGTCCGTCTACATCACCCATTGCCAAACACATTGTCGCAAAATAATTTGGCTGTTTCAACAGGTTTTCACATTCCATAGAGCTTAATTTGCCTTTTCTTAACTCTACCATACGAAGGATCATTTCTTCCATCCGATCATAGTTTACTTGATCAATCATTTCGATATGACGAAGTGAAACTCCTTGATTCTTCGCAGCAGCTTCAATATCTTTACGACTTCCATTCAATACCGGTATCAAGACATGTTCATCCAACAATCTTCTCGCTGCCCTCAGAATTCTTGGGTCCCAGCCTTCTGTAAACATTATTCTAATCGAATGTCCTTCCAGCATTTTCTTTAGTCGTTCCATATACTGCTCCTTTGTAAACGCTTTCTTGTATAAAGATTATACAATAAATTGACAATAAAAGGAAGTATTTTTTTGATTTTACTCGAAAATTCCTATACCTATGCATTCTAGTTATATGCTGCGCTGAAAAAAAGAAGTACTTTACTCGCACTTCTTTGATTTTCGTTATTAAATTTCCATATCTTTTTGCGCTGCAGTTACGATTGCCATCTTATATACTTCTTCTGCATTACATCCGCGTGAAAGGTCATTGATCGGCGCATTCAAACCTTGCAAAATTGGTCCAATCGCTTCAAAATTGCCAAGTCTTGCAGCTACTTTGTAGCCGATATTGCCCGCATCGATATTTGGATAAATAAATGTATTTACATGTCCTGCAACGTTAGATTCTGGCGCTTTGAGAGCAGCAACTTCTTCTGCCACACAGCAGTCAAACTGCATTTCTCCATCCACCTCAAAATCCAACGGCATACGTTTCAATCGCTCACTTGCTTCCTGCACTTTTGTAACGCTTTCCCCTTTTGCGGAAGCATATGTAGAATAAGAAAGCAATCCGATATGCGGTTCAATTCCAAATGCACGTACAGTCTTCGCTGTCTGTAACGTGATTTCTACCAGTTCGTCTGTATTGGGATTGATATTGATGGAACAATCTCCCATCACCAACTGTTCTTCTCCTCTTAAAAGAATAAAGCAGCTGGAAACGATGGAATTTCCCGGTCTTGTTTTGATCAGCTGAAGCGCAGGGCGCACCGTATCCGCCGTGGAGTAAGTCGCACCGCCCAAAAGTCCGTCGGCACATCCCATCTGTACAAGCATGGTGCCAAAATAATTGGTTTGAAGCAATAGTTTGCGACAAGTATCCGCATCCAGCTTACCTTTTCTTAATTCCACCATTTTTGTTACCATGGCATCCATATCTTTATATTCATAAGGGTCCTGCATTTCAATACCGTCCACATCAATGCCGTTGGCTTTTGCACTGCCGATGATTTCTGCACGGTTGCCTAATAACACCGGCGCCAATACACCGTCTTCATGAAGTCGTGCCGCTGCCTTTAAGATACGCACATCACTGCCTTCTGTAAAGACAATGCGGATCCCTCTCCCTTTTATTTTTTCAATCAAGCCTGCAATCATATGTATTATATCCTCGCTTTCATTTCATCGCTATTATACACCCAAGCAGTTATTTAGAAAAGAGTATTTTTTCACTTGCAAAGAAATTCTTTCTTTTTATTCATCCCTATTGATTTTGTTGTTATTTTGGCATAGTTTTATTGTTTTCATTCCAAAGTTTTCAGTTTTTGATAAAACAGTATGGATTTTTGAAATCAGATATATTATAATACTGCTCGTTAGCAGAGTAGGAATATGCGCGTCAAGTACAACCTGAACGGGGAGTTGTCAGGATGGCGAAAAACGTTAAGACGTTTGCGATGCATGTTCCGCATCCCACTGTTGCATCTGAAAAGGATCGTTTTGAAAGACCTCTTTTTTCATTTGCGATATGGAAAAGGAGGTTTTATTATGCAAAAATACTTTGTGACACAAACGCAGTTGTTTTGGAAGAATAGCGCTGATGAATTTAAACGTGTATCCAGTATTTGTCTTGCGGCTATGATGACCGCTTTGAATACGCTGATTGGCGCATTTCGTATCGTGGTGATTCCTAAATTTCTAACGATTTCTTTTGCCTCTTTGGCAACCGCATCTTGTGCAATGATGTGCGGACCGCTCTTGACCGGAACGGTTGCGGCGATCGCTGATATTCTGGAGTTCATCTTACGTCCGGATGGTACATTTTTCTTTGGTTTCACATTGAATGAATTTTTAACCGGATTGATTTATGGTGCATTCTTTTACCGTGTATCCACAATCAGTTTAAAACGTTGTATCATTGCACGTTTATGCATCGTTTTATTAATGAATATGTTCCTTACTCCCCTATGGCTCTATATTCTATATGGCGATTCATTCTTTGCGTTGTTGGCAACAAGAGTCATTAAAAACATCGTGATGTTTCCTATTGATGTTGCGCTCTTGTATTTTGTTACATCGACCACTGCGCGTATTTTGAAACAAAGACGTCGCTAACTCAAAACACTGCATAAAAAACATGGGATTTGTTCTCATGTTTTTTTCATTCAATTTTATCTTGTATAAATGCATAAAGATTATTGTCTCGTGCGGCAATATTTTTATGACCTTTAGATAAAACATCTTATAAGATATTTCACTTTTCGACTATAAACGATATAGTTTTTGGGTAGTTGAATACTTGCTGAATGATAATGGCTGTGCCGGACAACGGTGGATACATCGGTAGCAGTTTTCGCATTTTGCACTGTTAAATAACGGATAGTTCGATTTAGTTCTTTCCCAAGCATGATGCGGACAATTTTTAATACACCATTGACGGAATGAAAAAGTCTCCTAACAACCTTGCAATATTGGCAAGTGCATTTACTAATCGTCTTATTTGAAATTACGCAAACCTAAAGGAGTGTACGAAACGTAAAGCAATTCGAGTGTGGTCACACTCCGAAATTTTTGCTGGATCGTAGACTAATGGGAGCCGCCTTGAAAACCAAAACAGGGAGGGCCACAGTGGTCTTCGGCCACATTGCACAGAAAAAACGTTCCATTTTCAAGGACGGCTATCTGCGTAATGTGATAGTTTCAATGCGGTTTCGTGTTCCTAATAAGAGTTAATCATAAGTAATAGAAAACCAATAATCAGACAAATTCCCAAAAGTCTGTTTCTACACAAAATCATACGATCCATTGTGCCATAAAAACAACAAGCAATATAGAATTGTATAAATTGTGACCTCTAACAATATCGCATATTGTAAATCGGATCATTTGCATGTTTCTAATTCTATATTTACAACCATAAAGAAAACACACTTGTTTCTTATGAAAACAAATGTGCACGCTTATTTATTTTAAATCCTTGATGGTCTCCCAAGTGAATTCATTTCTGCCAAAATGACCGTAACAAGCAGTCTTTTTATATATTGGCTTACATAAATCCAATTCTTTAATAATATTGGCAACTTCAAAATTAAAGTTTCTTTTGATAATCGACAGTATCTCTGCGTCTGTTTTGGTTCCTGTGCCAAACGTGTCCACCATAATAGATACCGGCTGTGCTTTTCCAATCGCATAGGCAACTTGAACTTCACATTTGCGCGCCAATTGATGCGCTACGATATTTTTTGCTACATAACGGCAATAGTATGCAGCGCTTCGATCGACCTTGCTGGGATCCTTGCTGGAAAAACATCCGCCACCGATTCTACCCATTCCTCCATATGTATCCACGACAATTTTTCTTCCGGTTGTTCCACTATCACCAAAACTTCCGCCCAAAACAAAGCTGCCGCTTGGATTGATCAAATATTTCGTATCTGCATCTACAAGTTTTGGATCGATAACTTTTTGAATAACTTCTTTCATAATCAAATCTGCAATTTCTTCTTGAGATGCTTGCTTTACATGTTGCGTTGATACAACAATCGTATCAATGCGTTTTACACGATCATTCTCATATTCCACAGTAACTTGTGTCTTTCCATCCGGAAGCAGAATGTCACTGGTTCTCCGTACATCGCTTAATCTTTTTGCCAGTTGATGTGCATAATCAATCGCTGCCGGCATATAGTTATCTGTATCATCGCATGCATAACCAAACATAATTCCTTGATCTCCGGCGCCAAGTTCATCGCCTTCATGAACAACCGCCTGATTGATTTCATTTGATTGCTTGTTTACTTTTACGTGAACATGATACGTTTCTTCATATCCAATTTCACGAATTGTCTGTAAAGAAATTGCTTCATAATCGATTTGCGCCTTCGTATTGGCCTCTCCGTAAATCAAGACAAAATCATCTTTAATCGTACATTCGACTGCCATTTTACTGGATGGATCCTGTCGCAGTGCTTCATCCAATATACTATCGGCTATTTGATCGCAAATTTTATCGGGATGTCCTTCAGTAATGCTTTCTGACGTAAACAAATATGTTTTCATAGTAGTCCTCCTTGTAATAAAAAAGCCTTCATAAGAGAAGGCATAATCATCAATTTATGTCGCATCTCTTATCGTTGTTAGCAGTACCACCTTGCTTACGATATGCAGGTTGGTGACAGGATCAAACGAGCTAACTCTCTAACCCATCTCTTGATAAAAAGGCTGCCTATATTAAAACATAAACGAACCGTAATTGCAATGATTAAATTTTTTTATTACAAAAATGCTCATTTTTCTTATCCTCCAGTCTTGAATTTCATTTTTAACAGGGTATTCAGGGATGTTCCCTGAGTAAGTCCACGCCCACAAGCGGCGTGGATTGGGATTGTGGCTGACACAATCCGATGCTCGCTATCTCTGTGGACAACGCCGCAGAGCATTTTCCTGTGCAGCGGCATCTTTAACGCCTGCCTTACCCTCCGAAAAGAAACCCCTATGTCCTTTCCACCTCCGTTCTGGATTCGATTTCTCTTGACTTTTGGATAAATGAAAAAGCCGCTACACGGCATCACGAATGACAGGAGTGTTTTCTCCTGCTTGGATTCGCAATGCTATGTAACGGCTTTGAAATTCAAAACCATGATTCCACTCATCAGCCGAAAACAGAAGTTTATTTTCGGCGGCGGTCAGCTTTGTCCGCTGGATGACAATCCATTCTGCAATCTATGCGCTTATTTCATTTTCAATCTTCCAATTTCCTTGTGAGTATTTTTAGTATTCCCTGTGGACAAACTTTTTATACATCCGTTTTTAAAATTGGGCGGGGGAATTTTATCCCTCACCCAATAGTCCATAGAAAAGCGGGAAATATTAGACGCTTATAAAATTTTCCGCAGCTTTTTCCGCAGATGGTTTAACCTTGCATAAATAGCCCCCGCTGTCAGTCCAACAAGCGGGGCAATCTCCTTTGTGGAATAGCCCTGCATTTTCAGCAGGACGATTTGCAGGGTACGCCTATCCACCGTAAGCAATGCCCGATATAGGGTTTCGTTTTCAATTTCGTCCAGTAAATCGGCAACGGTCATTACCTCCGCCTGCTTCTCCCTGTCTGCCATTCCCTCAAGGTATTCCCCGAAGTTGCTTGACCAGTGGTAAAACCGCCTGTTGGAATTGAAGTCTGCCCTGTCGTCTATGCGGATTTGCTCAATGGTGGTTTCATCAACTCCATGTTCCCGCAATATTTTTTCTTCGGCTTCTTTCCAGATACGCCATTTCCTGTCTTCACGTCCGTTGTTGTATGCCATTCTCCTTTTTCCTCCAATCTGAATTGAGCAGGCTTCTGCCTGCGATGCTTCTTGACCTAATGGTCAAGAAGATTGCTGTTTAACTAATGCAGATGGAAAAGGCGGTGAACGGCAGCCAACATCAGAAAAAGCCCTGCGGCGTATTCCGATAAAAATTGACAAAATAAAAACCGCAAAGGTACTGTGACCTTTACGGTTGTAGGAAATGCAGCTTCTACCATTGGGATATTCTATTTCTGTTTTCATGGCGAGAAGCAGCCTTACATATGCAGGGATTTTTTTAACTGGCTTCCTGCCAGTCCCCGATATGCTATGTATGGATGAACATTGCGTTGTATGGACAAATAAGTAACCGCCCGAAAAAAGAACATAAAAAATCTCCCCAAACTTAAAAACAGCTCTGGGGAGTGTCTGTTAAGTCTTTTCGGGCATAGCAATACCGCCCACCATACGCCGTTTTTTTATTTGGTGGGCGTTTGGCTTAAAACCTTATGAAATAAAATAGAGCCAACGAACTATGATATAAACTCACAAGTTCATCGGCTCTGCGTCTTAAGCGTCTGGCTCTTTGATGACAGTTACTTGTAACTCTTTTACATTAATCAACGTTTCCTGCTTACATTTCGGACAGTAGAGCGGATAGTTTTTCATAATCGTATCCGATCTAATTCTGTCACGAGTTTTACTACCGCAGATGGGGCAGCGTATCCATTCTAATTTCATTTTTCAAATACCTCTCTATTATTTTCGAATAATAAGCTATTTCTCTTGTGTGATTGATTCGCATATATTTACCTATCCTTTGCATGGCTTTTTCAATTTTCAATCATTCACGCTCTTGCGAAAACTGTGGTGACGGTGATGATGTCATTATCGATTTTCGCAAAAATCTCGCCATTCATCTTGCGCATGAGCTGTCTGCAAATGTAAAGTCCCAGCCCGTTGCCGCCAATGTTTCCTGCATTTGCTCCGCGCCAAAAGCTCTCGAAAATATGCGTCAAATCGTCCTTCTCAAGCGTACAACCGCCATTCATGATTGCAATTTGGACGCATTCGTCGTCTTTGGGGAAAATCAATTCCACACGTCTGCCATCGCCGTATTTGAGGGCATTTTCCATAATGTTTTGCATCACTTCAACGCTCCTGCTCAAATCCCCCGATAGCAGACAGTTTTTATATTTTCCGATAATAAAATCTGTTTTGATAAGTGCCAGTTTTTCCTTGTAATATCCCGCGATTTTTTCAACAAGTTCCGAAAGATAAAACTCGCCCATATTCACTTCAAAGCTGAAGAAATCTTCTCTTGAAGCCGTTATAATCTGTGAAACATAGCCCTCGATCTCCTCCGCTTTTTCGTTGATGTTTTCAGCGATTTTGTGCTGCTTTTCCGCGTCCGAATACAAATTTTTCGACAGTGCTGCCGAGTACAATTTTATAGCGGAAAGCGGCGTTTTAATATCGTGCGAGAGCGATAGCAGCAGTGTTTTCTTTTCTTTCTGCATTTCCAGTTCGCGCTGCTTTTGCTGTTCTATATTTTCACGGAGAATATTGATCCCCCAAAGAAATTTTCCGAAAAAACGGTTTTTCGTTTCCTTTATCGGCGCGGCGAGATTACCCTTTGAAAGCTCGTAAGGGATACCGCTCAGACGTTCAAAGGGCATAAGAATTGCAAATTTTATGTAAAGCATAACTGCGATAAACAAAATCGCCATAGTACCGAGAACTGCGTTTACAATTCCTACAAGATGTGCTTTGTTGGAATAACCATTTGCACGGTAATCGAAGCGATAAAGTTCTCCGTTTATTTCACGGATAACATAGTCGCTGTCCGTGCTGTAAAATCTTTCTCCGTATCGTTCAATATTTGTTACATACTCACATTCGGAAATGTCAGCAGAACCGTTCGCTTCTATTTCCAGAGCAAGACGGCTTATCTCTACGCGGTACAGTCTGCCTCCGTCGGTCTTGTCGGCAGCAAGGATCATATTCACGACAGCAAACAATAGGATCACGGCAGCCGTAGCTGCCAAGAGAATCCTGTTAAACGCTTTCATATTTATAACCCACCCCCCATACAGTAACTATTTTTTTAGGATTTTGGGGGGCGTCCTCTATTTTCTGCCGCAGCCATTTTATGTGTACCGTCAGTGTCTGTTGTTCTGAAAAGCTGTCGCTGCCCCAGACCTGTTCAAAAATGTATTCCTTGCTCAAAGCCCTGCCCTTATTCTCCATCAAAAGCAGAAGCAACTCAAATTCCTTCGCGGTCATTTCGAGTTCTTTTTCGTTTTTGTAAACGGCACGGCTCGCCTTATTTATGCGTATATTGCCGTCAGTAATTTCGTCAAGAGCGTATCGTCGCTTAAAAATCCCGCTTATTTTTGCGAGCATAATATCAATATCATACGGCTTTTCTATATAATCGTCTGCGCCGAGATTCAGTCCGTTCAGCTTGTCATCCTTTTCCGTTTTCGCACTTACAATCAATACGGGCGTGTTGCTCGACCTGCGGATTTTTTCCAGAACATAAAATCCATCCTTATCGGGCAGCATGATGTCAAGCACGACAAGCCTTGCGCCGTATCTTTCGTACAGCAGCAAGGCTTTTTCGGCTGTTTGAGCCGCTGATACCGTATAATTCTCCGCTCGGAGAAAGTCACACAGCAAATCAGCAAGCTCCTTATTGTCCTCAACAATAAGAATATCCATACTACCAACCTAATTCCAAAAGCCAGTTATTCAGAGCCCGCTCCCGATCTCTCATCTGCGTAGAAGCGTTGCTTAGGTCATACTCCCCCTTTATGTTCCCGTCAACAATGTACATGACCCTTGTACATTTTGCCGCGACCTTAACATCGTGAGTAACGAGCATGATCGTTGTTCCCTCAGAATTTAATTTTACAAGTTCTTCCATTACTTCGTCGGAAGAAGTACGGTTCAAAGCCCCTGTCGGCTCATCGGCAAAAATCATTTTCGGATTGTTTATCATACTGCGGCAAATGCACGCCCGCTGAAGCTGGCCACCCGAAACCTCGTTGATGTCATTGTCGGCAATGCCAATAATGCCGAGCTTGCGCATTAAACCCTGACCACGCCGCGCCGTTTCCTTACGGGATTCATGGAGCTTTTTGGATTGCGTTGCGGGGAGTATGATATTATCCAATATGGTGAGGTTTTTCAGCATATACATTTGCTGAAAGATAAAACCCATTTCGTCAAGGCGCAGGTCTGCAAGTTCTCTTTCACCTATCCCTGCGATATTTTTCCCACAGAAACTCACTTCTCCTGCGGTAAAATTATCCATGCCCGAAACTGCGTACAGCAGCGTGGATTTTCCAGAGCCTGACGGACCCATAACGGCAACCATTTCTCCCTCGCCAATTTTGAAATTTACATTTTTCAGTACATTATTCTGCCGCTTGTTTACGATATACGTTTTGCAAAGGTCTTTTACTTCGAGAATATTCATAATTGATTCTTCCTTTCATTATTCAATGCTTGCCGTATCAGAGGATTTGATTTTTCTTGTGTACAAAGAGGTCAAAAACGCGCTTACGGCTGTGGCGGTAAGGACGATAACGGGGAATACTGCGTATATCTCCACAGGGTTTTGCATATATTCTACGCCCATTTCAAGCCCCATTGTCCTAAAAATAGGGTCGAAGCAAAGCTTTGTAATGGGCATACCCAAAAGCTCCGCAAGAAGTACAGCCACCGCCACCGCAATGAAAAATCTTAACGTGTACTGTCCGTATATTTTGGCGTTCCTGATGCCTATGGCTTTCATAAGGGCGATTTCCGCCTGCTCCTTTGCGATAAAGGAACGCGCCATAAGCACAGTTATAAGTGTGGCTAAAATTACCGTAAGGACGGCGGACATTTTTTTAACCGCATCTATGGCGTCGCCAACTCCGGTAGTGTCACTTACTGTTTCACCCGCTGTTTTAACGCTTGAGAACTTAGGATAAAGCTCCTTAATCTTTTCAATCCTGCTTAATACTTCCTTATCGTCGGGGTCGTCGGTAAATTTTATCTGCGTACCGGGGGAGCCGCTTGCTGCGATATAGTTGATATCACAGTCGGTATGAACCCTTACGGATATGCCTTGATTGACCATTGCCTGATACAGAGCGGTTATGATGAACTCCGCCGTTTCGCCCGTCGGGTAGGACAAGGTAACGGTATCGCCTATTCCCGCACCCAGCTTTTTTGCCAAAAGGGTCGTCACTGCAATTTCATTGATGTTTTGGGGAGGAGTACCCTCTAAATATTCGTACATATCCATTGTTGTTCCCGTGCCCTGAAGTATAGCTGTCTTGCTTTCCTGTTCGCCGTGTCCTATCATCGAATAAATATAATATTCTGTCATACATTCTGCGGGCATACCGTTTTCTGCAAGGGTCTGCTCCATGTCCGCAAGATATTTTTCAACCTTTTCATGTCCGTCCGCGGCCATAAACTTCATAGCCTCATCGCCGATGTCCATAACGGCGTGGCAGTCCGCCTGCCCAAAATATTTCAGCAGCTTTTCGCTTTTAAGAGACGCCGTGACATTGGAAAGCATTATCAGCAGCGACATACACAGAAAAAACGTAAGGATAATGACAGCGTAGCGTTTAGGACCGCTTACAATATCGTTTGCGGCAAGGAAAGCCGTCGTGCCAAGTCTTGATTTTCCAAGGCGCATAACACTCTTTTTGTGGAAGCGTTCCCCCGTCTGCCCGTTTCTTATAGCATCGATCGGGGACATTTTGCTCACCCTGCCCGTACAGCCGAGACAGAACAGGAGAATGACAGCCGCTACCAGAACCGCGCAGGCAGCATTGACAAAACCGTTATTGCTGATGTCTATTATAATAGACTCTGAGGAATAATTTATAAGCATTTTTCCGAACGGGTAGCTGAGTATCAAGCCAATGCCCGCGCCGACAACGGAAATAGCAAAGTATTTTGTAAGATACAATCCCCGAATTTTTATGTTCCGTATGCCTATTGCTTTCATAACGCCTATCTCGCGGAATTCTTCAGAGAGGGTAAAGGCTATGGTGAACCGCAGTACCGCAAAGGATATGATGATAAGAATAAGGCTCACCGCAAGGATAAGACCCATGATTATCATGTTAAAAATATAGGCTTGCCCCAGTGTATCCGTGTCACTCGCAAAGGTAAAGCTGTCGGATATATCCGCTATTTGGGACAGGGTCTTGTCAAGATTGGCGGTGTGTATGTATAAGAATTTCCCGCCGTACATATTTTTCATCGTTTCGTCGGACATATATTCGTCAAATTCCTCGCCGTTTATGATAAACCTTTTAATGCCTATCAATTCCGTGCCGCAGACAGCATCTCTAAAGCTACCTGCAAAGGTAAATTCGTGACTTACGCCCTCTATTTCGACAGTAATTTTATCGCCCACCTTAAGTCCCATGTTTTTCGCTATGAAACGGGTAGCGTAAATTTCCCCTCTCGGTACGCTTTTAAGAATACTTTCGTCATCCAGGAAATAATTCATCCCCATATCCCTGTCACTCTGTAATCCTAATATCTGATTGGCGTTGGAATCGTTAAACGGTTCGCCGGCCCGCGTAATATTGGACTGGGACATACGGATGTACTCCTCGATACGGAACTCGTCTATCGCGGAGGCGTTTTCAAGCGTCCCGCAAATGTCCTTGTCTGAGGATTTGTTTTCGCTCATCACCCAATAATCGGGCACGTCTGCCATTTCAAAATAGCTGTCCAGCGCAGTCGTCACGGTGATGATGTTGCTCACGCCTGAGGACATGAACATCGATGCGAGTATAATAAATACCAGCAGTATCACGTTCATCGCCTTTTTGCGTTTAAGGTCTTTTTTCAGTATTTGTAAATACATTTCTGCTACTCCTTTCGCTTTGTGATTCGATTGTAGCATAGAAGTTATTAAATAATCCTTAAATCAGTTTACGGCAATCAAATTATGCGTGATGATGAAAAACGTTTACCCATTCCCAATGTTCATTAGCCTAATTTCTCCTATGCCGACAAATAATTTTACATAAAGATGGAAAAGCAAATCTATTTTGTCCTCGTTGAAATCTGTAAATAGCAACTTCAAAAACTGTGAATGGCGTTCTCCTATTTCTTCGGCATATTGACCTGCTTTATCGGTTAGCTCAATACGGACAGAATTATTTCCCTCTAATAGCAAACGGACAAATCCTTTCTTTTCAAGAGTTAAAGCTAATTTTTTTATATTCTGTCTGGAACAGCCCATAAAGTTTCCGATATTTGTTAATGTTCGTGGCTCTGGACAGCAAGCTGTCATTGCAAGTAATAACCATTGCTTTAGGGATATTTCCGTTTGAAGTTTTTCACCCGCTGTCTGCATACGATTTTGTAGTATAAAGATACTTGAAAATATCGCTTGTACTCTGTGTTCGGTATCACAGTCGTATTCTTCAAAGAGTTCATCCATTTTCATCTATTTTTCCTTTGTACTTAGTAGTAACAAGTTCCTGCCGAATAGCATAGTAACTCATTACTGCCATGTCAATATATTCAGAAAAAAATCACTATTAAATCAGATGCTTCCCGAAAAGAAAAGCGACAGAGCTTTTCCCTGTTGCCTTGCTGTCTATGCGTAAATGATTTCATCATATACAATCTTCCTCGCACAAGCTCTTATGTTATTCATTTTTCCTGTCCATTCTAAGGCATTTTCAGCCTTTAGCTGTTCTGTTATGTCTTGTGTTTGCTTCATGCCCTCTATGAGCCTTTCAAAGCGTTCCTGTGCCTGCCTGTCTACATCAACAAGATAGGCGTTGAGCCTGCCGTTTGTAAAAAGATTAGTGTATGTAACCTTATGGTACTGCTTCAGATAGTTCATATGCCGCTGTCCCCATATGCCTATGGGCTGTTCTTCTTCGGCGGGTACAGACAAACACGGTATTAAATAATCGCCTTGCCTTTCGTATCTGCCGCCCAGTTCCTCAAATAATGATTTTGCCATTTTCTATTTCCTCCAAATAAGATATTCACTCCACATTATGGTGTCTGTTGTCTTAAACACAATTTTTAGTTTTCTCCTTATCTGGTTTAACCCATCTCTTGTTTTTATAAAACAATCCAATATGTAACCATGTCTTACTTCAATATGGTGTTCTTCCATTACAATCTTTAATATCTCTGCCATTATCCTACTCATATCAGTGGAGGATAAAGTAAAAACATTCACCAAGACAGTAACATAGCCTATTCATGACTTCAATATCGACCATGAAATTTATATGCAACTCGGTATATATGTTTGACCATTGATTGTAAGTATTTTTCTTACCCTCCTATATTTATACTGTTCGTTGTAGAATTCAAAATTACAAAAAAGTTGTAGAAATCTTGCTATTTATCTCAAGCATTAGATGAAAAGTATACACAAACAATGAAAAGTTTCTTATATTGTCGTATATTTAATAATTATGAGTAAAATCAAGTTGACTCAAAACCATTTCAATACTTTCTGTGTTGAATCCATATCTACTTTATGTTAATATTGTGCAGAACAATTTTTATTCAAAGAGGTATCGATTATGAGCAGTTTTTTAGAGGAAACGTTTGAGAAAGGATTTCGTGAAGGCTTCGCTACCGGCTGGATGCACGCACACATTGAACATATTACAATTTTGTTGATGGTGGGCAGGTACAAAGCAAGAATTATTTCAGCTGTTACCGGATTAGCTGTGGATCAGATTATGAAAATCATCACATCAAATTTTCTCCATTGAACGATAAAAAAACCAAAGCAACAAGACTTTGGTTTTTTCATACTTATTTTACAATAACAGGTTTGATATTCCAGATTTCATCCGCATACTGTTGAATTGTTCGATCAGAAGAGAAGAACCCGGACTGTGCAATATTTACCAAACACATTCTTGCCCAGCTTTTCTTATCGGCATAACGATTTTGCACATTATTCTGTGCATGCACATAAGCATCAAAATCTGCCAACAATAAATACTCATCATTCTTAAACATCAATTCATTGTAAATCGTTTTAAAATCATTTCCATTACTACTGAAAGTACCATCTGTAAAACTTGTGATAACTTTCTGCAAAACAGGATTTTGATTATACTTGTCCCATGCATTATACATATTGTCCAATTTGATCAATGCGACATCATCTGCGCGCAAACCAAATATTTCCGCATTCTCAAATCCAACATGTTCTACAATTTCCACATTGGCACCGTCCATCGTACCCAATGTAATAGCACCATTCATCATAAATTTCATATTACCGGTACCGCTGGCTTCTTTTCCGGCTGTGGAAATCTGTTCAGATACATCTGCCGCATTCTGTAAGATCTCTGCCATGGAAACACCATAATTTGGCAGGAATACAACCTTCATCATCTTGGATACATGTGGATCGTTATTCACCTTATCAGCCACACAATGAATCAATTTGATGACTTCTTTTGCGAATACATAAGAAGGCGCTGCTTTCGCCGCAAAAATGAACGTTCTTGGTGTAATCGTAAACGATTCATCTTCTTTCATGCGTTGATATAAATAAATGATATGCATTACATTCAATAATTGACGTTTGTAAGCATGAAGACGTTTTGCCTGAATATCAAATATAGAATTTACATCCACTTCCACACCTGTAGTGTCTTTGATATAACGTGCCAATATTTCCTTACGTTCCTTTTTCACATTCAAGAAAGCATTTTGTAATTTCTCATCATCCACATACTTCATCAGATTGCTTAACTGATCCGGATCCTTTTTGAACCCATCGCCAATATAAGATTCTAGCAGTTCTGTTAACTGTGGATTGGAATACAATAACCATCTGCGATGGGTAATTCCATTTGTTTTATTATTGAACTTGTTAGGATAAATCGTATGGAAACTTTTCATAACATCTTCCATCAAGATTTTTGTATGCAAAGCCGCAACACCATTGACACTGTGAGAACCAACGATAGCCAAATGCGCCATATGCACCTGTCCATCCTTTAGAATTACCACTTCATTTACCAATTCAGGATGACCATAATCATGTCCAACTTGATATTTGAAGCGATGATCGATTTCTTCGATAATCATATAAACACGTGGCAACAACGTTTGTACATAGGTAATTGGCCATTTTTCCAGCGCTTCACTTAATACAGTATGATTGGTATAAGACATTGTTTTCGTGGTGATGTCCCATGCCTGATCCCATCCATATCCATACTCATCCATCAGCAACCGCATCAGTTCCGGAACGCACAATACCGGATGGGTATCATTTAGCTGCACACTAATCTTATCAGCCAGATTATCCAAAGAAGGATATGTGCGTAAATGCGCTTTCAAAATCGCAGTAAGTCCGGCACAGACAAAGAAATACTGTTGTTTCAAACGCAGTAATTTTCCATGTTCCGTAGAATCATCCGGATAAACATTCATATTGATTTCTTCCACTTCATGAAGATAATTTGACAGATCCTTAGAATTCACAGCTTCATCCGCAACTTCCGCAGACCATAAACGAAGTGTATTTGTCAATTTTGTTTCATAGCCAACAACAGGTATGTCATATGGAATCGCACGAACAACCATATCCGGAATATGATTGACAATTGCTTTTCCATCTTCACCCATCCACATATCAACACTGCCGCCAAATTTCACATTGACCGCATGTTTGGGCTTTCTTACTTCCCATACATTACCTAATTTCATCCAGTTATCCGGAAGCTCCACCTGTTCGTTGTTTACAATTTCCTGTTTGAACAAACCATACTGATATCGAATACAGTTACCATGTCCCGGCAAATTTAAACTAGCCAACGAATCCAGGAAACAAGCCGCCAAACGGCCTAATCCACCGTTTCCCAATCCTGCATCACTTTCCATATCTTCCAATTCATTGATATCGATGTTTAAATCAGACAAACCTTTTCTGACAATATCATAGATACCCAAATTCATCAGATTGTTGGTAAGCAGTCTTCCCATCAAAAACTCCATGGAAAAATAATGCATCTGTTTCTGCTCTTTGTTGGCAATCTCTTCTTTGCTGGATTTCCAGTTTTCACTTGCAAAATCACGAATCATTTCACCCAGCACCATATACTTTTCTGTCATATGAGACTGTTCGATCGATCTTCCGTATTTCGCAACAATACGACGTTTATATTCTTCTTTGAATTCGTCGGAATTGCTAAACATGTTTTTGTCTTTTTTCTTTGTAGGCATGTGTTTTCTCCTCTCTCGCGGGTATTATTTTACCAAATTTTCGCCCATAAAACAAATTTTTATCCAATGCATCTTTAGTATTGCCGCTTTCCTTATGCTTAACCATAAGAATACTGTTAATTTTTTCTTGTTTATTCAAAAATACAATGTAAAAAACATAAAATTATCATAAAAAAGTATATTAAAGATATATAATAAGTTACATCCTCGTTATTTTTACGAAAAATGGTTGCACTCTTTTTGGTTCACTTATCTTTCCGATAAAACTTTTTATTGGTTTCGCAAATGACGATACCTTTCAGGCAGTTTTTTCCATAATGCACGAACCAAAAACAATGACAGCAAGCGATCCAAAAAATCCGTACAAAATTGAACAATGAAACAGCTTACGGTTAAACTCAGCGGTGTTTTTGCGAGCAGTTGCACCAGTACGCTAGAACCGGAAGATGTTATGCCGCCAAACAACCATGCGCTGATACAGGCGCTGCATAAAGAAGTTGGTAATGTGACCAAGAAGGCGGCTCCCAACAAATACCAACCACGATCCAATCGATCATTCCATACAATCGCTATCAAAACGCCCAGTAGCATACCTACCGGTGCAAAATACAAAGAGTATATATCCGTTGTCATACCAAAAATCAATCCACTGAGCAGATTTGGAATCATGGCATAAAACCATCCGTAAAGAGCCGCAATCATCACTGTACCGATACAATCCAAATAGATTGGAAGTTTTAGAAATAACGCAATCTGTGCACCAACAATATTCAATACAATCGCCAATGCGATCATACAAATATGACTTATATTAAATGTTTTTTTCATTTCTACCATCTCCTGTTTCATACCATCAACGTGTCTAAAATATCCAATTCTTCTTTTGTCTTGTGAAATAACTTCATAAACAACAAATAGAAAAATTTCTTATGATCCACCTCAGTCAGAACAAATGCATTGGGCTTTTGTTGATAAAACCGATAAGCATCCACAACAGTTTGTCCTCTTGTAATTCCTTTTGTTTCCACTGTTGTATATGCAGAAAATCCAGCACATATCGAAGGATCTATACAATATGCTATGGCCAGCGGATCATTGATTACACAGCCAATAAGATGCTCTTGTTTCCAATGAAAATCAAAATAAAACTTTGTGATTTTTTGAATAAAGCTGCCAACATTTGCATCTAGGCGATTCATATAAGCCAAAAGATTGGGCGTCAATACAATCTTCCTCGTAACATCCAAGCCTACCATATGAATCTGTTTTTTGATTTTTGTCATGTGTTCATAAACGATATTGGCTGCTTCCGGATCTTCCCAATAATTATATTCTGCCACCGGCGAACAATTACCATGGCTTCGATAATTGCCACCCATAGAAATCAACTGTTCTATTTGATTAAATGCACCTTCATCGTATGCAATCAGTTTTGCAAGATTGGTCAAAGGGCCAATCGCTATCACGGAACATGGTATTTTTTTCAATGTTTCCGCCATAAATTCGATTGCTGTCTTGGTTTGTTCATAACCACAAACATCAGGAAGAAAACTTTCACCCAATCCATCAGCGCCATGGGTATCCAACGCATCCGTATATGTTTTTTTTAACGGTTCATTTTCTCCTATATAGATGGGCACATCCAAACGATTCATTTGTTTTAAAATTTTTTTTGCATTTTCAAAACCTAATTGTACCGGTGTATTACCGCAAACAATCGTAATACCAACTACGTTGATTTCTTTACTGGACAGTGCCAACATAATGGCCAGACTATCATCAATTCCGGGATCACAATCAATGATTATATTATTTTTCATTCTATCACACACTTTCTGTTAAAACAAAAAAACTTCACCTATTCTCATAAGCGAAGTCCTATAAAAAAACAAGAAAAAAACTTTTTACTTTTGTTTTGTCATTTCGCCTATGATTATACTGGGAGGTTTTGAAACCAGTTTTTATAACTATACCATAAATTCTGTCTATTTGCAATCATAAGATTACTTTGAAAAGCATCGATTACATCATAAACTCACATTTTTTTAAAATCATGAGATTGAGTGTCAGTATTTCTACGTTATCATGTGTACACAAAGCAAACAACATATTTAAAAAGAAGGAATAACAATGGCAAGGCCAACATCAAAAAAAGACTTATGAGAAGCCGCATCAATGAAATGTGAAAAACTTAATACATGGACGGATGAAATAGTGAGCAAGAATGAATGACACCTTTTGATTTTACTCACGAAGAAAAAAAAGAAGCGCATCGGAAAAGAGATAAAAATCTTGGAGATGTTCTTGAAATTCTAAATTTTCAATGGTAAGTGTTTTATCCAAATCAAGTAAGTTTTTGTATAACACCCGTATTATTGCGATTCCAACATTTCATATGAATTACATTCTTAGAAATGCTGCATATCAAAAACGTGCCGTACTCATTTTAAAAGATGTCCAATATCTAATTGTTAATTTAAACATTTTATACAAAAAAACCAGAATCATTTCTATTGAAACAATTCCGGTTATCTACTCTTTTCAATGCGATGATTAACGCATATTAAACGGTTTTACTGTCGCAGGGATACCGTTTTCCATAATCAATGTAGGCTCTCCCTGAATCAACGGTGTAATATAATCATAGAATTCTTGTGTCAATCCCTGATAGTCAGGCAAGATCCATTCTGTTGGTACATGTTTTACATGGTTGGCGAAATTTTCTGCAGGTCCGCTGATAAATTTCGCATTGTACTTGCCATCCACCATTTCACGTTGAACCGCTACAACTTCACCTGTGAATGTGCCGTTTGCACTTCTCATATGCGCTGACATACCGAGTTCAAACGCCTCCGTTACGTCAACCAAAGATTGCGCAAAATTGGATGAACGTGCCGCTGTACTTAAATCCTGCACTTTTGCTCGTGGCGCAATACCTGCATCCAAAATCATGTTTTTCAATGTTTCACCTGCACCGCCAAGCACCGCATGGCCGAATCCGTCATTTTTTGCCTCTTTGGCAGAGATATATGTACCATCCGCATAATGTGCGCCTTCACTTGTTACGATGTAACATTTTCCTTTTTCATCCATGCATTTTTTCACTTGAGCAAGGAAGTTTTCTTTGTCAAAATCAATTTCCGGAAGTACCACAAGATCCACACGTCCTGTAGCTACCGTAGATCCTGCCAACCATCCGGCATCTCTACCCATGGTTTCTAGAATAAATACTTCTTCACGTGTATAAACGTTGTAGTCCAACCAAGTCGCATTCACAACTTCATTTGCGAATTTTGCGCCTGATGCAAATCCAGGACAGTGATCTGTTACCATCAAATCATTGTCAACTGTTTTTGGAATGCCTACGAAACGTTTGTTGATATTGTTTGCTTTTGCCCATTGAGACAATGCATCTACTGTATCCATAGAATCATTTCCACCGATATAGAACATGATTTCAATATCATGTTTATCCATAATCTCTACCAATTTGCGATAATCTGTTTCATCATTTCTTTTCAATTTGTAACGGCAGCTTCCAAGTGCAGAAGATGGCGTTTGACGCAAAATTTTGTTTTCTGTTTCGCTCATGTTGGTTAAATCATATAAACGATCCTGTAAAATTCCTTCGATTCCGTTCAATCCGCCATATACATGATCATAAACCGGGTTTAACTGATTGGCGCGTACCACACCTGCTAAAGATGCATTGATAACAGTCGTAGGTCCGCCTGATTGTGCAACTAAACAATTTGCCATTTGTTTGTCCTCCTAATATCTAATTAACGAACTAATTTTATCATATCTTATCCTTTATGAAAAGGTTAAATTTAATAGGAAGACGGATATATCTGTTTCATTTCCTAGGAAATATGCATTCATTGTATCCTTTGAGAAATGTATTTCGTTTTAATCGCAAAAAACCATAAGCTTACAAATGATGATGGTAAACATACGCTTATTATTTTTTCTTACGATTACTCATTTTTTGAAGCCATAAACCAAATACATAACCGATCAATCCATAAAAAGCAATTCTTACACTCAAACCTCCTCTTAATTATACAAAATGATTATTGTGCAATCTGTTCCCCATGCATGACATCTTTGATTTTCACAATAGCTGCCTCCACAGATTCCATATTTGGATACATCATATACGAATACGTTTGATTGGCAGGTGACCATACACCATTTTCCCCGGCGCCATCCACGGATTGTTGCACGATGTTCCATCCACCGCCTTCATCCAGCTGTTTTTTTACCAATGACATCATTTCATCTGCGTCCATATTTGTCTGAAACGTATCGCCCACTGCACTCATAATAGAGCTATATCCCGTAACGATCGCTGGCGACGTTGCTTTATCAATAATGGCAGACAACACAATCATCTGATTCCTTCCGCGTTGACGATCGCCTGCCGCATATGCATGACGCTCTCTTGCGAACTTCAAAGCGGTAGAACCATCCATATGAACATCGCCTGCCGGAATAAATGATCCGTCCACACCGGAATAAAAACCAACCTCATTGTAAACATCAATACCGCCAATCGCATCCACAATGCTTTCCAATGATGAAAAATTAACTCTTGCATAATAATTAATCGTCAAACCGGTAAATTGTTCCATGGATGTTACGGTACAATCCACGCCAAATATTCCGGTATGTGTTAATTTATCTTTTTCATTTTTTTGACAAGTCTGCGAAATATAATAATCTCTTGGTATGCTTGTCAACAACACCTGTCGCGTTTCCGGATTGATTGTCGCAATCATATTTACATCTGATCGTGATTTTGTCGCTATTGGTCCATACGTATCAATACCCGAAATATAAACATTAAACGGATCCTTTGTCACATCTACTTTACTTCCGATATTGGTAGCTTTCTTTTTGATTTTGAATGTATAGATAACTTTTGTGTCTTCATTAAAAGACGCATGTTCCTCATCTAACAAAGAGCGATATGCTTCATTGAGTATCATCGCATCGACTTCATCACCATATAAAGCATCTGCCATTTTATTTAGATTTTCATATGATTTTGTTTGAATCTGTGTTTCCAATTCCTGATTGATATCGTTGATGGTTAAATCCGTATTTTCTTTGTCAATGGTGTTTGCTACAGCGAACGAGCCATCTTTGATATCTTCTAATTCTTTTGCCGTATTTTCTTTTTTCACGATGACGGAAATCATTTCATATTCATCTGTATTGCTCATTTTGCTTAACGCATCTCTTGCCTGATACAAATATCGATTTCCTAGCGCAAGCACTATCGCAAAAACAACGATCAACCCCTGACCCAGTCGTTGATTTAACTTATTCACTTTTTTACCATACTGTAGCCACCACATTGCGAAATTCACAAGTATGAGCAACAACACAACGGGTACAAAATATTTTATTGGAAGGACGTTGACCATCCATATTTGATAAAGTAAATATATTGACAACAGAATCAGAATGGCAATCAACCAAAACGCTACCTGTTTGATTTGATGTTTCCACCAATTCAGAGGACTTTCTTTTTTATTTTGTTTCTTCATATCTTCGCTCCTTATCATAGGACATTGTATTGTCTGATTAAAATATCATTACTATTATACTCCGATTTGGTATCAAATTCTATAAAGCGAAATGAAAGTACGTGATTTCACATGCTTTCCCATATTGTCACATTCTTATGAAAGAGTACATTCTTGTCTGTTATCTTATTTTCATCCATAAATTTCTTTTTCATAGTTGACGTACTCTGAAAGGTTAGCGTAAGATATTGTCATAAAAAGGTTGTGATGCATACATGCAAGCCCAAACATCCGGCAATTTGATGAGCGAAGGCGTTATTTGGAAAAAAATCATCTGGTTTGCGATGCCAATTTTTCTAGGAAATTTATTTCAACAGCTATATAATACGGCAGATTCTCTCATTGTAGGTAATTTTCTTGGCAGTCATGCACTGGCCGCTGTGAGTTCTTCCGGAAATCTCATATTCTTAATGATTGGTTTTTTTAACGGTATCGCGATGGGAGCCGGTGTTCTGATTGCGCAATGTTTCGGCGCGAAACGATATGAAACCATGCAGAAAGCCATACATACAACCGTTGCGCTCGGTCTTATTTCCGGTATCGTTTTGACAATTCTCGGCGTTTGCCTTGCCCCGACGATCTTAACGTGGATGGATACACCAACAAATGTCATGGCGCAATCCGTTACTTATTTTCAGATTTATTTCATGGGATCCCTTGGCCTTGTCATGTACAATATTTTTGTTGGCATTCTGCAGGCAGTGGGAGACAGTAAACATCCCTTGCACTATCTGATTATATCCTCGATTATCAATATCGTTTTGGATATCGTATTCATCGTATTTTTTCACATGGGTGTTGGTTCTGCCGCATTTGCGACCATTCTGTCTCAATTTGTGAGCGCATATCTATGTTGCAGAAGATTGATGAAAACAACCGACGTTTATCAGTTAAAAATCAAAGAAGTGCGTTTTCATAAAGAAATGATTGCTCAAATCATTCGCTATGGTTTACCTAGTGGTATTCAGAATTCCATCATTTCCATTGCCAATGTAGTGGTACAATCCAATATCAATGGTTTTGGAGAAATGGCCATGGCAGGATGTGGTGCTTATTCAAAAATTGAAGGCTTTGCGTTTTTGCCTATTACCAGCTTCACAATGGCCTTGACCACATTTGTTGGACAAAATATGGGTGCCAAACAAATAGAACGGACAAAAAAAGGCGCAGCTTTCGGCATGATTTGTTCCATGTGTCTGGCAGAATGTATCGGATTGATTACATTTCTAACTGCGCCATTCTTAATTGCATTATTTAATGATGATCCGCAAGTCATTATGTATGGTACGCAAAGAGCACAAACTTCTGCACTTTTCTTTTTTTTACTGGCTTATTCTCACAGTATTTCTGCCATTTTGCGTGGTGCGGGAAAAGCCATGATTCCCATGCTGGTCATGCTTGTCTGTTGGTGTTTGATTCGCGTTAGTGTTTTGACAATTATGGTTTCTGCGACGCAGGATATTGCTGCAGTATATTGGATCTACCCAATCACTTGGTCACTCAGTTCACTTGTTTTCTTTCTTTATTATCGTTATGGAAACTGGATGACCACTTCCATAATCTCTTAATAGATATGAAACAGCAGATGTTTGGCACAATCGTTCCAATCCAAGATTATTAAATCCCATCATTCCTATTTGATATCCATCTTCCATAGATTCCACAAGGAAGGTTCATATGGGTATGGGTAATGGGCAACATATTCTCACCGGATTCAATAAAACCATCAGGAAAACGTTGAAGCATTGTTTTTTGTAAAAGGTTTTGTAAAACCGATGCCGGAAAACCGGTCGTATACGAATTCACTAAAAATAACAGTGGATCTTCCTCTAAGATTTCCATACAGGAAAGAATCAGCGTCTGCAACTGATCTTCTATCTTCCATACTTCTCCGCCAGGTCCCCTTCCATAACTTGGCGGATCCATGATAATCACATGATACGTTCGTCCTCTTCTTTTTTCTCTTGCGACAAATTTCATCACATCATCTACGATAAAACGAATTTTTTTATGTTCCAACTGCGACAACATCATATTCTCTTTTGCCCAATTTACCATACCTTTGCTGGCGTCCACATGGACGACTTCACTCGCTCCTGCGGCGGCACATGCCATCGTGGCACCACCGGTATATGCAAATAAATTCAAAACACGAATTTCTTTTTTTTGTCGCTGTATCAACTGCTGCATCACATCCCAATTCGCAGCCTGTTCCGGAAACAAGCCCGTATGTTTAAAACCGGTTGGAGATACTTTAAAATGCAGGTTTTTATAAGAGATCACCCAATGATCATGAATCTTCTTTTTAAACTCCCAGTTTCCTCCTCCGCTTTTTGAACGATGATAATGTGCATGCGGTTCCTTCCACAAAACATGATCACTCATTGACCAAATGGCCAAAGGATCCGGTCGGCGTAGAATCACATCGTTCCATCGCTCCAACTTTTCTCCATTGCCAGCATCGATACATTCATAATCCTTCCATTGATCGGCAATTTGATTCATAAGCATACCTCCTGGTTCATAAAGAAACAAATGTTTTATTTACATTCCATAGTATAACACGATTTCACATAGTTTTCCTATCTCTCGACAACAAATTATGATGATTTTGTGATACAATAAAAGACAGCAGTTAGAAAGGAAGAAAATGGAATGGTTAATAAATTGTTAGATAATTGTTTTACGACAGAATATAGTACTGTTATAACCGATATAGAAGAAGAACAAGGCGATTATTGGCATGCCTGTAAAGAAACCATTTATTTCATGAGCAAAGGCGGCATGGCATCTGATATTGGCGTCATTAACGGTTTGCCAATCAAAAATGCACGTATCAAGGACGGCAAACAATGGCATTTGTTGGAACAAAAAATAGAAGTCGGCGCCAATGTAGTGATGAGCATCAATTTACATGAACGCTTCCGCAAATGTCAGATCCATACGGCACAGCATTTAATCAGTGCACTGCTGCACAATGTCTATCAAGTAGAAACCATTTCCCATCATGTAAGTGATGATGAAAACGTAATTGAATTCAATTTCGACCATTTCAATGATAAAATGGCAAAAGAGCTTATGGTTTTGTGCAATGGTTTAATACGAGATGATTTGGAAGTCAGCATTTTGTATCCAACAAAAGCTGAAGCTGCTAAATTCGTAAACGAAAAGAAACTGAATCACGACGAGATACGCGTCGTGAGAATTGGCAACATCGACTATAATTTGTGCGGCTGCATGCATGTGCCAAGTCTTCGCTATATTCAAATGATTTACATCATTGGTTTCTTCAAAACCACCAGAGGTTATAAAATACGTTATGCCTGCGGTGATCAGCTACTCAACAGCATCGATCAACGCTATAAAACATTGGATGAAGCCAGCAACATCTTGGCAACGTCTCATCTATATGTAAATACCGGCATCAACAAAATCATCAATGCCAATAAAGAATTGGCAAAACAACTGCAAGATTCAAAACATCGCTATATTCTACTTTGTGCAGATCAATTATCAAAACGAGAAGATGCAATCATCAAAGAAAAATTCCATGACCTGGATAAAAAATCACTGGTTTCTCTGGCTCAGCGGATTTCCATTTTCTATGAACATCCTTGTATTTTGTTCACAATCTTAGATGATTCTTGTCACTTGGTCATCGCCGCGCCAAAACGCTTCGGCATGAACTGTAAATCCGTTTTCACTACCATCGCAAATCAATTTCAATTAAAAGGCGGTGGTAATGAAACCTTAGCACAAGGCGGCGGTATCTATACAAAAGAATTGGCAGATTATATCAACAACATACAATTAATGGATACATTATAAAATACTATTTCCATCGGAGGTACAATATGAAACATTTCACAAAATTATGTTTACTTGGTCTTTGCATGTGTTCCCTTTTGACGCTGTATGGATGTGGTTCAAAACAGAAGGAAACAAAAGAAACATATACTTTACAGACCAACAGTGTTTATGAAGCGCCAACGCATCCAACACAAGAACAAATCAGAGAATATAATGAATTAAGCAATGCCATTCAAAACAATGCGGATTCAAAAAAAATGGCAGAACTGGTCGCTGTTAATTTTGCATATGAATTTTTCACTTTAAAAGAAAAGACTGGAAAAGAAGATGTTGGCGGTTTGACATTCATCCCAAAAGAAAAGCAAGAAGAATTCAAAGATTATGCGGTGTATAAGTATTATAACAATTATCAAGCTGTACTCTCTCAATACAGTAAAGATGATTTGCCAAGTGTCATATTGCATGAAGTGAATCAAGTTACACCATCTTCCCTCATGTATAATCAAGCAACTTATGATGGATTTATCGTTTCTTTAACGTTAAAATATGAAGAAAGCAAACTTCCATCGGATGGATTAAAAACAGTCATGAAGGTATCTGTGATTGAAATTGACAACATTTCTTATGTAATCGCAGTGGAAGATCAATAAGCAGGACTGAATGATGATCAGTCCTTTTTTGAAAGGAGAATGCAAATGACGATTGAAATCGTTTTAGAAGGTAAATTGACAGAGGAAAAGGATTTTGAGGGGTATTTAGAACTCATTCAGGACATATGTAAAGAGCGGAAATTGAAAATGGAATTTTATGATCGTTTGAGTTTCATTGATGTGTGTCCGGAAGGCTATATTCAAGTTTCCTATGAGAATCAATATCTCAGTATTAGTTCGCAAACGAATGTCGTTGGTGCAGGTTTTCATGCCTATGTATGTGAATTTTTGGATGTCTTGATTGAAAAAAGTCCGTTAGAGCTTCAAGTGAGCGATCCTACCGATTATTTTGCGCATCGTGATTTTGAACGACTGAAATACAAAATTTATTATCAATGGCTGTCTGATTTGAGCGCTTATATTCTGGATCAAAAAGATCAAGTTAAAGATCTATGCATTTCTTGGCAAGTAGATTATTATTTGCCTAAAGAGAAAAAGGGATATGTCATTACGCCAATGGGTTATATACCGGTAACATTGTTTGAACCACAGCATTTGGAAGAATTG
The DNA here is from genome assembly GCA_910576345.1 of Erysipelotrichales bacterium. GTDB lineage: Bacteria > Bacillota_I > Bacilli_A > Erysipelotrichales > Erysipelotrichaceae > C-19. The sequence goes on from CAJTIT010000009.1 coordinate 76,087, forward strand.
GCACAGACGTTCTTTATTTGGAATAATAAAGAAAAGAATGCCCTATTTTATAAAAACTGTGCTTTGAATTTGTTGTGGAAAGAGTGTTATTTTGAATATTCCAATATGGATGAAAAAACAATAGATACTGCTCATATGATTTTAGATTATTTAGAGATGGCTTTTGAGAAGGATGCTTCCATACCACTACCAATATTGGAATATTACGAACTTTGCGAAACGATGAATCGTGAAATAAAAATCACAAATCCTATAAGTATGATTTCCATTCCCCAGATTGGTTATCGCAGAGATATTATTCAATATCAATTAGGCGCATGGAGTATTCCCGTTGACGGATGTGCAGAGAAAAGAGTCACTTCTGATAAAACTGCATTGGTTTTTATGGCGCCTTTTTGCCAGAATGATCAGACTTGGCATTGGATGTATAAAATTTCGACAATGACTTTTGAGGAAAGCATTGATCACTTTTTGCCTTTGATTACGAATGATGAGCAGCACGAAATCTTTGAATGTGAAGGCGTAAAAGGTGCAATTTCCATTACGAAAGAGGATGAATATCAGTTGATTCATGCGCAATACATTTGTAAAAATGAAACTTTGTTTTTACATCTGTATGTTCGTTTGAATGAAACCATTGATCCATTGATGGATTTGATCAAACATGTACGTTATCGTTCTTTGAATTCCGATTTAAAAGCGAATTAGGGTGTTTATACGACACTGCGATTGGATGAAGAATTAGAGCATTATACGGCAATGTCGTATGATTTGATATTTGCATGGGATGAAGAACCGGTTGATGAAAAGATTGGCGAACCATTATTATCTGCACCTTGATCTAATCATCAATTCATTCTTCCGTTTATACAAAACATGTATGGTGTAGTCAATGCCGACGAAGTAAAACGAAAGGAAAGATGTCTAATTATCTACATAAATCAATCCTTTGACGACATTCATGTTTTTACCCTTGAATTTACTGATGATAATTTTCAAAAGCCGCTTTATTTTTCCATTTACGGCTAATAAAAACAGGTTTTTGGAAAAACCTGTTTTTACATTCATGGTTTTTATGATTGAGGATCGCTTGGTTTTGCGCTATCTTCTTGATCTGGATTTTCCGGAGGTACGGTTGGTGTTTCTGGCTGGCTTGGTGTTTCTTCCGGTTTTTCATTAGGCTTTTCTTCCGGTATTTCAGTGTTTGTCGGCGGAGCGCTTACATCCGGTGTTTCCGGTATTGTCGGCTGTTCCGGAATCGTTGTTGGTGTTTCTTCCGGCAATGGTTCATATGTATTAGGATGTTGATAAGCGCTGGTATTGGAGCCTGCCCACATTACGTTTGGATTATCCGGTAATTCTTTTTCTTCTTTTTCTAATGCATCCAAATGGAATGAGAAAGAAGAAAACTGCATCTGATTTTTCATTTGTTGGTACATTTGATATACATTTTGTACATCCAATTTGTTTAACAACATTACATACAGGGATTGTCCGGGCATACTGGCGGTGACAAGGCTTGCATCCGCTCCATTTTCCAATACAATGGATTCAATTGTCCATGGCTTTAAATGATCCAGCTGTGCAGATACAAAATTGGTGACTTGTTGCATCGGCATATCGGTACTAACGGTTTTGGATGCGATATTCAGTACCTGATTCATATTGATAACGCCTGCAGTGAATGTTAATTTATTTATCACACCTTTGATGACTTCCTGCTGGGCTTTTCCACGCATGACATCCGTATAGGATTTTCGATGACGTGCCAAAGCCAACGCTTGTTTTCCGTTTACTTTTTGTTTTCCTTCTTTTAAGCAAATCAAATCTTTTTGTGCAAATGATCGATTTTCATCTTGTTCACAGAATTCTATTGGAACATCCACTTCAATTTCTCCAATTGCATCTATAATATCAATAACAGAGAAGAAATTTAATTTTACATAGAAGTCTATTTCAACACCAAAGACTTCTTCAATTCCTTTCATTGAATTCTCCACGCCATTAAGACCTAGATGTGTTAATTTATCATTGGCATAATTCAATGCTGGATTAGGCACAAACGAATCCCTAGGTATGGAAAGCATTTCTATATGATTGGCCAGCGGATTGACAAAAAGTACGATATTGACGTCACTTCTTGCGTCAATGGATGCATCATCGCCTTCATCTACTCCTGCGATATATACTGTAAATGGTTCATAGCGTATATCTTTTGTACTTGCACTTCGTGTGCTTTCTTTCTTTTTCTGATAGCTTTTGAGTATAAATATATCATCATTTATCGTTGGGAATGTATCTTTTAACAACGTATTGAAATAATAGTTGGTAATGATCAGCCCATCAATTTCACCCTTCATCAGTTTTTGGTATAACCCTTCATAATCAATTTCTTCTACATAGGTTACATTTGTAAGATCGCTTTCTTTTGCCAACTGTTCTTTCACATACATGCTGTTTTCTGCATCATTGGCTGTTTGAATTCCTATTTTTTTACCACTGAGATCTTTTAGAAATTTAGCCCCGCCATCTTTTTTTGTGATGAGGGAAACATTGATGGTCGTAGCCGTTTCGGGTTGCGTAATGGATTCAAGCGCCGTTTGAAAGCTATTGACAACAAGACCGGCATAACCGGTAACCATACATAACAGAATGACGAATATTCTTCGTATCCAAATTCCCCAATTTGGCAGTTTACGTATAAATAACAGAAGTATAAAAATAATATTCATAATGATGAGTAATGCCGCAATTTTCCACATCCAGTCAAATGAGAAAAATGAAAGCTTGTAAACACGGTAATATAAAAATGCAGAACATAACAACATTAGAAAAGAAAGTGTATAATCAATATTTTTTTTGTATAAAAACAATCGTTCTTTTTGTGTTTTTTGTTTTTTTGTGGAAACGGAAACAGCCGGTGTCTGTAATGGTTCTGTAGGTTGCGTTTGTGTTTTTAACACCGTGTCTTGTTTTACTGTTTCTTCATCATGAGCCTGCGTTTCTTGTATTTTTTTATTTTCTTCTTTTTCTGTTGTCGTCATTTCCTGATTTGATATTTCTTGATTATTTGTTTGTTCTATTTTTTTATCGTCATGTATTACTTGATCAAGTGATGATTCAGTAGTGCTTTGATTGTTGATATTTTCATTGTTTTTATCCGTCATATTATCACCTGATAATATTATACATTACTGTAAGGAATTGCGTAAACATAAATTAAAAAATCACATAAATTTCACATAAGAAACTTGTTTTTCTTACCGGTTTGTCCTCATTTTCATCATCTAAATCACTGCACATCGGTTTTTATTTCATGAATACAATCATCAACAATACAATTATAAGTGGTGCTTCTAAAAAAAACATTTCTTTCCATAAAATAGGGTCGCTTTTCATTTTCTGCTTATTCTCAAGAAATATACCATGATCCATATTTCTTGGCACATAAAAGATATTGCAGCAAAACAGAAATATAATGGCAACCAATAGAACATCGCCAATCATAACCACATTCTTATCTACCATATTTGTCATACATAAGATACAGATTGCCAATACAGTTAACAGATAAATCGAATAAGCGATTTTTATTTTTTTCATGTCGTTTTCTCCTAACTATGTTTAGTTTTTTCTAACAACATTCTATCATAAACATCATATAAATAACAATATCTAATTAATATTCACTAACCGATTTTCATACTCATCAATGCAATTATGCAAAGTTTACTTTAAAATAGTGTTTCAAAAACATGATGATCTATTTCAAGTTTCACAAGAAATCATGAATACTGTTATTTAGACGATCATTTTATGCATTTCGCTATTACGCTTTTTCAATAGGAAGTTCCAACCAAAATGTTGTTCCTTCTCCAATCGTACTTTCTACGCCATAATGTGCATGATGCAGTTCCAAAATGCTTTTTACAATACTTAAACCTAGACCGGTTCCCACATGGGCACGTACATGATGCTGTTTCGTCTTATAGTATCGATCCCATACATATGGCAATTCTTCTTTTGCGATACCTTGTCCATGGTCTTGAATCTCGATTCTTACATTTCCATTTACTTCCGTTTGCCGTATGATAATTTTTTTATCTTCTCCGCAATAATGTATGGCATTGTTGATCAGATTATAAAGCACTTGATTCAGTTTCACTTCATCGCCTTTGACTATATAAGAATCTTCACTTGCAAATACAAATTGATATTCCTTCATTTCCAACATTTTTTGATAGCGATGAATGAGTGCGCGTATCATTTCACTAAGCGGACAGCTTGTCCATTTGATTTCCTGCATACCTGCTTGTAATTTTGATAGATCCAAAAGATCATTTACGAGTTGACTCAATCGTTTTGTTTCATCCACAATGACCTGCACATTCTTTGATGTGTTCTCACCTGGAATATCACGCATCATTTCTCCATATCCGGCAATCATTGTAAGTGGTGTTCTTAAATCATGACTGATATTGGCGATTAACTCCTTTTGATAGGCGGCAGTTTTGTTTAATTCTGAAGCTGCATAGTGAAGTGTATCGCTTAATTCTTTAATTTCCAAATAACCATTTTCTTGAAAACATACGTCGTAATTTCCATTTGCGAGCTGTTTTGCACTTTCATTGATACGAATGATCGGTTTGGCGATTTTTTTTGACAGCACATACGCCAACAACATTGCTGCCATCATTAACAAAACGGTAATTATCATTAATTGGGTACGAATTGTTTCCACTGTTGCATCCACAGGGGTGATTTGTGCATTGACCAACACAATAAAAGAATCATCGTCTTGTTTCAAAACACTGGCATAGGTTATATTTTGTATTCGTTTTGGCTGATCAGGCATATCGATATCTTTATTAAGAAAATCTTCTTCCCATCGCAGCTGATTTTCATTTGTCGTAATCAGCCGTGAAATCGTTTTTCCTTCTTCTATTGCTTGATCATACAAAGCATTGATTTCTTCCTGGTTCATTTTATCAATCATACATTTGGGATCACGGCGGTTACTTGTATAAAGTTCTTGTCCGTTTTGATTTCTAATTACCACGCACAACTCATTTTTTTTGGCAATTTCATCAATTTCATGAAAATCACTCTCAGTTTTTATTGATGTATTGATTGTATTAGCGGCTGTTTTTACTGCATTTGTCTTAATGGTACGATAAAACTTATCCAAAAACTGTACTTGAAACAACCACAACAAGGAAACCATCATCACTGCGAAAAACAAAAATGCAAAAAACAATTTTGTTTTTATACTGTTATTTGATCGCTGTTTCAAAACGATACCCCATTCCTCTTACCGTCACAATCATGACACTGTATTCTCTTAAGCATTTTCGTAAAAGTTTGATGTGGGTATCCAAGGTACGGTCATCACCAATAAAATCGTATCCCCACACATCTTGAATCAACTGTTCACGACTTAATGCAATATCTTTGTTTTTAATGAAATATGCGAGCAAAGCATATTCTTTTGGGGTCATTTCAATGCGCTCATTTTCAATATAAACAAGTCTTGCGCTGAAGTCGACTTTCAATGCATTATAGCGAAATACAGATGAATCTTGCGGTTTTACCGTTTGAACCCGTTTCAAGACTGCCTGAATACGCATCATCAATTCTTTTGGTGAAAAAGGTTTTACGACATAATCATCCACACCAATTTCAAATCCGTGAATCTTATCGTATTCTTCTCCTCTTGCGGACAACATGATGACAGGAACATCTTGTTCTTCCTTGATTTTTTTACAAGCGCTAAATCCATCTAGATTGGGCATCATTACATCCATAATGATTAAATCAAATGTATTTGTCTGACACTGCTTGATCGCCTCCATACCATCTTCTGCTTCTTTGCATGTGTGTCCTTCAAATTCTGCATATTTGTGAATCATGGATCGAATGCGCTGTTCATCATCCACTATCAGTAATTTGCTCATATTCTCACCTCTCATATTATATCCATATTATACAATATTGGATGCTTAAGCGTGTGAACAATATGTGAAATTTCCATGTATCAGAAAGTTTTCTGTTATACAAAGATATGTCAAAATTCTGATGAAAAGACAATATATGATTTACCTCTCTCACAAAAATGGATGATGTTATCGGGTATAAAAAAAGCGTTAGCAATTATTAAAATCAAATGGGTCAGTAAATATTATCATGCTATCATCCTTACACAAAAAAATAGGCATATACTTATATGCATACGCCTATTACTATTCAATATTAGAAAATCAGATTTCTTGGTGTGCGTGGGAATGGCTCCACATCACGTATATTCGTCATGCCGCTGAGATACATCAAGAATCGATCAAATCCCAAACCAAAACCTGCGTGTTTACAACCGCCGAAACGACGAAGATCCATATACCACTCCAGATGTTCTTTTGCCATACCCATTTCTTCCATGCGTTTTGCCAAAACATCGTAACGTTCTTCTCTTTGACTGCCACCCACAAGTTCACCAACACCAGGCACAAGAAGATCGCATGCCGCTACTGTTTTTCCATCATCATTGATACGCATATAAAATGCCTTAATATCCTTTGGATAATCAATTAAGAAAACCGGCCCATGCACCACCTGTTCGCAAATATAACGTTCATGTTCACTTTGCAAGTCCATTCCCCATTCAATATGATTGTTTTCAAATTTATGATCTGCCTTTTTCAAAATTTCAATCGCTTCCGTATATGTCATACGCTTAAACTCACTGTCATGCACTGCCTTGATTCGTTTCACACATTCTTTATCTATCATCTTTTCAAAGAACGCCATTTCTTCCGGTGCGTTTTCAAGCACATACTCGATGCAATATTTTATCATATCTTCAATCAGATCCATGTCATCATCCAAATCCGCAAATGCAATTTCCGGTTCAATCATCCAGAACTCACTCGCATGTCTGGTTGTATTGGAATTCTCGGCGCGGAACGTTGGACCAAACGTATAGACATCACGAAACGCCATCGCAAACGCTTCCACATGAAGCTGTCCCGATACAGTTAAAGATGCATGCTTACCAAAGAAATCCTCCTCATAAGCGCCATCCTCTCTAGTCGTTACCGTAAAACACTCACCGGCGCCTTCCGCATCATTGCCGGTAATGATCGGTGTATGCACATACACAAATCCTTGGTTTTGAAAAAACTCATGAATAGCCATCGATAAAACAGAGCGAAGACGGAAAATCGCATAAAAGCTGTTTGCGCGTGGACGAAGATGTGGAATTTCACGCATAAATTCAAAACTGTGACGCTTTTTTTGCAATGGATAATCACTATCGCACAGACCCTCCACAGTGACTTCCGTTACCGCAATCTCAAAAGGCTGTTTACCCTCCGGCGTATATACAAATTTACCAACAACGCTGATTGCTGTACCTGTCGTGTACTTCTCCACTTCATTAAAATTGCTCAGCGCAGAATCATACACCAGCTGCACATTGCGAAAATACGTCCCATCATTTAATTCAATAAAACCCAGTTTCCCACTCGAACGATTGGTACGAATCCACCCCTGCAGCTGCACAAACTCCAAACCATCCAATTCCACTTGATTTTTTGCAAATACGATTTCAAACAATTCTCTTACTGTCATAAACTCAAACATATTGTGCTTCCTCCTTTGAATAAAAAAAACGTTCCCTTATTCAGGAACGTAAACATTACGCGGTGCCATCCTGATTCGCAAGGCAATCCATGCCTACACGCATCTTGATTTTTCAAACGCTTTTTTATAACGCATCTGCCATGCGGGATCGTCTACTCCACATTTCTCCGATCCAACTCCACAGGTGTTCTCCACCATCGTTGCGGTCTACCTTTCACCAACTGTAAACTCGCTTTTTACGCCACAAATGATTTCGTCCTGCTTCACTGTTTTGTCGTCAAAGAGTTCGTTTCAAACACAAGCTCCTGTATAGATGATACCACATCTACCGTCTTTAACGCAACCCCTTTTGGTACTTGAATATGTTCATGTGTAAAATCCACCAAACCTACGATGCCGCAGTTGATCAAACGATTGACCGTCTGTTGGATATCATCCGAAATTGCCAAAATCGCGATACGACAACCTATTGGAATTCGCTCCTCCAATTCATCCATATCATAAACCGGAATACCGAAACGCACACCTTGACGATCCGGATTGATATCAAATGCACAGGCAATTTCTCCCACCACATAATCCCATTTATTATACTTCATCAAAGCCCTTCCCATATTGCCGGCGCCCACCAAGATGATTTTTTCCTCAAAATCCATGCCCAACTGCGCATTAAAAATCTCAATCAATTTGTCGATTTCATAACCAAATCCTTGTTTTCCCAAACTTCCCAAGAATGAAAAATCTCTACGAATGGTCGTTGGTTCGATATTGACAACATCTGCCAACTCTTTCGACATCATGCGCTCTACTCCATTTTTCTTTAACTTGCGAAGTGCTTTTAAATACACCGGATAACGCTGTAATGTCGCCTTCGGCACATTTTTATTTGCCATGTTCATCACCGAATCCCATTATAACACAACTCCGTTTATATGTGAATAATTTATCTTTTTTAACTTTCCAACTCATAACCTGCATCCGCTGTCAGTGAAAAATCTGCGCGTACACCATGACGATATGCCACACTGCCTGCGACAGCAATCATGGCCGCATTATCCGTACAACACGCTAGCGGAGGTATCACACAAACCGTGTCAGGAAATTTAGGCGCAACAAATTCTGTGATCTGCTTTCTCAAACCACTGTTAGCCGCAACGCCACCTGCCACCACAAACATTTTCGGATGATTTGCCTGTAAAGCCAACAACGTATGCTCCATCAAAATGTCAATCGCCGTCTTTTGAAAAGAAGCTGCCAAATCCGCCGGTTCAAATGTCTCTTGTTTTCGCTCCATGCGTGATACAAACTGCAAAACGGAACTTTTCAAACCGCTGAAAGAGAAATTCATCGCATCCTCAGTTTTTGGCTTTGCCAATGTGTAGATAGGTTTTCCTTTTGACGCCAAACGATCGATATATACACCACCTGGATATGGCAATCTTAAAACACGCCCTACCTTATCAAAAGCCTCGCCAATCGCATCATCTTGTGTAGTGCCCAAAACTTCAAAACTCCACTCATCCTTCATCAGCACCAGTTCCGTATGACCGCCGCTGACCACCAAGGCAAGTAAAGGAAACTCCAATTTTTTCACAAGTGCGTTCGCATAAATATGACCTGCAATATGATGCACCGGAATAAGCGGTTTATGAAATGCCCATGCCAGTGTCTTTGCGGCTTGAATTCCCACATGAAGACTGCCAATCAACCCAGGTCCTTTCGTAACCGCTATCGCATCTATGTCTTCCATGGTAAGATTTGCTTGTACAAGTGCTTCTTGAATTACCACAGAAATATTCTCCACATGAATACGACTCGCAACCTCCGGCACAACGCCGCCATATCGTTTATGCACATCAATCTGCGTCGCAACGACATTTGCCAGCACTTCTGTATCATTCTGCACGATCGCAGTGGCTGTTTCGTCACAACTTGATTCGATTGCCAAAATTTTGACCTGTTTCATTGATAATTCCCTCCTAACGGTTTGATCATCAGATAAGCATCTTCACCATCCGCATAATAACCTTTCCGTTTTGTCACTTCCATAAAGCCATTGTTTTCATATAAACAAATGGCGGGTTGATTATGTTCACGCACTTCCAATGAAATTGTTTCACACATTGCCTTTTCACAATGATCGATACATGCATAAAGCAATTTTTGCGCAATGCCTTTTCGCTGTGCATCTTTACATACGGCGATTTTTGATAACTGAGCTGTTTCAAATGTGATCCAATAATCAATATACCCTAAGATTTTGCCATCTTCCTCATACACATCCAAATGCGCATATGCATTTTCAAAACATTCATAATGAAACTGTTCTTCGCTCCATGGATTCGTGAACAATGTGTTTTCAATATCGGCGACCACCGTAAGATCTTTCGCTACCATTTTGCGAATCATTTGTTCACCTGATAGGCATCCATATCTTTCAGATACCGCGGCGCCAGCGTATGAATCTGTTCTACTTTATGCGCAAAGGGGCGCAAGTTTAAAAAATGCTTGGCGAATGCGACTTTCATACTTGGCACATCGATCAAATCGCTATCACCGACAAGAGAAACCTTCTGTTTTTCTTTGATTTTGCGAATCTCATCCAATGTATAAATCTGTTCTTCACCTTGTAAGACCCCTTGATCGTATAATGCACAATATGCACGATTGCTTCTAGCATCCAACATCACGAATGTATTTGCCTCTATTCCTGCATACAACTGTAAGGTTGAAATGCAATACAACGGTTTGTTCAACGTCGTGCAAAAAACTTTGGCCGTTGCCATGGCAATGCGTACACCTGTATAACTTCCCGGACCGTCCGTAATTACGACCTCATCAATATCCTCACTTTGCCAACGCGCCTGTTCCATACATTTGATTAATTCCGGAAACAGCGATTCGCTTTGATGCTTCCAGCATTCCTTTTCCAATGACGCCTTGATTTCACCATCTTCCATCAACACCAAAATCAAATGGCGATGGGCAGTATCCATACATAATGTTTTCATGCCAGATCCTCCAACAATTTCTTAAATGTTTCATCTTCTGTTTCAAATGAAAACAAACGCTTTTCTCCTTCTTTTTGAAAAATGGACAACTCTATGCGTTTTTTTGGTAATTGGCTCTTGATAAATTGCGGCCATTCCACAATACAAATCGCATTCTCTTCGAAACATTCTTCAAAGCCAAGATCCTGATTCATGCCTTCCATACGATATACATCCATATGATGCAGATTTCTTCCATCTGCCATTTGATAACTTTTCAAAATTGTAAATGTAGGAGAATTGATGATTTTTTTTACGCCCAATGCTTTACCTAAATACTTGGTAAATGTGGTCTTGCCAGCGCCCAAATCACCTTTACATACAATCAACGCCTGCTTGCCTTCCAATGCCTTGGCTAAATTTTCCGCCAACGCTTTTGTTTCTTCAAGAGAATCAATGTTCTTATCTATTTTCATGCATGTTTCCCTCGCTTTTTTCGCTCTAACAAATACATCAAAATCTTATACATCCACCTATGATGCAAAACCACAAACTCGCCTATATATTCATTGATCACCGGATGAAAATTGGCCTTGAATTTCGTCAGTCCACCTTTAAGATCTCCTTCTATACCACCCATATTACAGGAATCACAGCCTTGTTCAAAACTCCATTTCATACATGTATAAAACGTAAGATATGGCGCCATATAGCGTTTAAACGTATCATTCATTCCCGCATACAATAGTTCTGCCGTAGATCCAAATTTCACACAGAGTCCCCCGGCAACAGCGACTTCTTTTCCATGTATCTCTATGTTTTGCGACAATACACGCACTTCTCTTGTCAAAGAATCCATCTGCTCCTGCAAAGTAAAACGCTTCTTTTTGGCATGTTCCGGGCAGTTTTCCAAATCCAACTCTACTTGATTCAGCTTTTTCTTACATTCTTCATACAGCTGTTGTAAAGGCAGAATTGCCAAACATAAAAACGCATTATCTCCATACGCTTCCATCAGGTTCGTAAAATATGCCGCATCACGCAAGGAAATCTGTTTGCGCTCCTCTGTCGCATGCATGACATGCGCAAACGCTTCTACGCCATCTATTCCATAACGTCGCATTTCGATTTTCTTTTTCTGCGCAATACTTAATGATTTCCTGCCGCTTTTCGTAAAACCTTGTTCAAAATCATCATTTAGAACTACATTCGCATGAAAACGAGGTTGAATCGTTTCATCAATATGTTTCGTAAATCCTTTGAATATTGCCCCATTTTGTTTTAAGTAAGAAAGAATCGTATCCATTGTTTCATAGCGTTCATCGTTCACTTCATCCAGCGTATAGTCGTTACAATGAATTGCAGGATCAAACACCGTATAAATCGCATGATGGCGTTTCGCAAACGCCTTCCATTGAGAAAAGAAAAACGAAACCAGCTCCAGATTCTCATAATCAAGAATAGGGCCTCTTGGCATATATAAGATCGTAAATGACAAAGGAAGCGGTTTGATCAACACAAGTGCACTTGCTATTAATACATTGTTTTCCTTCACGCCAACAATTTTATGATTCCAATTATCTTTGACCTTTGCCCATGCGCTGGACTGTAATAAATTACACAATGGATGCGATGATACAAATGCATCATGTTCCTTTGGATCAATCTGTTCTATAAACTCCATGATTCACCTACTCCTTTACGATTTTTTGATCTTATGTTTTACACTTCTTAGCATCTCATAAAGATGGTACGCAAATGGATGCACATACAGTGTAAAGTCACCAATCAACTCTTCTACCGTTCCTTGGAAACCGCGTTTAAATTCGTAAACGCCATAACTCTCATCCGCTTTATCAAAAATACCGCTGATACCATAAAAATTATATCGTTCAAACCTCTGCGCAATACCATAGCGAAACATATGCCACTGTAAGGCATACTGTGCATTGAACTTCATATATGCCTCATACGCACCGCTGTACAGATACATAATTTCCTTACCTGCTAGTAAAAATGTCGCTCCGGCCAATGTGAGTACATCACTTTGATTTTCTTCTTTCATTCTCTCACAATCTGCCTGTTTCTTTTCCACTAGCTGAATTTGTTCCTCCAATACTTTTTTCTTCTTGTTAAATTTTTTACTGCCGCTTTGTGCCTGTAAATGTGTCTTTACTTCTTCTAATTCCTTCATTGCGGTTTGTTTTTCTTCTTCCAAACGCTCATGATAATCACGAAGATTCAGCTGTGCCACCAGCAGTTTTAAGCGACCATCCTTGCCAAATGTCTCAAATAGACCTTCATAATAATGCATGGAATGATCCTCAAAACCTCTGCGCATGGATGTATGATCCATAATTGACTTAAACAAAGGAAGTTCATCTTTAGACAATTCTTTGACTTGAATCCCCATTTTCCTTGTCTTATTGATCGTCCAGCGTGTTTGATGATCAAACTCCTCTAATAGCTGCGCTTCCGTTTTATCTTTGATGTCTCTTACAAACATCCAGTTTGGCTCACGCTGTGTCGACATACCGCGTGTAAAACCGCTATGTTGATAACCTAAAGAAATCAATTCATCCACAACGTCTTGATGATTGAAGCCATTTTCCACCAAATCACCATTCATATCACGTTCACGATAAGTAACATATGGATCAATTTTGAAATACATACAGTGAATTGACTTCAGATATTTACAAAGTTCTTTATGAAACAATTTCATTAATTCATGATCATGATAATCAATATAAAAACCACGCACTGCCTGTGCATAGGTCATATGAAAAAATACTTTGCGATAGGAAATCATCGCTGCTGCTATCATCCGATTTTCTTGTTTCAAACCTACATAATCATAATTCCATCCATTCCATTTTCTCAAATGCGCCATACTGGTTGACTGCCAAAAATTCATGTTTGCTTGTGCTTCACTAAACTGTGAAAATTCCTGTTCTGTTAATCTTGTAAATTCCATATGTTCATAACCGAATGAAAAGAAGCATTGTCTCTTCATGGATCCTTTCTACTTTTGTATTCATTTTTCATATCGCAATTATTATACCATACTTCAGAAAAAGAATGTATCTTCCCCGTATTCTGATATGGTAATCCATCAATATTTTCATTAAACAGACAAAGAAAAAAGACCCAAAAGGGTCAAAGGCTGGCAATGAGCTATCTTGACAGGGGCAAGCCCTGCTATTGTCACCGCTGGAGCGCTTAACTTCTGTGTTCGGTATGGATACAGGTGTACCCGCTCCGCCATCATC